>JAPLGZ010000901.1 GCA_026389895.1 Chloroflexota bacterium | reverse complement strand
ATTTGAGTTGTCACCAGGTCCAGGTAGTTGGAACAGGTCATTTTTCCTTTCGCACTGTTCCAGCCTAGCTCGGTGGCCCAGATGGGTTTGCCGGTTTGATTGGGTGGGAAGAAAGTGGTGTCGTCCAGTGTTTGACGAAATTTGGTCAGGATCGTGCCGGGGCGCGCCTCGATTTCGCCGCGCAGATAATACCCGGGCTCCAGTTCTACGCGCCCATCCACCTTGTTATATTCGCCGGAAGGATAGGGGTGGAGGGCGAAAAGGTCAAAGGGAATCGGGTTTGCCTGTATCTTATCTAGGACTGTACCAAAATAGGTCATTGCATTACGATCAACGCCGCCTAGACCGCCAAAGAGCACCTTATCGTTTGGTTGTACAGCCCGAATCGCGTTGAAGATGTCGCGCAACAATGAAGCGTATTGGTCACCTTTGAGACGGCTTTTGTCATAATCAGGCTCGTTCCAGATTTCCCAATGACCAATGCGGTCATCAAAGTATTGGACGAGTTGTGTGACAGTATCTTTAAAATCCTGCACAAAATTGGGAGGAAGAACGCCGCCGCCTTGCCAATCTTGGCGCACCATGGTTTGATTGTCAACCAGGCCAAGTACGGCGATGTTATTGGCGCATAGGCTATCAATCAAACGATCATAATGACGCAAGTCAACGTGATTATAGGCGCTGGTTAATGGGTTTAGGGGATCGGTGGCTGGATTGGTAAAGCTGCTGGGATTGACGCGGAACTCCAACCGCACCCAGTTGACGCCCGCCGTCTGTAAGCGCCCAATCATCGCGGCAATTTGATCCGGCGCGCCATTCTTAATATCCTCGGCATAGGGGGGCAGCACCAAGCCTTTGCTTTGGTTGGTGGCAAACGTCGGGTTAATCGTCTCACAACTCACTTGGCTGGTGGGTTTCTGATAACTGGATATGGCCAGATCATCCAACCACGGCCCTTTGGCCGGGTTATCGTTGGTGTCGCTGCTGAACTGCCACTGCACCCAAACCGTGTTCGTGTTCTTGGCTAGCCCTGGATAGTAGAGCCGATACAGCGACCAGTCGCGGGCTACCTTGCCACTCGTGCTGCCCCGCCATTCCAAGCCGCCGCGATACACCGGCGCGTCGCTGTTATTGCCACTATAGAACTGGACGGACAGGCTATCGCCTGCATCAGCCAGTTCAAACCACATCTGGAACTCCGCCAAAACGTTGTCGGTGTTCGCCGGTACGGCGAGCTTACAGATCACACCCGTAATCATATCGGCTGGGTAAGGGGTATTGGGTGGCAAAGGCTGGGTGCTTGGCGGTGCATTTTTATTGACCGCGCCAGCCGGCCACAAGGCATGGCTGGGACTCATGGTGCGGTCGATCCCAGCACCCCAAATGTATTTTTGTTTTACCCCCGCCTTTTGGGTGAAGGACCAGGCGCAATCACCGGTGTTATTCGGAAATGGGTTGTCTTTCGGCGTGGCAGGCTCCACATTCTCTCGGTCACGTTCTCGCCAGTTGTCGACCGCTACCGGGGTGGCGGTCAGGGTTACCGCCGCCGCTTGCACCGCCTCGGCCTCGCTCGCGTGGTCTTGTCGGGGATGAGCCGGTTGCTCAAGCGAGGTATCGATGGTGGCTAGAGGCACAGGCAAGCCTTGCCGCCAGCGCGCCGCTTTGTCAGCCGCGCTCAAGGGGGAGGCCAACAGGCTAGCGCTGAGCACGTACACTTCAGTGTTGGGAAAGGCTGTAGTCGGGGTGGCCGTTGGCGTGGGCAATGGACTGACCGGCGTCGGCGGTGGCGCGGTGAGATTGCAAGCCGGGCTATTCAGCGCCAGCGTGACCGGCGTTCGGGTTGTCCCGGCCTTGGCCTGGAGCGTGAGCGGGGTGGTGGGGTCAAAATGAGCCACCGTAAAATTGAACGTATCGCTGGCGCCCTGGCTGAAGCCGCTGAACTGCGGCTGAAACTTGAAACTCGGGAAGCCGGGTTCACCATTGGTGTTGGTCCAAACCACCAGATAAGCACCGAGGCTATTCGTGACTGTCATGGTATCGGTTGGCGCCATGCGCGTCCAATTTCCCGTGCCAAATGCGATGTGACTGACGTCTTGCTTGTTGGTATTCGTCACCCGAAAGGTGAGCGTCGTCGTGCCATCGCCATTGCCCCGATACCCCAGGAAGGCGAACGTGTAGCCACCCGCGCTCTGGGTGACACAGAGGCGTGGCAGGGATGGGCGGAATGGTTTGAAAAAGGTGGGCAGCCAAAGCTTGGCCTTGTTCAAAAGCGCCGATGGCCCACAAAGTGATGATAGTTAGCATAATCAATAGCAGAAATCTGGGGGGCAAATGGTTTTTGCTGTTTCATGGCTATTTCCCCTGATCTTGTGATTTTGGACAAATTGTCAAATCCGCTTGAATCGAACGTGTATTCTGCTGATTCTAGCCGTTTTTTCCTGTGGCGTCAGTCCTCCATCGGTACTATTCACCCCTCCAACTCAGCTTACCGCGTTCGTTAGCTATCCATCGCCATTCAGGCCATGACGCGGTGGCCTGGGCCATGCTGTGGTCATGGGTCGTCAGCTTTGGTGATTTTTCATGGGAGATCATTCGCTAGTCATTGGCAAGAAGAGGAAAAGGCAGCACGGGTGGTCTTGTCAGGCCTGGCTTGAGGAACCGGTCATCGGAATAAACCGGTTCCTCAAGCCAGCTATACTTACTTGCCGAGCCAGGGCAGGAAGGTTTGCCAGAGGGCAGGTTTGGCGACTGGCTGGTCAAAGCCGAAGACAGCAACGCTATGGCTATCGGCATTCGAGACATAGATATAGCCACGTTGCTCATCAACGCCGATATCATAAGGGCCATCACCCCCAGTGCTGAGTGAAGCCAGGACGGTTGTGCCGCGGATGACCGACAGACTTGGGCCATTGTAGTCAGCCGTGTAGATATAGTCGTGGGTTGCATCGTAGACGATTCTGTGTGACCCAGCGACCATACGTAGCTGTACCGGCGCTTGATTCTTTACGAGGGCAACGGCATACGGGCTTTGCAAGACCCCCGCATAGAGAATGTCGCGTTTAGGGTCTAGACCGATAGTCGTCAACGGACCAAATCCGTAGTCTTTGCCGAGGTGGATGCGTTCTAGCCTGTCTCCATGCCAGTGGATCACGTTGTTCTCGTTCTCAAGTAAAGAGATTTCCCCTGTGTGCTGATTGATGGTAATGCCATTAATCTGATAGTCCGCTTCGATTGCTGTCGGTTCGTAGCCTAATGTGCTGGTCATAATCAGATGTGTGCCATCGAGTACCGCCACCATTGATGTGCCAGGGTAATGCGATAGCAATGACTGACCGACGTAGATCCGGTTTGTATCCGGGTCGGGTTGGAGTACTTGAATGCCTTTCCCCACTGCCACACTGGTAATGATGTGGGTGCCAGAAATGACGACCACTTCACTAGTTACACCTCCTTGCAGGCTCGGATCCAGGCGTGCGTCGCTGATATAGACATACCCGGTCTTGGGGTGAATCACAATTTTTTGGGGTGACCAATCAATGCCGGGCTGGGTGATAGTGGTAATGACCTGCGTTTTACTGATGACATAGACAGTGTTGTTCGCGGAATCAGTTACATACAGCAACCCGGTTTGTGGATGGACCGCTATATCGCGCAGATACATTTTGTCATAGCGTTTGCCCATGCGCATTAGCGTCACCAGTTTAGGACCGTCTAATACGGCGATACTATTGGTTGCATCATTCAGCGCATAGGTATAACCACCAGGGATTACAGCAATCCTCTCCGTTGCGATCTCTTCGGGCAGTTCGATCACCTTGAGCAATTTGGGCAATGGGTCGGAATGCTGGAATGCCAGCGTTGCGTTGCAGCCTGCTAAACCAAAGAATAACACTCCAAGCCATACCACAACTAACAATCCCAAGCGGACACTCAGTAGCTTTCGGAAATTTTGCATAAGATTGCTCACTGACCTGTGGTCACAGGCTGCTTATTGACATTCGGCAGGTAGACCCGGTTATTAAGGTTATAGCATTTATGCATGGATTTAGCTTACCCCCGATTTTTTAATCGTTTTATCACCCATCAGTACTATAGAACTATCCAATTTTAACTTACGATTTCGACGCGACTTGATGCTGGTGCTACGTGCTGGTTATCGGGCTGCGGATCTTGGTCATTTGTGATTCACTATGGTACGATAGCGCGATTATGAAAAGACTCGACCGACATGATTATATTTTGATGGCGCGGCGCAAACGCCACCGCGTTGAGGTGAATCGGCCCCGGCCCTGGCTCTGGGCCGGACAAGGGATTGGCGCCATTCTGGCGACAATGTTCGTTATCTTTTTTGTTGTCGTGGGGCTGGCTGGCGTCACTGTGGTTAGTGTCTATAATGCCTATGCTCGGCAATTGCCCGATGTCAGCGCCATTGAGACCCAGCAAGATCGCTTTCAGACCGTCCGCATCTATGATCGCACCGGTAAACAATTGCTCTATGAAAGTGTGGACCCGCGGCCTTTTCGCGGTGACCGCACATTTATGCCCCTCAATAAGATGTCGCAATGGACTTGGAAAGCGTCTGTTGCCCTCGAGGATCGTAACTTTTTTGATAACCCTGGGATCAACGTGCGTGGGTTGTTCCGCGCCTTTGCTTCTAACTTGCAGGGCAGCGCCGTCCAGGGTGGTTCTTCGATCACCCAGCAGTTGATCAAAAACGTGGTGATTCCACCCGAAGAACGCGCCCAGCAGAGTTATGCGCGTAAATTAAAAGAAGTCGTGTTGGCGATGGAAGTGACACGCCGCTACTCTAAGGATAAGATCCTTGAGTGGTATCTCAACTACAATGGGTATGGGAATCTTGCCTATGGGGTGGAGGCCGCCAGTAAGGTCTATTTTGGCAAGAGCAGCAAAGATTTAACGTTGGCCGAAGCCGCGATGTTGGCGCCAATTCCGCAGTTCCCGATCTTAAACCCGATCAATAATCTAGAAGAGGCCAAACAGCGCCAAGGGTTGGCCTTGCAAGCGATGGTGGAAGCTGGCTATGTGACCAAGGCCGAGGCCGAGGCTGCTTTCCGTGAGCCGTTGGCGCTGCGTAAATCGGTCGCCGAGCGTTTTGATGTGTTGACGGCCCCCCACTTCGCCCTCTATGTGTTGGACCAGATCAAGGAACAATATAACACGGCTGAGGACCCCTATTTTATCTGGCGCAAAGGGTTAAAGATCTACACGACGTTAGATGTGGATCTCCAGAAATATAGCGAACAAGTGGCCCGCGACCAGATTGCCAAGTTATTGGCCGATGGCAAAAACGGTCACAATGCCGCGGCGACCGTGATTAAAAATGACACGGGCGAGATCTTGGCGATGGTGGGTTCGCTTGATTACAACAATGACGAGATCGACGGCCAGATCAATATGGCAACGGCCCCTCGTCAGCCGGGTTCGAGCTTCAAGCCTTATGTCTATCTGACCGCGCTGGAAAAAGGCATGACGGCCGCCTCGATGATTCTCGATGTGCCGACCGCTTTGCCACAGGCCGATGGCAAGTATTACCGGCCAGAAAATTATGACAATCAATATCACGGCCCCGTCTCGATCCGCAACGCCCTGGCCCGCTCCTATAACATCCCAGCCATTCGGGTGCTAAAAGAGGTGGGCATTGCCGATGCGCTCCGCACTGCACACAGCATGGGCATCAACGGTCTGGATCGCGGGTTGGATTATTACGGGCTGAACCTGGTATTGGGTGGCGGCGAAGTCTCCTTGTTGGATCACACCTTCGCCTACAGCGTCTTTGCGAATAAAGGCGTCATGCTTGGCGAACCAATCTTGCCGGATCAGCGGCGCCCTGGTTTCCGAAATCTAAATCCCGTCTCTGTGCTGCAAATCGTGGACAGCGACGGCAATGTCTTGAAAAAATATCAGACGCCGCAAACCGAACGAATTTTTAGCGCCGAAGCGGCGTATGTGATGGCCGACATGATGAGCGATGATGTCGCGCGCGCACCCTCCTTTGGCGCCAATAGCGATGTGACGCTGCCTGATCGCAAAGTCGCTGCCAAGACTGGCACCACCAATCAATTTAAAGACAACTGGACAATGGGGTTTACCCCCCAATTGACGGTAGGGGTGTGGGTTGGCAATTCGGACAACGAATCGATGAAGAATGTGACCGGTCTTTCGGGCGCGGCGCCGATTTGGAATGCCATCATGCGCAAATACCACGAGAATCTCCCGGCGATCTGGTATGATCGACCACCAGGCATCGTGAACCTTGTGGTCTGTACGCCCAGTGGCCTGTTGCCGAGCCCGAGCTGCCCAGGCGCCAACCAGCGGGATGAGATTTTTATTGCCGGCACGGAACCAAAAGTTCAGGACAATGTCTGGCAGGCCTTAGAGATCGACAAAGCAACGGGCAAACTAGCAACAGCGACGACCCCAGCGGATCGACGTCAATTTCAAGTTTATGAGATTCTGCCGCAAGAAGCAGCCGATTGGGTGCGTGAAAGTGGTCTAGCACAGCCGCCCACCGAATTGTCGGCGGGTAGCGCCCAAGATTTTGACCCCAATGCCGCGATTATGTCGCCATTGATCGGTAGCTATCTCAACGGTGTCCGCGAAATTAAAGGCAACGCACGAGGTGGGCCTTTCAAAGTGGAAATTGGTCAGGGAACTGACCCGCAACAGTGGAACCAGATTGGGCCAGAGCATACAACCGAAGTGGTGAGCGGCACGCTAGAAATGTTGGATACCGGCTCATTGAGGGAAGGCGCCTATACTTTGCGGCTGACGGTTAATCGCAGCGACGGGGCCAAAGAAGTGCGCGTCCCGATCAATGTCGATCACACCCCCCCCACCGCCGTCATCAATGATCCGCAACCGGATCGCCTGTATGTGATGGAAGATGATGAGCAAATTAATATCAATGCGCTGGTCGATGACAACTGGGCGGTTGATCATGTGGACTATTTCATGGATGGTGAGCGCTTTGCCACGAGTACGGTGGCTCCCTACAATGATCGCTGGAAGATTCGCATGCGTGATATCGACCAGATTGAAGTGGATGGCACCCAAAATTGGCTGGGTTTTGCCAGTCAAGACCCAGACGTGCAACCCGGCCGTATCCGCCCCTTCTCGGATGGGTTTAGCGCAATTCGCACCAGCCGTGGTGTCTATTTCGAGGGCCATACGGTCAAGGTCATTGCCTATGATCGGGCTGGCAACGCCGTGACGAGCGATGAAGTGCGCGTCTATGTGCGGCATCAGAAAGCCGCGGCAAATCCGTGAATCACTGGCGGCATGGATAAGCTTGCTCATCCATGCCGCCAGGTATCTTTTATCTAGTCGTCCTGGGAACTTCAAATGGTTTTCAAACCACTGCCATGCAAAACACGTTGGGAAGGGCTAATCCTCTGCGCGTGGGTTGCTTTGATCGATCTGTTGCTACTGTTTTGGGCCTTTCGCCGCCCGACTGATCGCATTCGCTTTTTTTTGCTCCTGCTGATTGTGGCGAGCCTACCATTATTGCTGCACCTGCTCTATCGCACCTGGAGTTTATTTACCTTGGAGTACTGGGTAGACCGCAACGCCATCACGATTCGCTGGGCGAATGTCCGGCAGATTGTCCCGTTGCACACCGTGAAGCGGATTGTCCACGGTGACGCACATGATGTGACGAAGCCTGGTTGGCTGCACTGGCCAGGTCCCCATTTACGCCCCGCCCGCACACAACAATTGCTAGATCTGCACTTATTGGCAACACGCCCATTGAAAGATTGCCTGTTGCTGGATACTGGCGCTGCGGTCTTTGCCATTGCACCGGCGGCTGAGGCTGAGTTTTTGGCAATTGTGCAAGAGCGTTTCCAAATGGGGCCGGCCGTTTATCTCAAGCTTAAGCAAGAGCATGCCTCGCTCTTGCCGATCTTCTTTGCCGAAAGCCAGACCGGTTTGGTCTTGCTCTGTATCGGCTTCATTGGTGTGCTGGCCTTGTTTGGTCTGTTAATGGTGCGTTTTCCTGGTCTGCCCGATCAGTTGCCATTTCGCCATTCAAGCGCCGGTCTGCCTGAGCTTGTGCGCAACAAATCCGCATTGTTCTTATTGCCGGGTATTGGCTTGCTGGCATGGCTGGCCAACGGGGTGTGGGGCATGTGGATGGCCCATCGTAAACAATTGATCGGCGCCTATATGCTGTGGGGTGGCGCCATTATTGTTCAAATCTGCTCTTTATTGGCCTTGAAGAGCTTATTACCCTAATCGCTCCCGAGATAATATGACTGAACTCTCTCTGATTATTCCTGCCTATAACGAAGCGTCGGCCATCGAGGCTGGAAAGCTGACGCGCGTGGCCACCTGGCTGGCGGCCCAAGCGCTGGATGCTGAATTAATTGTTGTTGACGATGGCAGCCAAGACGCAACCGCCATTTTGGCACAAACCGTGGCCGATCAGGTGATTCGGATTGCCCATGCGGGAAAAGCGGCCGCGATTGTGGCCGGTATTCAAGCGGCGAGCGGTAAAGTAATTTTATTCACCGACATGGATCAGGCGACGCCGATTACAGAAGCGCCAAAGCTGCTAGGTGTGATCGATTCCTGGACTGAGGTGGCGATTGGCAGCCGCGGCCTTGTGCGCGAAGGCGCACCGCTTGGCCGTTACTTGCTCAGTTGGGGACAAGTAGCCCTGAGAAATTTGCTGATTGGGTTGAAGATCGCGGATACGCAGTGTGGTTTTAAGGCTATGACGCGCACCGCCGCCATCGAAATTTTGGATCATCTGCAACTCTATCACCCCGTGCGGCTGGGCACGATCCAGGGGCCAAGTGTCACCAGCGGTTTTGATGTCGAATTTCTGTTTGTGGCCCAGCGTTTGGGGTATCGGATTCAAGAGATTCCCGTTTTATGGCGCTATCAAGAGACACGCCGTGTCAATCTGATTAACGATGCCTGGCGTGGTGTGAGGGATCTGCTCCATATTTTAATGGCTGACCTGCATGGCAAGTACCCCAGGCTGTCAGCCCCCTCCACCAGACCAGAGAATAAATCAATCTAGATCACCGCTTGCCCTATGACCATCCATACCGATGGCGCCATTCGGCCTCCTTACTGTGCCAGCCGTTTCTCGTCTGCTAGATAGACTGACAAGTGTGACCGAGGCTCCTGTTTGTCGGCAAAATTGTGTTTCTAGGCTTGGCTTCACAGATCGCTGTGACGATGAGGAGAGGAAGTTCCGTGGGAGAATTAGACAGGCCATTTCTAAGTATTATCATCCCTGCCTACAACGAAGAATTGCGCCTGCCACCGACGCTGCACCGGATTGCAGCGTTTTTGCGGCAACAAGCCTATTGCTCAGAAATCTTGGTGGTCGAAAATGGCTCGGTGGATGGCACCAGCGCCGCCGTTGAAGATTTTGCGCAAACGGCCGTTGTCCGCGATGATAATTTTCAGGTGCAACTGCTCCATTCGCCCCAGGGCAAAGGGCAGGCTGTCCGCCGTGGCATGTTGGCCGCACAAGGCGATTATCGGGTCATCTGTGATGCCGATTTGGCCGTGCCTATTGAGGAAGTGACAAAATTTTTGCCGCCAGCCCTCGACGCCACTCTCTATGACATTGCCATTGCCAGCCGCGAAGGTCCTGGCGCCGTGCGCAATGGCGAGCCAGGCTATCGGCACGTTATGGGCCGGATTTTTAATTTTTTGGTGCGGACGTTGGCTGTGCCAGGTGTGCAAGATACGCAGTGTGGCTTTAAATGTTTTAATCGCGCCGCCGCCGAATTGCTCTTCTCGCTGCAACGAATCGATGGCTGGGGCTTCGATGTGGAGGTCTTACACATTGCCTCCATCCATGGCTTGCGGATGGTGGAGATCCCCGTTACTTGGTTTTATGGCGAAAACAGTAAAGTTCGCCCGCTGCAGAATACGTTGAGCATGTTAACCGAACTATTGAAAATTCGCATGAACGGCTGGCGAGGCTATTATGCTGGCAAACCATCACCGCCGGCGACAACAAATTTTCCCGCAGCCTAGCTATAACTGGTCGCGTAAGCGCATCGCCTGGCCGATTTGCAAGGCGTTTGCGATATAGTGGGCGATAAGTGGCGCGAGGAGACTGCCTTGCTGGATAAAAAGCAACCCAAAGAGCAGGCCCGCCAGGGTTGCGCCGACAATTCCCCAGATGCCTTGTAGCGCATGCAAGAGGCCAAATAACAGACTTGTGACAAAAATCAGACTCATGGCTGGCCAGAGTGAGGTCAGGCCACCGACAAGCAAACTCCGAAAGAGCAGTTCCTCTACCAGGACCACTGGCATCATTGCCAGGAGGATCAGGAACAATTCCCGACGGTTGGTGGGCACAATTGCTTTGATGACCACGGCTGAATAAAAGCGCGGATCACTGTGCCTGGTAATCCACTGGGTTGTTGTCGCAAAGAAGATCGCCAGCAAAATGCCCCATAGACCACCGAGCACCAGTTGTCGAGCGCTGTTGCCGAGCACCCACCCCAATTGGCGCCACTCCAGGCCGCTGCCTAGTCCTAGTAAAATACAGAGGGCAATTAACCCCAGGCGTAGAATATTCTCGCCTGGTAGCAACATCAGGTTGCGATCGGGCTGCCAGGTGCGCAATAACCGCTGGGTGGCATAGACGCCATAACTCACGAAACTAACCAGTAAAAGTGTGCCACCGACAAAGAACCAATAACGAATGGGCATAGACAAGAATTTGATTTCCTTACGTGGCCGCTGATCGTTCCTGCGCTACAGCATGAGAACGGGTTTCTGATGTTTCGAGTCCAGACTGCATGTCCATTGCGGACTCTGAGAAATGCGTCGCTTGCCTGATCACCGCTGATGAACGGCCACGCGCTGCCCATTTTCGGCTGCCTCTAACATGGCCTCTACCACGGCCAGATCGCGCAGCGCTTCTTGTGCCGAATTGCGATGGGGCGTACCTTCGAGAATGGCAGTGGCAAAAGCGGCTAGTTCCTTTTGTACACCATCAAACCCTTCGCACTTGACCATTTGCGTTTTGCCTTGGCTGGTTAACTCGATTTCACCGCGCAGGACGCGCAGGTGGCCTGTCTCACCCA
>JAPLGZ010000490.1 GCA_026389895.1 Chloroflexota bacterium | reverse complement strand
CAAGGATCTCTATGGCACAACTGACACCCCCTACCATGCGTCCTTATGGCCGCCAAATTCTGATCTGCAATCATGGTGATTGTGTGGAAGCCAACGTGGCCGAACGTCTGCATGCACTTGTGGCGGAACTAAATCGCCAATTCGGCCTGAATAAGCTGCGCAACCCCCATCGCGTCAAATGCACCCTGGCCGATTGTTTGGGCGTCTGTCAGCAGGGACCGATCCTGGTTGTCTATCCTGATGGCATCTGGTATCACAGCGTGGACGAGGCGGCGTTGGCACTGATCTACCAAGAACATATTTTGCATAACCGGCCAGTCGAAGCGTTGATCTTTCACCGGCTGTATCCTGCCGGCGCGGAACCGGTCTATCCACCAAGCGCGCGCGCCGACGCGCCATTAGAAATTGATCCCGCGGCCGCAACCATGCCAGCCGCTCAGCCATTTCTAAGCGAACCAATCACTAATTTGCCGGATGATTCAGTGGATGACGTTGCGCCGGACAATTCATTGTCTAGCGCCGAGGCCGTGCGCGCTGCCGTCCGCCGCGCCAAAAAGAAAAAAGGGTTGGTGATTGTCAACACGGGCGAAGGTAAAGGCAAAACAACCGCCGCGCTCGGTGTGATGACACGGGCCTGGGGTCGCAAGTTAAAGATCGGCGTGATCCAATTCCTGAAGAACGAAAACGCGCGGTATGGGGAAATCAAAGCCGCCGAACGCATGGGCGACATCGACTGGATCGCCACCGGCGACGGGTGGACGTGGACCAGCGACAACATGGATGAGACAACGGCTAAAGCGCGCCACGCCTGGCACATTGCTCAAGATCGCATTGTCAATGGCGGTTATGATCTACTGATCCTCGACGAATTTACCTACCCGTTACACTATGGTTGGCTAGACAGTAACGCGGTGTTGGATTGGTTAGAAGCGAATAAGCCACCCATGTTGCATCTGATCATCACGGGCCGTTACGCCCCGCAAAACCTGATCGACTTTGCCGACCTCGTCACCGAAATGCGCGCGATCAAACATCCGTTTCACGAGCAAGGCATCCGCGCCCAGGCCGGCATTGAATATTAAATGGGCAACCGCTTCTAGAAACCGCCGAATGTATTCGCTGCTCATTTAAACCTTGCCCAAACTCTCATCAAATTTGCGGCGGGCCTCTTCCACCTGCTCCTGGTGCTCGGCTGCCCAGAGCCAAACCCCGCAAAAGGCCGCGCTAAGACTGAGACCCGCTTCCGTCAGTTTATATTCCACTTTGGGCGGCACAACCGGATGCACGGTGCGTGTCAACAGCCCATCCCGCTCCATCTGCCGAACCGTTTTGGTCAGCATCTTTTGGCTGATCCCTTCGACCATTTCCCACAAACGGGTAAACCGCATTTCACCCTGTTCCGCCAGCACATCCAGAATAACCATTGTCCATTTATCGGCCACGCGCCCGATCAACTCATTGACGAAGGCTTCAAGGCGCGGGTCAAACTCCTCGGGTGGTGGGGGCGCTGGTGCTAATTTGGCCTTTTTGATCTGTTCTTGATCCAGCATTGAAAACTTGTGCATTTTACACTATCCTTTGGGTAAGTATAGCACTTTTGGGTGTCTACTATACAAAGGTAAGTATATCCTGTATACTTAAAAAGTCAAGAGGCTTTTAAGAAAATTTGTATCGGAGCAATTAACAGTATGAATATGACAGGGAATACAATCCTAATTACGGGTGGCGGTTCTGGCATTGGCCGGGGTCTTGCCGAAGCGCTCCATGCGCTGGGCAACCAGGTCATCATTGCCGGGCGCCGCCAGCAGGCCCTCAACGAAACGACTGCCGCCAATCCTGGCATGCAATCCATTGTCTTAGATATGGAGGACGCCAGCGCCATTCGTGCGTTCGCAACTCGCATCACCAAGGATTATCCGGCGCTCAATGTGCTGATCAACAATGCTGGCATCATGCGGGCAGAAAACCTGCTAGACCAGCCTGCCGATCTGGCCGACATGGAAGCGACGATCACGACGAACCTGCTCGGTCCAATCCGCTTAACCGCGGCCCTTTTGCCGCACCTGCAACAGCAAGCGCAGGCGACGATACTCAATGTCTCGTCTGGGCTTGCCTTTGTTCCACTCGCGCTGACGCCGACGTATTCCGCCACGAAGGCCGCGCTTCATGCATACACTCAAGCCCTGCGCTTCCAACTGCGGGCAACGACGACAGAAGTGATCGAACTGATCCCGCCCGCCGTTGCCACGGATCTCATGCCCGGCTCGGCTAGCAATCCGCACATGATGCCGCTGAATGAGTTCATTGCTGAGAGTATGCATCTTTTACAGACCCAGCCATCCGCCACGGAAATCTGCGTTGAACGGGTGAAGTTTCTCCGCAATGCGGCGGAGCGTGGTCAGTTCGATACTGTCTTTACTACCCTGAACCAAAGGGCGCGCTAGCTCGCAACGCTGTTTATGTTTTACACCAGGAAAGGACAATCAATCATGGCTGGCTGGACAGCTTCAGAGATGCCGCCGCAACATGGTCGTTCAGCAATCGTGACGGGTACGGGTGGCTTGGGGTATGAGGATGCTTTGGCGCTCGCGGGCGCCGGTGGGGAGGTGATCCTGGCCGGTCGCAACGCCGCCAAAGGTGCAGCGTCCGTCAACAAGATCCGAGCGAAGTTTCCTACGGCTAATATTCGTTTTGAGATCCTCGATCTCGCTAACCTGGCGTCGATTCAGGCATTTGGCAGGCGCATGCAGGATCAGCGCATGAGCCTTGATCTGCTGATCAACAACGCAGCTGTGATGACGCCGCCGCGGTGTCAGATCACGTCTGATCAATTTGAATTGCAATTCGGCACGAATTACCTGGGGCACTTCGCGTTGACCGCGCATTTGTTGCCGCTTTTGCGCCAGGGCAAAAATTCGCGCGTGGTCAGCGTCAGTAGCATTGCCAATCGCGACGGCGCGATTCACTTCGACGATTTGCAGTCCGAACGCCGTTATCAACCGATGGTCGCCTATGGGCAATCGAAGCTCGCCAACCTGATGTTTGCCTTCGAACTTCAGCGTCGCAGCGACGCGGCGGGATGGGGCATCACGAGTATTGCGGCGCACCCGGGCATCTCGCGCACGGATCTGATCTCAAATGGCGCAGGCCGCAACAGCCCCATTGCTTTCGTGCGATATTTGCTGGGGCCGATCTTTTTTCAGCCCGCGGCCCAGGGCGCATTGCCAACGCTCTTCGCTGCGACTTCGCCCAATGCAAAGGCCGGCACCTATTATGGGCCTGACCGATTCAACGAAACCAGGGGCTTGCCCGCCGAGGCGAAAGTCCCACCGCAAGCCCAGGACATGAGTGTCGCGGCGCGTTTGTGGAATGTATCGGAGAACTTGACGGGGGTGAAATTTGCCTAGAGATTGCGTCCAGATCGGGGACAGGCATGTCTGTCCCCGATCTGGACGCAATCTACGAATCTATGTGCTAGGCAATCAACTGACCACCACTGACATTAATATCCACACCCACCAGATGGCGCGCCCACTCCGATGCCAAGAATAGGTAGATCGCCGCCACATCTTCAGGCGTGCCCACGCGCCGGATCGGGATCTGAGCTTCAAACGCTTCTAACTGACCCGGTTGATCAAGCCAATTCGCCGTCATGGGCGTGTAGATGTTGCCCGGCGAGACCGTATTGACATTGATGTTGTGCGGCGCGGCAAAACGCGCCACCGATTTGCTGTAGGCGATGATGCCCCCAAAAGCTGCACAGTAGGCTGGGATATTGGCCAGCACCCCATAGGCTGTAAACGAGCCCATGCTGATGATCTTGCCCGATTTTCGCTCCATCATATGCGGCAAGATTCCCTGAATACAGTGGAAAACGCCGCGCAGATGACCATCCAACTGGCGATCATACTCTTCTTCGGTCGTGTCTAATTGCCCGGTATGAGCGCCAGGCCCGGCAATATTGCAGAGAATATCAATCTGCCCATATTCGGCCAACGTTTTGTTAAACAGGCCATCCACTTGCTCGCGTACCGACACATTGGTTTCGACAAAGTGCGCTGCATAGCCGCGCGCCTGGAGATCGCTGGCTACGGTCGCACCTTTTTCCGCTTGAATATCGGCCAGCACCACCCGCGCCCCCTCTTCAGCGAACATCCGCCCGACACAAGCCCCCATTCCCGATGCGCCGCCCGTGATCACGGCGACTTTGCCTGTTAAACCTAGATCCATGTGAACCCACTTCCCTTTCTTCGTGTAATAATGATAAGACGCGGGCTTGATACTCCTTTGCCTACGTCTGTGGTGAACTCCTGGGGTAATTTGGCACAATGCACAACCCTGGGATGATGGTGATCACTGCAGCCGAATTAAGCACCCCCAGTCTACCATATTGATCTGCTTCATGGAAGCAGATGGGGTGTTTGGGGCAGGGCAATCGCGCCCTGAATGACCAGGCGTTGAAACACCTGGCTGGTACAGAAAGCCCGCTGAAGCGGACTTGCGCGCACGCCTAGTCCGCTTATGGGCATTAACAAAATACAGCGGTAACGGGTCATCCAACCTGCTTTGCGCCCAAGGGGCACCCGCCCCTGGGCAAGGTTTCGCCTATCAGGCGGCGGTTTTTACCGCTGCCGCACGCCTTTTATCATCTATCCATAAGCGGCTTGACACGAAGCCGTTATTTTGTTATTATCTCTTCTAATTGAGAAAAATTCTCAATTAGAAGAGATAAGGGATGTTTATCCCGCAGAGGAGAACGTATGTTGGATGTAGTCGTGGTCGGTGGTAGCGTGGCTGGTTTAAGCGCCGCTTTATACCTGGGGCGTTCGCTCCGTCAGACCGTTGTTGTCGATGAAGGTAAGCCTGCCAATCGTTTTTCGCATGCGTCCCACGGCTTTTTAACGCGTGATGGGGTTGCGCCTGGCGAATTGCTGCAAATGGCGCGCGAGCAGTTGCAACCGTACGAAACCGTCACTTTTCAAACGCAGAAAGTGACGGAGATTCTGCCCCAAACCGACCACTTTCTAGTCAAACTGCTAGATGATACGACGCTCACCACCCGCAAAGTGCTGTTGGCAATGGGCCTGCGCGATGGGTTGCCACCGCTGGCCAATATTGAAAAATTTTGGGGCCGATCGGTCTTTCATTGCCCCTATTGTGATGGTTGGGAAGTGCGCGACCAGCCAGTCGCACTCTATGCCAATGGCGACCGCGCACTGCACGTGGCCAAACTGCTGCGCAACTTGACCGCTGATCTGGTCATCTGTACGGGGGAAGCCGCGACGTTTTCCGACGCACAACGTCAGTTGCTGCTGGCGCATGACATTCAGATCATTGAAACACCGATTGCCCGGTTGGCAGGGCAGGACGCTCAAATTCAGAGTATCCTCTTTGCCGACGGAACCGAACTCGCCCGGCGCGCGCTCTTCATCCAGCCTAGCTCGACCCAACATTCAGACTTGGCCGCGCAAGTAGGGTGTGCGCTCAACGACATGCACCGGGTGATCATTGATGAACAAGGCCACACCACCGTGGCTGGTCTCTATGCCGCCGGTGATATGACCACCCTGCTGCGCCAAGTTGCCTTCGCTGTCGTACAAGGTGCAACCGCAGCAATCACCATCAATATGGACTTGATCAACGAAGATTTTCGCGTTTGAGTGGCGACTTTTCTGCTGCCCTGCCCATGATCCTGGCGCATCAGATTTGCCATTTCAAACATAGTCTGCTAAATTGTGCCACATAACTTTATAGATAACGTGAAGGTGCACCAGCCGCTCGGAAGCGCGGTGCACAATGGGGGAAGCCGGTGAAGTCAAGTTGGCAGTTACAAGTTGACCAGTCCGGCACTGTCCCGCAACGGTAAGTAATAGCTAATAGTGAATAATTGACAATTAATAATTAACCGAAGAGACATGGACGTAGATAGCTCTTCATTAGTTATTAACGATTAATTATTGATTATTAATTATTAGCAAGTCCGACTACCCGCCTTCACTTTCGTTCGAGTACCACCTTCGTGGATAGAGGGGGCCGAGCACAAAGTGAACGGGGTTTCCCTATCTGCTTTGTTGCTAGCCCGCCAATTGGCGGGTTTTTTAATTGGCTGCATTCCTGTCCCAATGGAGTGTAGCTTTTTTTATTTGGTAGACAGGAGAATTGACCTTGGAAACTTCCATTCAACAAACAGCAGAAACCGTCATCCTATGCGTGAACAGTTGAAAGCGAACAATTTACTTCAAGATACTCGCGCCCTTGCGGCCCAAGTTGGCTGTCTCTATCCCTGCCATCAAGGGGCGGCCATTGGCCGATTATCGCCATTATCCAGCGATGAAAGTAGCGTAAATGGCGTTTTCGGGAGCCCACTACGGGCGCGCTGTGCGAACAATTCCACCCTTACCAGAAGAGGGTTAGGATGGGGCCAATCCTCGCATCAATCCAATCTAAAAGGAGAACCTGAATGAAACTGCGTTTACTGCTTCCATTGCTCGGCCTGTTCATCCTGCTAGCAGCCTGTGTGGCGTCACCATCTGCCACCCAAACGGCAACGGCAGGCGCGGCAACCGAACCAGCCGCCCTGCGGATTGTTACCTCATTCTCGGTAGAGACCCTGAACCCCGCGGAAGATGGTTTTTGGATGCCCGAATTTGGGGTGGCCGAAATGCTCATGCAATTCCGCGCCGACGGCCAATATCATCCTTGGTTGCTTGAAGCACTGACGAATACCGATGACTTGACCTGGCAAATGACGCTGCGCAAAGGGCTCACCTTTCAGAATGGCAAGCCGGTTGATGCCGCGGCGGTTGTCGCCTGTATGACGCGCCAGATGAAATATTCAGGGACAGCGCAAGGCTCGATTCCCGCCGATGTCAAGTTCGCGGTCACTGGCCCTTTGGAGATCACCGTCAAAACCAGCCAACCATTTCCCGCCTTGCCCGGCGCGTTGTCGAACGAAGATATTTTTATGATCTATGACGCCGCTGCGGTTGATGCCGTGGGCGAGGATTGGGTAAAACTGGCTGGCGCGGGCATCTATACCGGCCCCTACAGCGTTGTCAGCCTCAATGAACAGGAAATGGTGCTCAAGCGCTACGAACAATATTGGCAGGGGAAACCGGCACTGCCAGGCGTTTCGGTGCGTTTTGTGACCGATCCATCGGCGCGTTTGCTGGCTGTGCAGAACGATGAAGCCGATATTGCGCTCTATCCGCCGACCGCGGCCAAGCCTGTGGTGGAAAAGACACCCGGCGTCCATTTTAACTTTGGCACACCGGGCACTGGCGGTTTTATGTTCGTGATGAATTTACAAACGCCACCGTTTAATGACCTGGCTGTGCGCAAAGCCATAATCAAAGCGGTCAACTATAACGAGCTTGCCAATACGGTTTTCGACAAGGTCTTTGACTCGGCCACCGGCTGGTATGCCCCCATCTTTCCGTGGGCGGTCAAAAATCAGCAGACCGACCTGCCCGCCGCCACCAAACTATTGGACGATGCTGGTTGGAAAACCGGCGCCGATGCCATCCGGGTAAAAGCCGGCCAGCCGCTCAAATTTCTATTGATCATCTATCCGCAACAGCCCGACCTTGTCCCGGCCAGCAATGCGATCCAGAGCCAGTTGAAACAGCTTGGCATACAAGTTGAAATTCAATCGGTAGACGATATTAACAACGCTATGTTGGAGAATACCGTGCCGTGGAATGCTGGCCTGATCAGCAACTCGACGACCAGTTGGGGGATCCCGGAACCAGTTTTGCGCCGCTATTACACGACGGATGGCGACCGCAACTATGGCAAGTTTTCCAACGCCGAAATTGACCAATTGACAGAAGAACTTTCGGTGACGGTTGACCAAGCCAAGCGCACGGCAATGCTCAAGCGCATCCAACAGATCATGATCGAGGAAGAGCCCTATGCCTTCAACATCAACTTTAGCAAAGGCCGCGTGATCGTCAACGACCGCTACCAGGATTATCAGCCCGGTTTCTCGCTCTATCACGTTTCGTGGCAGACACAGCCCGCCAAGGGGCAGTAATGATTGCTGGGCGATTGAACATGCTCCGCTTGATTGGCCGACGCGTCTTCCT
>JAPLGZ010000291.1 GCA_026389895.1 Chloroflexota bacterium | reverse complement strand
GATTTCGACAATTGCCTCTGGGACATTCTGGGTAAGGCGGCCAATCTGCCTGTTTATGCCCTCGTCGGTCGCGTGCGTGAACATTTTCCTGTTTATCTGACCGGCGGTGATGGCACAACCGCCGATTATCTGCGCGCGATTGAGCAGGGGCGTGTCATGGGGATTAACGCCTATAAGTTTCATACGTATAAGGGTGGCAAGGCGGACATTCCGATCTTTCAGGAGGTGCGTAAAACGGTGGGGCCTGATTATGATCTGATCAACGATCCGGTTTGCTCTTATAACTTGCGCGAAGCTATCGAGGTAGGTCATGTAATGGAAGAGCTTGGGTTTGTCTGGCTAGAAGAACCGTTTCATGAGCAGAAAATGCACCACTATCAGGAACTTTGCCGCGCATTAACCATTCCCGTAATGGCGAATGAGATGTTGATGCACGATGTGGGGCTTTCCGCTGAATGGCTGATCCAAGGCGCAACGGACCGGTTGCGGGCCAACGCGCGCAACGGTACGACGCAAGTATTGAAGATGGCCCACTTTGCCGAATTGTATGATACGAATATTGAATTGAATGGCCAGGGTGGGCTCTTTGGGCTTGTGCACGCGCACCTGGGCTGCGCCATCGACAACACGGATTTCTATGAGAATTTTTATCTCTCCGCCGACGGCAACCGCGTCCAAGGTGAGGAATTTGGCCTGCTCAATGCGCCTGTGATCGAAGAGGGGCACCTCGCACCGCCGGATGGTCCTGGTTGGGGCGCGGTGTGGGATGAGGAACGGTTCCGGTCGCTGGTGGTGGCGGAGCATTAAATTCCTACCTGCGCCCAAGGATCTCCGCTCATCTGGTAAGGGAGGGGACTAATGAGGGACAGAAGATAGTGGTAATTCTGTCCACCAATCGGTCCCCTCCCTACCAGATGAGCGGGAGCCCTGAGGGCGCGGGTGGGGTTTGCTTGACGCGCAACCCGCTCAGCACAATGTCCAGATACCGCTGGCAAGTTGCTGGCGTCATCGTACGCTCCGACAACCCCGCCAGTAACAACGGTATATCCCCGACCACCACATCCATGCGCAGTTGGCCGGATGCTTGGGCCCGCTGTAGAATTTGCTGGATCAACGGCCCCAAACTGCGCTTGGTGGCCGTGGTCGTGGCGCGCAGGGTCGGTTGCGCACCAATCAGTTCCCCAAAGGCCCGATCATTCATTTGCCGCTCTGCCATGTACTGCAAAAGGCGTTCGACGCCTGTCCACGGATCTGGCTCAGCCAGTAAAGCTTGCATATACGCCGCCAAATGTTCCAACCCATCGACGACGACCGCCTCTAGTAACGCTTCCTTGGTGCCAAAATGATGATAGAGCGTGCCCACCGCGACCCCTGCCTCGCGCGCAATCGCATCCATCTCGGCTGCCAATCCGTCAACGGCGAACCGCGCATGCGCGGCCGCGAGAATACGAATACGATTCTGGCGCGCATCGGCGCGGGGGGCACGTTGCGATGGTGGACGCTGTTCATTGTGGTCCATTGAAAAAAATCTCCCATGTGCAAAATTCTTCTTGACAAATTGAACCATGGTTCAATATAATACAAGCTGAACCATGGTTCAACATATGCGGGCGTATTGTAGCACACGCGATCCAAACAAGAAAGCGTTGCGCACAGCCCAAGCTGTGCCAAAAGGAGAGTACTAATGTCAACCGTCATCTTTGAGAATGCCCGATGCCAACTTGATGAATTTGAAATTATCGGCATCACCGATCGCATGACGCCATTTCCCAGCCAGCTTACCGCTAACCGTCTGTTCCCCACCGTCAGTGCCGAGGAATGGACCAGGATCCAGCAACGTTATCCCCAGAGCTTTTGCGCGCCGAATCTGTTGATGGGGCGTGTCAGTTGCTATCTGATTCGCCAGCCTGGTAGAACGATCTTAGTTGACACCGGGATGGGAGTGACGAATAATCCGGCAACTTCCGACGCCATCGCCTCTGGTCAATTGCTGGCTGGTTTACACCACGCAGGCATTACTCCTGACGCTATTGATACCATATTTCTGACGCATTTGCATTCCGATCACGTGGGCGGGAATGTGCAACACCCAACAGGAGAGCGCAGGCCGACCTTTCCAAACGCGCAGTATATTGCTCCCCAAGTTGAGTGGACGACGTGTGAACAGTTGCTGGCGACGAATCCAGCAGCAGCCGTTTATGTGGCCGAACAGATTCAGCCACTGCGCGAGTGGGGGATGCTTACGCTGCTCGACGCAGAAACCGAGATCGCTCCTGGTGTGCGGGCCATTCAAACCCCTGGGCATTCGCCCGGCCATATGAGTTTATGGATCAAAACAAGTCAGGGGAAAAATATTTTGATCGCCGGTGACGCTTTCTATCATCCGCTCCAAGTGACTCAACCCACGCACCATTTTGGGGCGGATGGCGACGCAGAACGAGCCAACACGACGCGATCACAGTTGCTCAAACGTTTCGCGCATCAAGATCTTCTCTTGGCGGCCTGTCATTTTCCAGAACCAGGTTTGGGGCGTGTTTGCGAGGATCAACAGGAACGTTATTGGCAACCAATGTA
This sequence comes from Chloroflexota bacterium, assembly GCA_026389895.1. Taxonomy (GTDB): domain Bacteria; phylum Chloroflexota; class Anaerolineae; order Caldilineales; family Caldilineaceae; genus JAPLGZ01. The sequence continues at coordinate 10,434 of JAPLGZ010000291.1, read as the reverse complement.
ATGCTGGAAAGGTCAAGCCTTAGGGCCATCGCGCACTGGCTTGCACCACCGGTTAATGTTGATTAACCATTTAATTCGGTCATTGGCGGGCGTGCAGCAGCGGTTAAAACCGCCGCCTGCTACGGGAAACCTGCTTCCGCAGGTTGATAGAGCCGTTACCGCTTTATTTTGTTAATGCCCATTAACTGGTGTCTGATACAGAAAGTCCGCTGAAGCAGACTCTAGCCCCTAGTCCGCTTCAGCGGACTTTTTGTATCAGCGGGAGCCCATTGGGCGCGTTTCAACGCCTGGTCATTCAGTTCGCGATTGCCTTGGGTCAAGCCTCGTGTAGACTTGACAGGTTAGATGCGCCTATGGCACCTTTAGTGAAGTATTGTATGAAGATAACTTTGCCCTACAAATCACTGGAGAATTTTATGCCTGACAATTTACTACCCACCCGGCGACTGGCGGCGCTAGAAGTAAGCGCACAAGGGCTAGGCTGCATGGGCATGAGCGATTTTTATGGCGCGACCGATGACAATGAATCGATTGCGACAATTCATCGCGCGCTGGAACTTGGTGTAACCTTGCTAGACACCGCAGACCAATATGGCGTCGGTGCGAATGAAGAGCTAGTGGGGCGGGCCATCGCGGATCGGCGTGATCAGGTCGTGCTGGCGACAAAATTTGGCATTGTGCGCCGCGCGGATGACCCTTCGTATCGCGCGATGCGTGGTGATCCGGCCTATGTGCGCGAGGCTTGTGATGCGTCGCTGCGCCGGCTGGGTGTGGACCACATTGACTTGTATTATCTGCATCGCGTCGATCCCAATACCCCGATTGAGGAGACCGTGGGCGCAATGGCCGAGTTAGTGACAGCGGGTAAGGTGCGCTATCTGGGGCTATCCGAGGCTGGCGCGCAGACCATTCGCCGGGCGCACGCTGTGCATCCGATCACGGCATTGCAGAGTGAGTGGTCGCTCTGGTCGCGCGACATTGAGGCTGAGATTGTGCCGACCTGTCGCGAACTGGGCATTGGCCTGGTGCCATACTCGCCGCTCGGCCGTGGCCTGTTGACCGGTCGCTTTCGCTCGCGGTCAGATTTCGATCAAGATGACTTTCGATTGAGCGCGCAGCCACGCTTTGCCGATGGCAATTTGGAACGCAATCTAGAGGCCGTTGCGACCCTCGAACAACTGGCTGCCGCGCGTGGGGTAACCGCTGGCCAACTTGCCTTGGCTTGGGTGCACCATCAAGGGGCGGACGTGGTGCCAATTCCAGGCACCAAGCGCCGTAGATATCTGGAGGAAAACGTTGCGGCGGCCACCCTGGCCTTGACTGGCGCCGATATCGCCGCGATTGAAGCGGCGATCCCGGTTGACGCCGTGGCTGGCACGCGCTATCCGGAAGCCAATATGAAATTTATCGGTCGCTAATATAGAAGCGCCAGCCGCCGCCAGTGTGCCAGATACGGGGCAATGGCGCGGCTGGTCTGCTCCGGGATCCTGCCGTCTGCTTTAGGCATTCGCCGTATATTCGGCGCGCGTTATCCGATATTTTACGACGGGGATCGGGTCATCGGATAATATATATTCGCCCACGCACTGCATGCCGACCTTTTCCATCACTTTCCACGAACCAATATTTTCAATAGAGGTGGCGGCCACCACATTGGGCAAATGTAGCTCGGTGAACGCCCGAGCAATCAGCGCTCGGGCTAACTCGGTGGCATAGCCCTTGCCCCAGGCGGCTGTGCGCAACCGATAGCCTAGCTCATATTCATCGCTTGTGTACTCTAATTCGTCGGCCAGCGGGAAATCGCGGGCTGGCCGTAAACAGATCGAGCCGACAAATGTGTGGCTTACTCGTTCTTCGATGGCCCAAAAACCCAGCGCGGCATAACTTTGATAGTAACGGAAATGGGCCTCAATCCGCGGCAGATAACCATCAACAGTCGCTGGCACTTCGCCTGGAAGATATTGGCGCGCCCCTGGATCGCGATCAAGCGTATATAAATTGATCGTGTCCTCGACTGTGAACTGACGAAGCTGCAATCGTTCGGTTGAGAGAATCACGCGCATGGAGCTTCCTTATGAAAAGCTAAAAATGTGCTCATCCTTGTTATCGTGCATAAATTAATTGTATAATAAATAGCATAGAAATTACGAAACCCAGAACTCGTGCCGACCCCCAATCGAAAAGGAGAAGAGCTGTGCCGCTTCAACTGCCCATCCAAGTCGCCGTCCTCGACGACTATCAAGGTGTCGCGCTCAGCATGGCTGATTGGTCGGTTCTTAAGGATCGCGCGGCCGTGACGGTATTTCGTGATCATCTTTCCGATCCCGCTGCTGTCGTTACGCGCTTGCAACCCTTTGATGTTATCTGCGTGATGCGGGAGCGTACGCCGTTATCGCGCCCCATCCTTGCGTCGCTTGATCGCCTGCGCCTGATCGTTTCGACCGGTGCGCGCAATGCTTCCATTGATAGTGATGCGGTACGCGAACAAGGGATTATTATGTGTACGACTGGCGGCGGGGGGAATGGCGCCATGGAGCTGACTTGGGCGCTGATCCATGTGGCGCTCCGCCATATCCCTGTCGAAACAGCGGCGGTGCGTCAGGGGGGCTGGCAAGTGACGGTGGGCGGTGATCTGGCTGGCAAAACGTTGGGCATTGTTGGGCTAGGCCACATTGGCAGTGGGATGGCACGCGTCGCCCAGGCCTTCAACATGAATGTGGTGGCCTGGAGCCCGAATTTGACCGAAGAAAAAGCGGCGGCAGCCGGTGCGCGCCTGGTCAGCAAAGAAGAATTGCTCCGCAATGCCGACATTGTCACGCTGCATCTGGTGCTCAGCGCACGCACACGCGGCATTCTGGGCGCAGCAGAGCTTGCCTTGATGAAACCGACCAGTTGGCTGGTCAATACCTCGCGCGGCCCGCTGGTTGATGAGCCAGCGCTGATCGCGGCTTTGCAGCAACGGCGCATCGCGGGCGCAGCGTTGGATGTGTTTAATATCGAGCCACTGCCCGCGGCCCATCCCCTGCGCACGCTCGACAACGTCGTAGCGACGGCCCATATCGGCTTTGTGACCGAGGCGAGCTACCAGGTTTTTTACCGCGATACGGTGCAGTGCATTGTGAACTGGCTTGATGCCCAGGGCTATTCCAAATAACGCATGGTACTTGCTGCTAGACAAAAAACGATGCGTGTAGGGAGCATCCACAGAGGTTCCCTACACGCATCAGGTGGGCTAAGCACCACAAAGCAAAGCCGGTGCGTCTATGGATGAAGCTCGGCAACCCCGTGTTCAAGCCCGTACAGTACATTAATCTCTGCCGGTGTCAATGGCCGCTGAAAGAGCGCTACATCATCGATTAGGCCTACAAAATGACCCATGCCCAGGCGAATGCCCGTGTTGGCGACATCCCATGTGAAGCGTTCAGCGATTCGTCCAGTAGAGCCTTGATAGACGCCATTCAGATAGAGTCTGGCGCGCCCACCTGCTGGCGTGTTGACGCCATCCCACGTGACGGTGACTTGTGTCCACTGGCCTTTGGCGAAAGGTGGCTCGGCAACCTTTGCCAAGCGCCAGAAGAATTCAATGCTATCCCCGCGCCGGTCTGTGACATCCCATTCACTTTGATCGCCGAAGAAACCCAACCGCATATCCGACGGCTTGTCATTCTTTGTGAAATCGACCCAGATCGCTGCATTGCTGTAATCCTTGTCCGTCAATTGCAGCGGATCTGAATATTGACCAGGGATCTCAGCGGGATCGAGGTTCATCCAGAATGAGACTGTGCCCCGAAATGCTTCGGGACTATAGGCGATATTCTTGGCCCCCTTATAGAGCACAACATGGCTATTCTCTTGGGTGAAGGCGAGCGCTGCCCCAAATTTGCCTTGACCTAGCGCCAGCGTAAGCGGTGGATTGCCCAGCCCAGGCGTATGTGTGGCTGAGTTCTGCACTTCTGAATCAATCGTGCTGTAGAGCTGTTTGTCGCCTAAGGCAAAATCGGCATCAGGGCCGTGGTCAAATGACGCATGAAACGTCAGTGCTGCGGATAAGCTAGCGCGAACATCATCGGCGCTGCTCGCGGTTTGGGTGTGAGCCATTGCTCAGTTTCCTTTCTTGGATCGTTGAAGCTTTGATTAAAACGAAGCGACTCTGTGCCACTTGTTGTTGGTTGGATCGTTACCGAAAATCGGCGGAAAGCCCCTAGCTTTAGCTATGGGGATGGATAGCCGCCGCACCTACTGGTTCGGGAATTTCATTGTCAGCGAAATATCATGGCTCCACTCGTGTAAATGTGGTACAATCCAGCTATGCAAATCGTAAAAACATACAAGTTTAAACTCTACCGGTCAAAGAAAAATAAGGCGTTGCACCAGCAAATTGACATTGCCGGGATCATCTTGAATCACGCAATTGCGCTGCACCGCCGCTACTACAAACTGACCGGCAAGGGCTTGAATGTGTACGCGCTGCAAAAACATCTCGCCAAGCTGAAGCAGCGGCCCAAGTATGCGTATTGGAGCAAGGTGGGCAGCCAAGCCGTCCAAGACATCACCCAACGCATCGACAAAGCCTACAAGCTTTTCTTTAGTAACCTCAAGCGCGAGGTTAAAACTAGTCCGCCAGGCTTCAAGAAAGTGAAACGCTACACCTCCTTCACCTTGAAACAGGCTGGTTGGAAGTTGCTCGACAGCAACAAGATCTACATTCAGGGTATGGTCTACAAGTTCAGCAAAAGCCGTGAAATTCCAGTGGATGTGAAGACGGTCACGATCAAACGGGATACGCTGGGCAATCTCTATCTCTACTTTGTGATGCAGGAAGCAATCAATCAAACTGGGCGCCCTCTGGGCAAAGCCATGTCGGGTAACAGCGCAGGCTTTGACTTTGGTTTGAAGACTTTCCTTGTGCCCTCTGTCGGCAAAGCGATTGAATCTCCACTGTACTTTCGTGAAGCCATGGCCGAAATGAAGACCGCTCAACAGCACATGGCCCGCAAGGTTAAGTATTCCGGTGGCTGGCGCAAGGCCAGGGCCAGCATCACGCGCATTCATCAGCGGGTGGTCAACAAGCGTCGTGATTGGTTCTTCAAGCTGGCGCACACGTTGACCGACCAGTTCGACCAACTCTTCTTTGAAGACCTCTCCATGAAGGGCCTGCAAGCCTTGTGGGGTCGCAAAGTCAGTGACCTCGCCCGCAGTGAATTCATGGGCATTCTGGATTATGTAGCGTCCACCAAAGGCAAAGTGGTTCATCTGATTGAGCGTTGGTTCCCATCGAGCAAAATTTGTTTCGATTGCGGCCATGTGTACAAAGCGTTAAAACTTTCTGAGCGCGAATGGGTCTGTCAAAGTTGTGGTGTTCTACATGACCGTGACCGCAACGCCGCTTTAAATATTCACCGAGAAGGGGTATCTTCTCTTAGGTTAGGTGATGTAAGACCGGTTGCATTGGCTATCACCGTTTGACCCTAGAATCCCCTGCCTTTAGGCATGGGGAGTATATCAAATGATAGCAGAGTATAGCAGACCCTTCTGCTCGCGCGATAATCTCAGAAGCTGTTTAAACCAGGCGTCATGCTTGACACGCTACGAGTTTCTGCCGAACTACTTCAACGCTCGCGTGAGGATAGTTTGGCAGGCGTGTGGCTAGTTGTGTGTCGGCCAACATCAGCAGATGAAGGGCACGCGTTGGCATGGGCAACCATAGAATGATTTGTAATTCGGCGGCTAGCGCAGGATAGATCACTTCGCAACGGCGCCAGGCATCGAGCTGATCAATCGCGGCTGGTTGCTCAGCGGGCACATAACTCTGAAGCAAAGTCAGTAAAAGATTGACCGCCACATAATCTATATATTTGTGGCTGTCTAAGATTTCGCCACGCGTTGCCCGTGCAACGCCTGTCAAAAGGGTGATCAGCAAATTATGCAGCAAAGCCAGCGCCTGTGTTTCATCTAGTGAGACTTGGGATCGCTGAGCCATTTGCTCAAGCGGCTTGCTGAGCCCGATCCGGTCAAACATCACACGATAGGTGCTCAGTTGGCCGCTGGTCATCGAATCTGGTGTGAAAACGGCAAATTCGGCCACATGACCGCTCGCATAGAGCACTGTATAGTAGCTTTGTGCTTGGCGAATTGGGGCAATAATCTGATCGGCATCGGGTAGCCACGCCAGATCGGCCAGCAGCTCATCCGCCTTACTGGGGGCAGCTATCACCCAGAAATCATGATCCGACCCTGCATCTGCGCGTTGCGGCTCTGCCATCGAACCTAATGCAATCAGGGCAAACACTTGATCGTCTCTCGCTAAGCGATCTTGTAGCACGGTTGAAAAATGCGCGAATTCTGGGCCTGTCATACGTTTGGCACTCCTTGGGGTCAGCATGTTGGTCTGGGTGATTTCACAAGAACCGATGAACGATTCGTGGTGCTTTACCCATCGCTGGCCTGGTTGATCTCTGCGTCAATCTTCCGGTAGACCGCGTCCCAATCCATGATTTTCTCTTGCTTTAAAATTGTTGCATAGCGGCGTGCATCCTGTCCAGGTGGAAGCCAGCCCGTCACAATGCGGGGCATATTCATGCGCCAGCCGGTCGCGATGGCGTTAGAATAACGGTGGGGGTGGCGAATGACATAGCGACCCACGCGCAAGGCATGTTCATTGTGAGTCATTACCCCTTGCCGGCCCGCATCAATATCGTGCCACCACAAATTGCCAAACGCAAACTGACAGGCCGCGCACTGGATCGGCCCACCCCCTAACTCCTGGCCGCATTCCTCGCAGCGGATGCGGCGCATGGCCATATCGACAATTGTCCACAAATGATCATCCAGTTCAGCGATGACAACTTGTGCCAACAGGGTTTCATCCGCCAATTCCGCCACAATCTGTTCGTGGGCGAGGAGCGCTTGCCAATCGGCTTCCCAGAAGCGCTCAATGGCTTGGTGACAATTCGCGCAATCCCGATAATTCAGACCCAGGACCGCCTGACACTGGTCGCACGGTTCGACACGTGTGGGGCGGGGTATCGCACGCCCGGCGGGTTGACGTTTTTTTTGCCTATCCATCTTGTCTATCATCCGGGAGCAAAGTAGCGAGCAACTCGGCGAAGCGTTTCGCGTAGAAATGCGACAACACGAATCCATTTTCGTGAATTTTGCCAGCGCTGCAGCTAGCCGTCTGACGTGAAAAAATTCAGTGCTGGCTCATGCTCAGAAAGTCTAACCATCCCTTCAAAGCGTAGCCCAAGCTTTTCAAGCAATTGGATTGAATTCACGTTGTCGGGCATGGTGATGGCAACGATGCGCGGTAGCCCCAAAACATTTTTCCCATATTCGAGGACAGCCGCGGCTGATTCGTAGCCGTACCCTTGTCCCCGAAATCTGGCGAGAAAGGCGAAGCCGATATCGACATCTTGTAGGGTGGCTCGCTTGAGCAGTCCGCACATACCAATCGGTATACCGCTCTCTTTCAGCACCACGGCGTACAGACCAAAACCCAAGCGGTTATACATGTCAAGTGGCCCGCGCAAAATATAATCACGGGCGTCGGCTAAGGTTCGAACGCCACGGTCACCAATGAATTGCAACCAGGCCGGCTCATTCACCAGTTCAAAAATAAACTCCGCATCTTCGACTGTCAGCCAGCGCAGGATGAGGCGGTCTGTTTCTAAGACGTTCATGGCAATTGTCGTTTCTTGTTAGCGTTTGCTGGATAAACTTGCTGGTGTGCGCGCATACGAATAAGCCCAGGCGATCAGCACCCCTTGCAAGGGCAGCCGCACCCACAATGCAACTGGCGGCACCGATGGATACTGTTTAGGATGCAGCGCCATATGCAGATTAGCCGGAAAGACAGCCATCAACAGGGCGATCAGACCCCAACTTGCCATGCCTTTCCAGCGCCGCGCGAGCAAAAGTCCGCCGAGCGCAACTTCGGCAATACCGCTGAGATAAACGAGCAAGCGCGGCCACGGCAGGTAGGGCGGCACGATGTTGACGAAAAAACTGGGCTTGAGAAAGTGGCTGACCCCCGCCATGATGAAGAATAATCCAAATATATAGCGTGTTACTGTCTTGAACGTAATTCTACCTTGCATTTCCTCTACCTCAATCTATTCGTTTACCAGCCAGTTCATCCGCCGTTGGCGGCTCGAACCAACTCGACCAGAGATCAAGCTGCTCTTCGGTGACCAGAAACGTGCCTGGTGGCAAGTTAGCGTTGCGCTTGGCTAATCTGGCCCACAACTCGTCCCGATCCACCGCCAGATAATAGAGCTTAACGCGCGCCCCCAACGCTTCTGCTTCGGTTCGATAGTAGGCGCGCTCTGCTTGCGACCAAAAGCCCCATTCCAGGACCACATCTACGCCCAGCGTCAGCACACGTTTGGCCACTGTCCACTGGACTGACTCCATCGGTGTGCGCAAGCGGTCAAGCTCCGCCATATCGGTATGATCGGTTACAAGCGGTGCAATCCATTCGTCGGGCGATAAGCGTAGCGCTGGCTGGGTCAGTTCAAGTTGTTTGGCTAAGGTTGTCTTGCCTGCCCCAGGCAAACCACAGATCAAAAAGAGCGTTGCCATGCTGCTGTACTGATCCTTTGCGGTGCTGATGCAGTGTAAATTTTAACCAGCCGGGGTGATCGTGTAGTCAAAATGATAGATGATCGAGTGCTCGGCTGGCGCTTGCCCAGTCGCACCGTGTCGATCTGGACGATGAACGGGCGTCAGACCGTCCCGTTCGTTTGTGGCGAGCACCAGTGGCGACTGTTGCAGACCCAGCAAGGCGAAACGGACCTGACCTGTATCGACGGTGCGTTCTACCTGTTCGCCGTCTGCAACGTTGACCAGCCAGACCCACTGGACGTTGAAGGCGTGCTGGGCGTTGACCTGGGTATTGCCAACATCGCCGTTGATAGCGACGGCACGATCCATCAGGGCAAGACGGTCAAGCAGGTGCGTTACCGCCATCGACTTCTTAGACAAAAACTCCAAGCCAAAGGCACTAAATCCACGCGTCGTCGCCTCCAGAAGCTTGCCGGCAAGGAGCGCCGGTTTGCCACTTGGACCAACCATAACATTAGTCAGAGCATCGTAGCAACTGCGCAAGGCACTAAGCGCGCCATCGCCATCGAAGAACTCGGCGGCATTCGCGACAGGGTAACGGTTCGGACGCCGCAGAGAGCTACCTTGCATAGTTGGGCTTTCGCCCAACTGCGCAGCTTTAGCGAATACAAAGCCCAACGAGCAGGCATACAGGTGATGGCGGTCGATCCACGTAACACCTCGCGTACTTGTCCGGCCTGTGGTCACGTCGATAAAGCGAATCGGAAAACGCAATCTAAATTTCTCTGTGTAAGCTGCGGTCACTCTGGACTGGCTGATTACATCGCTGCTGGTAACATTGCCAGCAGGGCGTCGGTAACTACGCCGCACATCTCGACTACCGATGTTAATTTCTGTCTGTAGCGTCAGGGATAAAGCCCCTGCCTTCAGGCATGGGGATTATGTTACGATGCTTGTTTCCTTTGAACTGAGGGGCATGGGCGCCAGTCGTTCTGACGCGCTCATCTGCGCCATGGTTTTGAGCATACACTGTCTATGGATGTTTTGCGAAATTTCGTAATCAGTGGCTTAAGCGCCTTTGTGTACAGAATGAGTTTATCGCCGAAGCAGGCGACAATGGCAGCGATCTGCGCCCCATCGCATCTATAATGATGGCCATTTTTCTAACTATCCCCTTGTTCGCATGAAAAGCCGAATTTTGGCAGCATAGGGGCCTGCTCCTACACCAATCAAATGCTTAGTTCTCACCGTGATTTCAGCGTAACTGGTTAGATTGTGCTGAGGAATAGGCAAGATGTCAAGCGAGAAGATCGCGTAGTGCCAGGCGCGTTTTGCGCTAAAAGTCGTTTGCACCCTGTTGTTTCTACTTTTGCGATAAGCTAGATCGTTGTCCAGGAAATTTTCTCTAATAAGCTTGTTTAGCTTTATGATATTGATAGAACTTACGCATAGCTTATTAACCATTGATTATATTAATATACTCGTAGGATTGGCGCTGCAAAATGGTCGCCATGATTTACGCGGGCGCAAACCCAAAGACAGTCTGATCGGATGGCTTGGGGGCGTGAAAGATAAGTGATTTTGCGGATAGTTTAGTTAATACTTCTCACTATACTAGAATAAGTTACACCACTGGTGAACCAGGCCCATCTAACTTCTACCACCTAAAAGAATACAAACGTTGGGGATAGGATTGTTGTGAATCAAAACCGCATCGCAAAGCCGCTTTTATACAGCCTGCTGCTGTCAGTTGGCATCCTGCTGATTGACGCGAGTATTACGAGCTTCATTGACGATAAGCGTCTAAAACTTGTCGTCCTCGATATCATCACACCCTGTTGGGATTTGATAACGGTCATTGTACTCTTCTGG
>JAPLGZ010000295.1 GCA_026389895.1 Chloroflexota bacterium | reverse complement strand
GGTACAGAGAGCAGCCGTCCGTCGGTTAATTCTATATTGATTCGCTCGTCTCCAAATGAAACCCGATGAATACGCGCTTCGCGTGGAAATGTATAGTCCGATATAGAATACTGAATCTTATAGCGCTTGACCTGAAATTGTTCTTCAACCTGCTCTGCGCTTATATCCATGCCATGCCTCCAATAAATAGTCATGCTTCTGCCGAACAATTTTAAATGCTCGGTTTAGTTCATGTGTACGCAAGTTCTGCCCAGACCGACATAGTTCAATCGACGGTTCCAGCCAGATTTTAGCATCATTTTCATCATCTTGCGAACCTTTACCCACATGGACCTAGCTCGATTCTCGTAGCGGGCGTCATAGCTATGAAACCAAAAGATAAGCGCACCTTCTTCCAGTACTTTAGGACTCATGCAATTTCCCTGAACGCGCGTGGCATAGAAGATGCGCCAACTTCAATGGGCGCATCTTCTATGCCACGCGAATAAATCTTTATTTCGTCAATGCGCCCTGTTCATCGGCGATCTTCTGGATGCGATCGGCCGCTTGCTTCACCGCATCTTCGGGCTTGACGCCTTGCGTAATCGTCTGCGCCATCATGTCGGTAAGAATCGTCTGCGCGGCAATGGCGTCGAAGAAGGAGCTAGGTGGCGCGGGATAGGAAGAGCCAAGATGATCACCCAGGGCGGCTTGGCCCATGCGTGCCAGGTTCACGTCATTGGCCAGGGCCTTTTTCACCTCGTCCATCTCATAGTAGCCAGCATAGGCGGGTAGGAAAAGACCCGCTGAGATCAGCGAAATAGGCAGGAAGATGTCGGGCTGGATCATATGCAGGGCTAATGCTTTAGCGGCATCGGGGTTTTTGGCGCCCTTTGGAATGTTAAATTGGCCGCCACCACCGGCTTCCAGTTTTTTACCTAGTGGCCCGGTGGCGGTTTCAAAGTAGACGGTGTCTTCAAACACAGGATTCTTATCCTGTTTAGCCTTGGCATACACACTGGCGGCATTGTGCGTGTACGCCACGTTGCCGGCCAAATAGGCCTCGTTGTTGCTGGAATCAGTCCAGCTCATGATCCCAGGCGGGATCATGACTTTGTATTTGTCAGAGATGTAGGTGTCGGTCAGCCATTGCACAGCCGCCACCGTTTCTGGCGAATTGAAGGTGATCTGCGTCATCCCGGCATCGGTGTAGTGACCACCCCAGTTCTGGATTACGCCTTCGATAAACCCGGTCGCGTCGCCACTCTTGTTAGCCGTGACACCCCAACCATACATCTGCTTGGCGGTATCAGTCGCCTTCAGACAGGCATCACGCCGCTGATCATAAGTCGCCATATCCTTGTCTACGTCAATACCGACAGCTTCGAAGACACTTCGGCGTCCATAAGCGCCGCCGCCACTCATGATGTAAGGGATGCCATACCATTGGTTATCGATAAAGTTTGCAAAGCGTTGTCCGGCTGGAGCCTTACCATAGAGGCCTTCCGCTTGCGCCACAACGTCGGTCACCGGTTCGAGCGCATCTAGCGAATAGAGTTGCTGCACCAAACGCACATGATAGACCAGATCGGGTGGTTCTCCCGCTTGCACCTGGGCAACGAGTTTGGCGACGAAATCTTCAAAGGCTTCTGAGGCAACGGCAGAAACCTCCATCTCGACATTATTTTCGGCGCCCCATTTCTTCACAGCATCCTCAAAAAGGGTTTCCATCTCTTTGAAGTATTCGCGGCGATGCACAACGGAGAGCTTGCCGCCGACTTTGGCCGGGGCGCTGCCGCTCGTTGTAGTAGTGACACCACTGGTGCCTGTGATCACACCAGTGGCCGCACTACTACCAGCCGAACTGCCAACTGGCGCCGCAGGTGCACAGGCAGCCAGCGCCACCATACTAACCGTACCGCTCATTAATTTGAGCAGTTGGCGGCGGGATAACGAATTACGCATTGGGTTGCTTGCTTGTTTGGACACATTTCCTCCTGTTGAATTGACGTAGCACAGTTTATGGGAGCGCATTGGGGCAGGTGATGGGACGGACCAGCGACAATGCGGTAGGCAACAAAGTGCAACAATTGAAACAGTCGTTGACCAATGGGGTGGGAGCAGCACCTATATTGTAAAAGAAGAAGATCTATTCGTCAATCCACTGGCATCCTTTGACAATTGTTTGGGAATTCCTTATAGTGGCAGCAGCTAACTTGTAAACTGGAATAGATTCTCTATCCTCGTACCAGCATAAAAAGCCAAGTGTTGGCAGCGTAGGGGCGTGCCCCGCCACCGATCAAAAATCTGGTTCTCAACATGATTTCAGTATAGAAGGCAATCTATGGCTTTTAAATATGAGAATGTGGTTCCCTGGGGTCGAAACTTCGATGAATATAGGCGGATGTTTGACCTGCAACCGGCAGATCTAAGCAAAAGGATTATTGGGTGTGGCGATGGCCCGGCCAGCTTTAATACCATTGCCAATCAAAGGGGTGGGCATGTCACCTCGGTGGATCCAATTTATGTCCTGACCAAGGCAGAAATCGAAAAAAGAATCGAAGAGACTTATCAGACGGTGATTAGCCAAACCGAGCAGAACCAAGAGAAGTTCCGCTGGGATCAGATTCGTTCGGTGGCAGAATTGGGGCAAATCCGCATGGAGGCGATGCGGGTCTTTTTGGCTTCCTATGACGCAGGAAAGGCGAATAACGTTTATATACCAGGCACACTGCCCGTTCTTCCTTTCCAGGACGATACATTTGAGCTAGCGCTTTGCTCGCACTTCCTCTTTTTATATTCAGATCATCTGTCGTCTATATTCCACGTTGAGGCGATTCAGGAGATGCTACGGATTGCGCAGGAGGTGCGAATTTTTCCGCTTTTAGATGTCAATGCCCAGCGCTCGATTCATTTGGACAGTGTTTTAACGGCATTTCAAGATAAAAGCTTGGAAATTCGCAAAGTTGACTATGAATTCCAAATTGGTGGGAATGAGGTTCTGATTGTAAAAAACAGGTGACGCTCCAGTGCCTGTGTGTAAAAGATAGTGCGGGATCCAGGGTGTATTACCTGGATCCCGCACTATTCGCGCATCCCTAGACTGAATCGTTACAAAATTAATATCTATCATCATACAACATAGGGCAAATGCACGCGAAAGGTGCTACCCTGGCCTAAACCTGGACTGACTGCTTCGACCCAGCCACCGTGCGCTTCGATCAAAGCCCGTACGATTGCCAGCCCCAACCCAGCCCCACCGTTGTCACGCGCACGGGCGCGATCCGAACGATAGAAGCGATCAAAGACGTGCGGCAGATGTTCCACGGCAATACCATCACCATTATCCTGAACACTGACCACCGCTTCGCTATTGCTGGCAGTGACGGCTAATTTGATGAAGCCGCCCTGACTGGTATGGCGTAACGCATTGGTTAACAGGTTTTGCAACACCTGCGTCAGCCGAGCTTTATCGGCCTGCACCATCACCGGCGTTGGGGGTACAATTACCTGTAGTGTAATGCCTTCCACCTCAGCCACCGGTTCGATGATGTCGGCGGCGGAGCAGACAATTTTACTGACATCAGCCATCTGCATCAGTAACGGCAATTGGCGCGCCTCGGCCTGCGCCAATTCATGCAAATCATTGACCAGGCTGATCAGATGGCGGGTCTGATCATACAAGCGGGCAACTTCACCCTTATCCAGCGTATAGACATCGTCGAGAATGGCGCGTAAATTCCCCTGCAAGACAGTCAGCGGTGTACGCAGTTCATGCGCAACATCCGCCAATAAATTCTGACGCTGCATCTCGGCGGTTTGCAAAGCCGCAGCCATTGTATTAAAAGATTCCGCCAGTGTTCTGATCTCTTGGCTACCCTGCATAGAGACGCGATAACTCAAATCGCGCTCGCCAATCGCTTGCGTCCCAGCGGCGAGCTTTTCCAGCGGCGCGCTCAGGCGGCGGCTCATCAACGTGCCCGCGCTAATGCCCACCGCGCCACCAATCGTAATGAGCAATAGGACGCCTTGAATCCGAAAGCGTCGGTCCATTTGCTCAAATTGTTCGCGTTCCTCAGTGGTCAAGGCGATAGGTCGTTTGAAGTCGAAGTGGGGTCGCAACGCATAGTTCGCCGCGCCGACCGCCAAAACGACGATCAGTATCACAAGGCTAAACGCCACACTTAATTGCACCCAAAGACGGTTGATCGGTAATTTGCTCATGCGACCTCAGAGAGACGATAACCAACGCCATAGACGGTTTGAATCGAGGCGGGCTGTTTGGAATCGTCACCGATTTTTCGCCGTAAATTTTTGATATGGGTGTCCAGAGTTCGTTCAATACTTTCGTAGTTATACCCCAAGGCCTTTTCAATCAGTTCGCTCCGGGTAAAGACATAGCCAGGGTTCTGCATCAGCGCCTGCAACAAGCTAAACTCCGTGCGCGTGAGTTCGATTAAGTCTTCGTTGACATGCACTTCGCGCCGTTCTACATCCATGCGCAATTTTCCCACCTGCAACAGATGCGGCGCGCTGGCATTATTCATCCGTTGGCTGCGGCGTAACTGCGCCCGCACCCGCGCCAACACTTCACGCGGGTTGAAGGGTTTGGTGACGTAGTCATCGGCTCCCAATTCCAGCCCCAGGATTTTGTCGGTGTCTTCGATACGCGCCGTGAGCATGATAATCGGAATATTGGCGAGCGCAGAATCGGCCCGGATCAGCCGAGTTAATTCCCAGCCATCGCGATGGGGCAACATTAAATCCAGCAAGAGCAGATCGGGGTGGCCGCTGCGGAGCATATGGAGCGCAGATTCACCCTCATAGGCGGCGAGCACTTCGTAGCCGGCCTGTTCCAGGTAGCCGCGCACCACGCGCACAATATCTCGGTCGTCGTCCACCATGAGAATTCGCTGAGTAGGCATACTGCTGTTATAGCGGTTTTCGTTTGTTTCGGCAAGCATCATCATCTATTTAGGGAGCTAAAAACTGCAAATTTCAGCGTGCAGACTAAAAATTTCTAATCGTGCCTATAGAGGGGTTCATTGACCGTATTTCGTACGTGCATCAGGAGACTTGCGCCATCCCGACACACGTAGCAAGCCTACGATCAACCGCCCCAACTGACCATCTGTTCATCTGTATAGCCATAATCAAGCGCGACATTGATAGGCAACGGGTGCGGGTTGGTTCCATCGGCATTCATCACCCAAATGCGCCACGCGCCGGCCTCATAACTGTTATCCTGGCGATTGCTCAGGAAGACAATATGTTGGCCATCTGGGCTCCAAGCAGGCGCCACATTGCTGGGCAACTGGTCAACCAGCGTCATCTCGGGATGGGTTAACGCGACCTGGCCGGTGCCATCGTCATTGACCGCAAAAATCTCCCAATGGGGGCCTTGGCGCGATTGATAGACAATACGTCCACCGTTGGGCTGCCAATCTGGGTCCTGCACATAGTGTTCGCCCAATACAAGTTGGTTGACCGCATCAGACTTGTCAGCTGTCTTCTGTAAACCATCTGCCGATTGATAGACAATGCCGCTATTGCTCCAGTCGGGCGAACGCGCGCTGTTCAAGGCAACGATATCGCGATAATTTTGGCCATTTACGTCTACCCGGGCAATACCCCAGAGTGGATTCTGGTTGACTTCAATATCTGGATTCTTCAAAAGTTTGTCGAGTGCGTCGGGATCATTCGCCTGCGCTGGAGGCAAGCGCTTCTTCAGATCCGTGCGAGTGAGACACTGCGGTCCCATCTGATAACAAGTGTAGGTGGCAGCCACCTGGCTAAAGACAATCCAGTTGCCGTCTGGGCTCCATTTGGGTGAGCTTAACGTTTCGTTGCCACTATAGATTTTACGCTCGTTGCTGCCGTCAATGTTGATCACATAGACGCCATTCTCACCACCAATGCGCGTAAAGGCAACTCTGCTGCCATCGGGGCTGATGGCTGGGTCGTAGCCACCTGTCAATTGATGCAAGGCGCCGCTCGCCAAGTTATAAGCATAGATCGTGCCCCCGTTGCTCGTTTCAAAAACGAGTGTTCCTTGCAGACCGGCCGCGCTAGCCGCGGCGACCGGGGGGGGCGCGATACGAGTGACGGGCGCCGTAGAGGCCGTTTGGACAACAGGCTCAGCCGCGGCGACCGACGCGGTTGCCGCGGCGGTGGGTGTCGCCTGGCCAACTGGCGCTGCGCTCACCGCGGTTGAAACAGGGAGTGCATTCACAGCCCCAGTGAGTTTTACATACTGAGCCGACACCCACCCAAGTTGATCATTCGCCAAGGTAATTTGCAGCCAATTGCTTGCTCCGTTGCGCGCCTGAACGGGGTAAGTCTGCCCAGCAGTCACTTTGGTCACGACAGCATAATTTGTACCAGGACCGGCGCGGACATTCAAGCCAGCCGCGGTGATTGTCAGGCTAGCGGCCGTGCTGTCGGTGGTTGGTGTGCTGCTGGTGATCACAGCTTCGGCAGTTGGTGCTGGCGCAACCGTGGTTGTCACGGTACTTGTACCAGGGCTAGTCTGCGCAGCCACCGTGATAACACCCACGGTAGGTGTTGTCACTGCTGATGTTGTCACGGTTGGCGTATCAGTCGTTTGTACAGTGATCGGCGTGGTGGTCGTCTGGGTTGCGACTTTATCCACGGCGGCACTGGCGACGGCCACCACGGGCAAGCTATCAACACCAAATATAATGAGTTGTTGGGCCGCCATCCAACCTTTGCCCAAAGTGCTGTCGTCAATTTGAACCCATTGGCTGTCTTCGCTACGGCCCGTCACTGTGACAGGTGTACCTGGGATCAGGGTCTGTACCGTGGCGCCGCCCGGCGTTTGATAGAGCGGGGCGGCTTCTACCCCAATCACAGCTACCCGCCCATTGCTCGTCGTCTGGGCCAATGCCACTGGCGCGCCCCAGGCATTTAAACTTAGCCCACAGGCGAGCAGAAAAACGAGCAAGAGGTTGGCCAGGCTGAGTGGGCGCAGTCGGCTCTTCGTGCGGCTTGTCTGTTCAGTTTTACGCATACCATTCTGCTTTAGAATCGTGCGCTTTAGAAAAAGTGAAACTTTTACTTGCGTTTTCATACTTTGCTCTTCTTGATCGAGAAATTAATGACAGAGACAAAACATAGCACGTAAAGCTTGCTCGCTGAGATGCAGAGATCGCTCTGCCATGTTTTGCCCAGTCAGCCTACGAAGCGCGCCTTGCTTGGGCAGGGTTACCCGCCGTTACGGCGCACGCCACCATTACCACCATTACCGCCGCCGGCAGGGCCACCGCCGGGGGGACCGAAGCCGCCCTGATTGGTGCTAATCTTCGTTGTAACCGAACCCAAGACGAGATCGTTGGCCTGCAACGCCGGCGACTTTACCAGCGTCCATTCACCTTGAATGGTGGCCGGTGTCACCTTCACCGGGGTGGAGGTCTCATTGCGTACAACGGTCACGACCGAATCTGTACCTTCCTTCTTGATCGAGTCCGTTGGCACAAACCAGCCATCAGCCAGCGACGTATTGGTCTCAGAAATGGCCGCCACCGAGGTCATGCCGGGCTTTACAGCGTCCAAATCTTGGTCGGTTAATACCACTGTCACGGGATATTCGATCAGCCCCGTCGTCGACGAGCTAGCTGGTGAAATATCCGAGACTTGACCCGTAAAGGTTCGGCCAGGAAAGGCGTCAATCGTAATCGCCGCCGCCTGATCCTGCTTGATTTGTGTGATGTCAGATTCCGCCACATTGATCGTCAATTTCAACTGCTTGGGATCAGCCAGCGTCAACATCACCGAGCCTTCGGCCACGCGTTGGCCAGCTTCTACATCGACAGCCATGACCGTACCATTGATCGGGGCCGTAATTTTCGCATTGGCCAAGTTATTGCGCGCTTCCTCCAAATCGATCAAGGCGCTTTGTAACGACAATTGATCAGATTTCATGGTCAAGCTGTCGGCGCCGGTCTTGAGTGTATCGAGATTACTCTGCGCATCGGCAACATTCGCTTCCGCAGTGGCGATCCCGCTGGCGCTCGGTTTTTTCTTGAGATCGGCCAAAGAACTCTGGGCCGTCTTAATCGAACTAAGCGCCGATTGTAGATCGGCTGATGAGGCCGGCGCAATCGATTCTTGATAGGCCGCCTTGGCCGCTTCGTAATCAATGGTCGCCGATTGCATCGTGGCGGATTCCGAGGTCATGCCGACATCGTTGCGCCATTTCACCTTATCATAAGCTCGTTGCGCCTCGGCTAACGCCACTTCCTTTTTCTTGATGTCCGCCTGTAACTGGATCAGTTTATCCTGTGTTGGCCCTTTCACCAGGTCATTGTACTTCGCCTGGGCGGCGACCACGCTGCTCTGCGCGGCGGCCAGTTCCTCGGCACTCGGCGGCGTCTTTGCATCGATCAGCGCGGCTTTGGCCGAAGCCAGTTTCGCCTCGGCAGAAGCAAGCTCCGTGTCGGTGGCCGGTTTAGCCGTTTGCGCCTGCTTGTTGACGGCGGTATCCACGGCAATTTGCGACCGCGCCAGCGCGCGCTCCAAGTCGGTTGTATCCAATGAAACTAAGATCTGGCCGGCTGTCACAACATCACCGGCACTGACATAAATTTTATTGATCGTGCCATAGCTGAGCACCATCGCAACGTTGGTCTCGGCTTGGGCTTCAATATGGCCAGAAGCGCTGACTTCTTTGACGACCGCGCTGGCCGGTTGAATTTGCACGGTGCTCGTGCCGGATCCGGTGGCAGTGCCATTTGCCGCGGCGGTTCCGGTTCTGGAGAACCGGCCTGTTTGGCCAGTTGTGCTACTGAGCCCCAGCAAGTTGCGCCCAAAGGTGGTGCGCGTGGCGCCAACATAACCACCGACCCCCAGCAGGACAACAAGCACAATGATGATAACCCATGTTCGCTTTTTCATAATTTAACCTCTAAATTGATGGTAGACCGGTATACGAAATCGAGTGACTTGTGGCACTCTCTTTGCTTCAAATCGTTTATTCAAACCGTAACGCTTCAATCGGATCGAGCCGGGTGGCGCGCATGGCCGGGTAGAGACCAAAGATCAGCCCGCAACTCGAGCTAACCCCGATCGCCAGCAGGAGCGCGGTGGTTGTGATGATCAGGCTGAAAGAACTGGTAAATAGCTTAACGATAAACGTTATGCCATAACTGATCCCGATGCCGATCAAACCGCCGAGCGTACAAAGCACCAACGCTTCGATCACAAATTGGAGCAAAATATCGCTGTCGTGCGCGCCCAGCGCTTTGCGTAACCCGATCTCTTTGGTGCGTTCGGTGACAGAGACAAGCATGATATTCATAATGCCAATGCCACCGACGAGTAGACTAATGCCGCCTAACGCCCCCAAGACCAGGGTCAGCGTGGTCGTGATCGTATTGAGCGATTCCAACAGACTGGCCTGATTGAAGATCGTAAAATCATTGGCATCATCGGCGCCCAAACCGTGGCGCAAACGCAACGTCTGTTCGATCAGTTGTTGGGCTTTGTCTAGTTGGTTTTTATCCGCACCCTTGATGCTAATGCTCGAAATTGTATACGTGCCGCGATAACGTGGGGCGCTAAAAAGCCGGCCCTGTGCGACCGTAATCGGGGCAAAAGCTCGGCTGTCATTGCTGCCAAAACCCGAGCCGCCACTCGCCTTTAAGACTCCGATCACCTGGAGTGGCTGGTTGGCCACCCGCACCATCTGGCCCACAGGGTCTGTCATTTCAAAGAGATCACTGGCCAAAGTTGCACCGAGCACGATCACCGATGAACTGTTGTCCACTTCTTCTTGGGTAAAAAATCGGCCATTCGTCACGGTCAAATTATGGATAAGGGCATATTCGGGCGTAGTACCGACCACTTGCTGTGTGCTATCTTTGTCACCGTTGACAAACGTTGTGCTAGATGAATATTCGGGTGAGACCAACGCCAACTCTGGGTGTAATTTCTTATCAGCCAGCACTTCGGCATCCGCGCGCGTGAGCGTGGTTGTGGCGCCACTGCCGCTGCTGTTGCTGGTTGGCCCATTACCCCGGCTGCCACCCGAATTGATGGTTAATAAATTTGTGCCTTGGCTTTCAATTTGGGCGGTGATGCTGGCCGCTGCGCCACTGCCAACGCCCATTGTCGTCATCACCGCGGCCACACCGATGATGATGCCCAGCATCGTCAAAGAAGCGCGCAATTTGTTGGCGCGAATGCTCTCAAAGGCCACACCAAAATATCTAAGAATTTTCATGGACAGGCTCACTTTCACGGATCGAGGGAGTCAACAGACTCTCGGCTTCGGAGGTTGTATTTGGTTGGCTGTTGAGCCGTTGTTCGTTAGCCTGGGGCTCAAGGTAGTGAGCATCGGGCGCCGTTACTTGTTGTTTTTCATTCGGTTCATCGCTGATCACGAGGCCGTCGCGCAGCGTAATGATCCGCTGGGCGCGGCGAGCCACGCCCATATCGTGCGTGACAACGATCAGCGTAATCCCCTGTTGGTGTAATTCATCAAAGAGCGTGAGCACCTCGGCGCCAGTTTTAGAATCCAACGCGCCGGTCGGTTCATCCGCGAGCAAAATGCTGGGCGTATTGACCAACGCCCGCGCAATGGCGACACGCTGCTGTTGCCCACCAGAAAGCTCATCCGGCTTGTGGTCGGTGCGGTCGCCTAGTCCAACGCGGGTCAACGCGGCGACGGCCATTTTGGCCGCTTTGCCGGAAGCCACGCCGGCATAAAAGAGAGGTAATTCCACCTGGCGGCGAGCATTGGTGCGGGCCAACAGGTTAAACCGCTGGAAGACAAAGCCGATCTCTTTGTTGCGCATATCGGCCATACGATCCTTACTCAACGAGCTTACTTCAGCACCGCGGATATGATAGCTGCCCGTGCTAGGCTGATCAAGCAGGCCGATCATATTCATCATCGTGCTCTTACCGGAACCACTCGCGCCAATAATGGCGACATATTCGCCTTCGTGAATGGTTAACGAGACGCCGCGCAGTGCGCGGACTTCTGTTTTACCCATCACATAGACCTTCGTCATATCTTTGATCTCAATGACAGGTGGTCTTCCTGTTTGGATTTTTTGCTCAATGCTCACAGTGAATTTCCTATCTTTGCTAGCGTCCTATGCCACGATCATGCATGCATTACGCTATCAGTATAGGAGGAGAATGTGGAGAAGTTATGAAGAGATTTTGGAATGATCGTGGGATTGCGGGGATGGTAATTTGCATTCATATACGATTGACAAAGTAAGCATTAGACGGTAAACTACCCTATATATTCACCCTTAGTATGAAGATAGAGGATAACAGCTCGCTGGTTAAGTCAATGTATATCATCAACGGAGCTATATGCAGGGAGTTTCAGCTTGCGTTTCGTGTTTAAAAATAGAAAGTTGACCTTGCTTTATACTGATCGCGTGGATGCGCACAAATATCCAGCAGAGGTAATTGATGCTTTTTTTAAAGTGATGGCTTTGATTCGTAATGCACAGGATGAGCGCGATTTACGTGCATTTCACAGTTTGAATTATGAAACGTTAAAAGGTAATCGTAGCCATCAAAATTCACTTCGCCTGAATAAGCAATGGCGACTGATTGTAGAGCGCGCTCTGGACGATCATGAGCGCGTGCTGTGGATTATCGATATTGAAGATTATCATTAAAGGGGTGCATGACAAATGATTGATGATGCGGAACTACGGCCAGCGCAAATGTTCGCTCCGGGTGAAATTCTAAAAATGGAATTAAATGCCCGTGGTTGGACCCAATACGAATTCGCGCAGATCATTGGAAAACCACCTCAAGCGATTAGCGAAATTATCAATCGTAAAAAGCGAATTACGCCAGAAACAGCCCTGCGCATTGGGGCGGCATTGGGCACATCGCCAGAATTGTGGAACAATTTAGAAGCCGAATATCAATTATATCTGGCGCGTCAGCATACATCTAGCCAAGAGCTCTCTGCGATTAAGCAGCGTAGTCAGCAGAAGAATGAACTTCAAGTTCAAATGTAACCATTATTTATTTACTCGCGCCACCAGCACGTCGCGCTCTTTGATCACACGATCTACACGATGCGCCAAGGTGTTGTACGGTGGATCGTTGAGCACTGTCAATGGGGCAGCAGATTCGACTAAGGTGATCATCTCGGTGCGGGTAAAGCGTGTGGCATCCCAGGCTAGCGCCAGAGAACCACCGCGCAGCAACATGCTTGTCCACACAGGCAGCGCTTGGGTCAGCAACGCAATCAATGTCCCCTGATGTTGAATACCGTAAGGCAGATCGGCCACAATGAAGTGCGGTTTGAAGCCTGGTAATAACGCAGCCGATTGGGCGGTCTCGCCAGCCACGAGGGTGCATTGTTGAGCCGGTTGCTTGCCAATTGTAAAGGCCCAGCGGAGCCCCAACTTTTTCAGTCGCTCTTCCTTCACTTGGCAGCCGATGCGCGCCTCACGCATATAGTCGCGCAGGAAAACTGCTGTGGACTTCACGTCCTCCACACTTTGTTCGACCCCGGCTACTTGGCCAGCGCCCAGCACTAGCGCGGTAAACAAGGTGGTGCCGCCGCCGGATAGCGGATCGAAGAGCCGCAAGTTCGACCAAGGTTGCTCTGCAAAATCGCTGCTAAAACGGACCACATTACACAAAAAATGCGTAAATAATTCATTCGTCTTACCACGATAACGCCGCGTTGCGATCAGGTCTGGTGGCAACGCGGGTTGAAAATACGTTTCCAGCGGGCGCAAAAAAGGCCCAGTAAGCTCGCCCAGGCGGTCATAATAGACAAAAAACGCGCTGGTCATGGCGAGCAGGCCCAGTTCGCGGGCCTGTGCTTCGTCGGGTTCAGTGGGTAGATCAAATTTCAAGTAAGCCTGGCCACCCAGCGTCAGCGGTTTTATATGGCTGATCTGCCCTCCAAAGGGCGATAGCTGTAATTCCTGAACAGCTAAATCTTGGGCCAACGCCGTATATTGGGTGCT
>JAPLGZ010000487.1 GCA_026389895.1 Chloroflexota bacterium | reverse complement strand
GTTGACCCCCGCAGAACTCTTTCCGCAGATCGAATGTCCAGTTTTGTTGGCGGCGCCGATTCCGCCGGGCATGGCGGCGCAGCCAGATGCATGGCAGATCGAAAAACAGAAACAAGTGGCTGAAGCAGAAAAATTGCTTACGAATGGACAAGTTGTCTGGTTTCCCGAGACCATTCACGACGTACCGTGGCAGCGCCCAGAATCACTGGCAAATGCTATCACGAATTTTATGATGATCGATTCAACGACGTAGAGACAGTCTGAAAGCGGCATTTTTGCAGCGCGCCCCAAGCGCCCTGATTCGCCGACTGCGAGCAGAAACGGATTAAAATCTTCTCTTAGCCACACCTGCGAACCCGTTTCAACGAGTTTTCTATCGCAGACGCCGAATTGATTCGGCGGATTTTTCCGATACAATATAAATAATCTTTTTAAACCACCCCAGACAGGTGCCAAATGAGTGGGCAAATCGCCGACAAAGAAAATTATCTGTTCGATGTGATGCAAGAAATGTTAAAACTCTGGCCCGGCAATCGCCTGGTCAATGTTGTTTGTCATGGCCATAGCGTGCCGGCGGGCTACTTTACCACGCCCTTGATCGATGCGCTGAATGCCTATCCGCATCTTTTATTCGTTGCTTTGAAAGAGCGGTTTGCCCACGCCGCGCTCAACGTGATCGTGACGGCGATTGGGGGTGAAAATTCTGAGACAGGTGCGGCGCGTTTTGAAACAGACGTGCTCTGCCATAAACCTGATGTCGTGACCATTGATTATTCGTTGAATGACCGTGATCTGGGTCTCGCGCGCGCCGCGCAGAGTTGGCGCAAGATGATTGAAGGTGCGTTGGCGAAGAACATCAAAGTCATTTTGCTGACGCCTACCCATGATATTATGACCTTGCGTTGGGGTGATCCGAAGTGGGCCACCGAGTTGCCCAAACATGCCGAACAGGTGCGCCAATTGGCCTTTGAATATGGCATTGGGCTAGCCGACAGTGACGCAGCTTTCCAAAAATATATTGACAATGGCGGCGAAGTGACAGACTTATTGTCGCATGTCAACCATCCTAACAAACTTGGACATCAATTAGTTGTGCGGGAACTCCTACGCTGGTTCCCCGCCCAATAACCCTCATCAACCGCTCATCTAAAGGAGAGCACGCATGGCTGTCATTCAAACCGAAACGATCGTTATCCCCGTCAACGGCGATGACGCAATCGCCCATCTGGCGCGTCCAGATGACGATCAACCCCATCCCGGCATCGTCTTAGTCCAAGAAGTCTGGGGGATTGAACCCCATGTGCGCGAGCTGGCCCAACGCTTAGCACTGGAAGGCTTTGTCGTGCTGGTGCCGGATCTTTTTCACGGCAAAATCGCCACCGAATTCGAAGATGCGCGCAAGATTGCGATGGATACCTTTAACAACATGGAACGCGCCTTGCAAGAATGCCAGGGAGCGCTCGATTATCTCAAGGCGTTGCCCTATGTCCAGCCCAAGAAGTTGGGCATCATGGGCTTCTGTATGGGCGGGCGCATCTCCTATCTTATGGCCAGCCGCTCTGCCGATCTGGGCGCGGTGGTGCCCTGGTATGGCGGGCGTTATGACCCAACACCCGAAGATATTGCCAAAATTCAGGCCCCCATCTTGGCCTTCTATGGCGGGCGCGACCAAGGCATTCCGCTCGAGCAAGTCCAAAAAATTGAAGGCATGCTCAAAACGGCGGGCAAAGATGCCACCATCATCGTTTATCCAGAGGCCGGCCACGCTTTCTTAAATCCTACGCATGGCGGCAGCCATGACGCCTCGGCCCAAGATGCTTGGCCCAAGGCTGTCAGTTTTCTCAAAGAGCATTTGCAGTAACTGCCGCAGTTGCGCTGGGCAAAAAATTGACGCAAAGGCGCGTGTCAGTTTTTGATCTATCCTTTGCATAATGTGCATTAGTACAGTGTAAGGTGAGTGATTAGGTGTTTTTCGTGTGCGTAGGTGCGGTTACAAACCGCGCAGGCTGGCATACCCGTGGCATTGTGCGGTTACAAACCGCACCTACGCAAGTTACACAAACCAGAGTGAAAAACGGTTACACAGAGACAATAAACTGATTTGCAGGTATTTCTCTGTGTTCCCTGTGCCTCCTCTGTGTGCTCTGTGTAACATTTGTCCTGCATAACTAAACGATAGCTCATTGCTCCATATCAAATAGATTTCTAGAAAGGTTTCAGCATGACGATCGACGTACAAAATCTAACCGTGAAGAACAACGAAGCGGCCCACCGTTTTGAGGTGGCATTGGAGGATCAGATCGGGGTGATCGAGTATCAAAAGGCCGGCAAGGTATACACCATGACCCACACCGAAGTGCCGCCTAGCTTTGCGGGGAAGGGCATTGCCCAGCATTTGGTCAAAAGTGCGCTTGACATGGTGCAGGCCGAAGGGGCACAAGTCGTGCCACAATGCCCGTATGTCAAAGCCTATATTCAACGTCACCCAGCCTATCAAGCGTTGGTTGCACCGACACAGGCCTAATCATTCAAATTGGATAGCGTAGCCAACCCGTGATCTCGAACAGCACAAATTCTCGCGCGCAACCAACACCATTGCCACAATTGACCATGATCGAACGCGTCCGCACGTTGTGCCAACAGGATCAACGATTGGTGGCGGCGCTGCTCTACGGTTCATTTGCCCGGGGGGAAGGCGATCAATTTTCCGACATCGAATTTGCGCTCTTCTTTGCCGATGAGTCGCTACGGACGCTTGATCAACAGGCGTGGGTGGCGCAGATTGCGCCGCTCGCGCTCTATTTTGCGGATGATGTTGGCCACCAGACGGCAATTTTCACCAATTTGATCCGCGGCGAATTTCATTTCAAAGCCGCTTCGACGATGGCGGTGGTGGAGACCTGGCGCGGCAATGCCTGGTTTCCCACCCTTGAATCCACCCTCATTATTGATCGGACCGGTGCGCTTGCCAAGCATCTCCAGCCGCTGCTCGGAACGCCGCCAGATCGTAACACACCCGAAATCGTCCAATCGCTGATCAACAACTTCATCAATTGGTTGCTCTTCGGCTCGCATGTGCTGGCGCGCGGCGAAGCGGCGCGGGCGCTGGAAATTCTGGGCATTACACACCGTTATCTGCTCTGGATGGTGCGCGTGCTGGAAGGGAGAACCGAACATTGGCCGACACCGTCTAAAAACGTGGAGCAGGATCTTTCTGGCGCAGCCTACGCCCGCTATCGAGCCTGTACGGCGAACCTAGATCCGGCAACGCTCGCTGATGCGTATGGCCATAGTTGGGCCTGGGGCCAAGAATTGAGCGAAACCTTAGCCCAACGCCATTCATTGCGCCTGCCAACGGTCTTGTTCGGCCAACTTGCGGAGCGTTTCGCAACGCACGCGCCCACTTCGCCAAACGATTAGCCGAGCCAGTTCTATCACTGTACAATCCTGCCTGTCTGCCTATTTCCTTGTAACGTTCGATGAGCAACCCATGAGCAAAGTTATCGCGAAGCGATTGGTAAGTCTGGTTTTCGTGATCTTCAGCATCACCTTTCTCACCTTTATCGTCGGTTATCTAGCGCCAGGCGATCCCATTCTGGTGCTGCTGGGGCCACGGCGTGACCCACAAGTTTATAACACCTTGCGCCACCTCTACGGCCTGGACCAACCCTGGTACAAGCAATATTTTGATTATGTGAGCCATCTGTTCCAAGGCAATTTGGGCATGTCGTATCGCTACCAGAATCGCAGTGTGAATACGATTTTGGGCAATGGCGTCTGGGTTTCGATCCGGCTGGGCGGGGCGGCGCTTCTGTTAAGTTTGCTCGTGGGCATTCCAGCCGGCATCTTCTCGGCCTTACGCCAGAATTCTTGGCCGGATCGGCTCAATATGACACTGATGCTGGCCCTGTTCTCGATTCCGAGCTTTGTCTTGATTCCCGTTGTTCGGGCCTTTAATTACTTTGTCTTCTACCAGCACAACTTGCCTTCCCTACCCGCCGCCGGTTGGGGCAAACCAGCCCACTGGGTGATGCCGGTGCTCGTATTAGCGGCGGCCAACGTGGGTTATATTGCCCGTTTGACCCGCTCCAGCATGTTAGACACCCTGCAACAAGATTACATTCGCACCGCCAACGCCAAGGGTTTGCCCCACCGGCGCATTGTCTATGTACACGCCTTGCGCAATGCCCTCTTGCCCATTGTCACCGTCGTTGGCCCTTCGCTGGCCTTTTTGGTCACCGGCGCCTTTGTCGTCGAAAGCCTCTTTGCGATTCCCGGCATTGGCTTTCTCAGCGTACAATCGATCGCCCAGCGCGATTATCCCGTCATCCAAGGCACAACGGTCATTCTGGCCACGGCTGTTGTGCTCATGAATTTACTCACCGATATTGTCTATACATTGCTTGATCCCAGAATCGAGGCGGAAGGCTAATGAGAACCGTGGCAACCAAACCGCAGGGCAATCCGTTGGATCTCGCACCACCGCCCACCCAGACCGGCGCGCAACCACGCAGTCTATGGCATCGATTTACCCACAACCGGCTGGCCTTTTTGAGCCTGGTCACCATTCTGATCCTTGTGCTGCTCTCCCTCTTCGGTCCCACGGTCTATCGAGTCGATCCCAATTTTCAGGATTACGGCGCCATCAATTCCTGGCCGACCCGCCCCCATCCATTGGGGGCAGATAGCCTGGGGCGCGATACACTGGCGCGCATTCTGAAAGGGTTGCGTGTCTCGTTGCTGGTGGCCTTATATGTGGAAACGTTAAATATTGGCGTGGGGGCGAGCCTGGGTTTGCTGGCCGGTTATTTTGGCGGCTGGCTGGACCAGGTAATCGCCCGCTTGGCCGATATGCTCTTTGCTTTTCCTGGCTTGCTCTTTGCGATCTTGATTGCCGCCGTCTTTGGACAACCAGTCACCGAGCGGTTTGGCGGGATTGGCCGCTTGCTGCTGGTGGCTGGTTCGCTGGCGCTGGTCAGTTGGCCATTGATGGCGCGTTTTGTGCGTGGGCAAACCTTGGCGCTCAAAGAACGCGATTTTGTGATGGCAGCGCAGAGTGTTGGCGCCAGCGATTGGCGCATCCTTGGCACACACATTCTGCCCAATGTGGCCAGCTTGATCATTATCAGTTCAACGCTGGATGTGGCCGCAGTGGTGGTTAATGAGGCGGTATTGAGTCTGCTCGGCCTGGGCATCCAGCCACCCGACCCCAGTATCGGCCAGATGATCCGCCAGTCAATCGATTATTTAGAGCGCAACTGGAGTCAGGTTTTCTTTCCCAGCCTGATGTTAACGCTGATTGTCTTGCTCTTTTCCTTCTTAGGCGACGGTTTACGCGATGCCCTCGACCCGCAAAGCCGGGGATGAATTCACGGCCTGATAGGAGAAACGGGTTATTGCCGATGAACCAATGGATCGATCCATTGGTTCATCGGCAATAACCCGT
>JAPLGZ010000266.1 GCA_026389895.1 Chloroflexota bacterium | reverse complement strand
GGCTGGCAAGATAGAGGCTTTTTTTGCGTACAAACTCGCTCTGATCATCCAGGGTGTGGGCTAAGTCTGCTAATTTCTGAATGGCCGCTAGGCAGACTTTATAGCTGCGTACAGCATGATCTATGCCCACGCGCTCCATCAATTCGTATAGCGGTGTATCAATTTCATATTGCAATAAGGCTGTCGAGGCGCTTGTACTGCCCCAACCAATATCGCGTTTATCCAGCACAACGGTGTCAATGCCAGCCTCGGCTAAATGAAGGGCCACCAACGCTCCGGTAATGCCGCCACCGATCACGGCTACGTCACAGCTAAGGTCATTTTCTAGGGCTGGATAGCTGTACAGCAAACCATTCTTGACCAGCCAAAACGGGTAATCTGATTTAAGATCCATAAGTAATTATGCATTCTGTGTGGATGTATCCTGATAAACGAGCGACTACAGAGGCTAGATCTCTAGCGCGAGATTGCTTCTGTAGTCGCTCTTTACATACTAATGCCCTGAGAAACGGCTAAAGAGTCCGCCGCGCCCTTTCGAGCATGAAACCGGGTTGGCTGGTGGCCGTAACGTGTTTTAACCCGTTTCTCCTACCAGGCTGTCAATTATGGTGTTTAATCATTTATTTTGGTGATTGGCGGGCATGCCGCAGCGGTTAAAACCGCCGCCTGCGACGGGAAACCTTGCCCAGAGGGCGCCCACAGCAGGTTGACGGACCCAATACCGCTTTATTCTGTTAATGCCCACTTAGGGTGTTAAACCTGCTGGCACACCATTCGGATATTGTTTGTCAATGGCCTCTTGAATGCGGGTGATGCGATTTTCTGGATTCGGGTGGGTGCTAAAAAATTCTGGCGGCTCATTGCCCTGGCTGGAAGCTTCAAGAATCTGCATGACTTTGATCATGGATCGCGGGTCATAGCCCGCTTGCCCCATAAAGCGCACGCCCAGTTGATCCGACTGTAATTCATCCTCGCGACCAAAGCGCAGATTCACGAGTTGTCCAATCATCGCCGCGACCGCCGCCGTCTGCTGGGTGCGCGGGTTGTTGGGGTCGTAGGAAGCGATCACCGCTGCGCCGGTTAAGCCTTGGGTCAATTGTTGTTTGGCAATCTGTTGCGCACTATGCCGCGCCACAACATGGCCAATTTCATGCCCCATCACGCCGGCTAGCTCACCTTCGGTCTCCAATTTCTGGAAAAGCGCCATAGTAATAAAGACCGGTCCGCCTGGCAAGGCAAAGGCATTGATCGTCTGTTCATCGGCAAGCAAGTGACACTCAAAAGGCCAATCCGTTTTTGCTGCGTCACTCTTGCTGGTCAAATTTTCGCAGACTTGGTCGAGTTTGGCCTGGCTTTGGGGATCATTGGCCAATCCACCATACTCTTGCGCCATTTCGGGCGCCGCCTGGAGACCCATTGCGACTTCTTGTTGCGGTGAAATGTTGACATGTTGATTTTCATTCGTGATCGGGTTGTACGACTGGGAGCCGAAATAGGAGATCAAAGCAAAGGCGGCCATCACCAAGCCCACAATGATCCTACCCCCACCTAACCCACAACCTGAGCCTGAGCGCTGTCTGCTGTACATCAGTTTCTCTCCTCCACTACGTATGTTTCGTGCTCAAACGCCTCATAAATTCCGCCCGCCGTTGCCCCAAAGATGATGTGCGATAGCACGACAAGCCAACTGCGCATGGGAAAAAACCAGGGAAAGAACAATGTAAATGTGTAATAGTTAATCGCATACAACGCCAACCCAAACAGGGCACCACCAACAATGCCAACCAATAATCCCCAGCGATGTAAGACAAAAGCAATTAGCAGCGCAAACAGAATCGATAAGACAAAATTAATCAGTAAAGCGACTATTGTGATAACAGGATCAAAGCTAGCTGGCGGCGGCAGCACACCTTGGCCCATCACCATGGCCGCCACCATGCGCAGTACAATCCAGGGGCTGGCGCCTGCTACACCAGCGAGGATGCCCATCTGTAGGACGAGAAAGACCAGACCAGCCACAATCCCGGCTAAGACTGCGGCTCGCCAGTCCATAATTTGACGCATTGTTATTGAACGTTGGGCCATAGAAATATTCTCCTTCGTGGTCGCGCTGTAGGAATGAAAGTTATACTGCGTTCAGAATGAAAGCTTAAAACGCCGCTTCTCAAATTGATATCACTCTCATAGATCACTATCGTAGATCAATTAACAGTTGGCGCCCAGGCCTAGCTTCACGGAATGTTATTCGCTAGATGCAGTAAATAAATGGTTTCAAGGGCGTCCACCTGCTGTTTGTTAAACGAGGAACCTGGGTTCGGCTCTTGATCAAGCAGCTTACTCGATTTTCTCAATAACTCTATCAGTCAAAGTCTTACCATCGTGTAGGATAAAAGCTATCCGCGGCATAAGGTTGCAGCTATTTTTTGTCAGACAAACACTGACAATCGATTAGAAAGTGGCTGATAATATGATGCGATTTTTACTGATAGCGAACAAGCCAGACGCCAGGTATAGTAGGCACATACCGAGCATTAGCAAACGGTAAGTAGATGAAGAAAGTTGTTTTATCGATAGCTTACCAAAAGACATGCCATATCTAACATGACACATCTAAAAGGAGAAATGGAATATGATTAACTTTATTATCTGGATTATTGTCGGCGCACTTCTGGGTTGGCTCGCCAGCATCATCATGCGCACGGACGCTCAGCAGGGCGCTTTGCTTAACATTGTCGTGGGCATCATCGGGGCGTTTTTGGCTGGGTTGCTATTAACCCCATTGTTTGGTGTGGGCACAATCAACCAGAATAATTTTAGCATCGCCTCGTTATTAGTATCACTTTTGGGCGCCGTTATTTTGCTCGCGATTGTCAATCTCTTCCGTCGCGGCAGTGTAAGGTAAAGCGGCAGCGCTCGCTGATAGAACAGGAAGTCGCTGTTACAAGGATGATTTCCACATAAATTGTTTTTAATACATCGCTTATAAGTTGAGGGGAGGATAGGTTGACCGATGGCACCAGGTCAACCTATCCTCCCCTTCTGATTTAGTGGGCTCATTAACTGCATCGAATGGTCCCTATCCGCGCCCCGCCAACTCACTTGTTATGGTGTAGAAGGTGGCCGGCATTCAAAGGTATTGATTCCAATCAGGATCCTTCTGCTAGGGTCGGTTATGAGCGCCGATTTAGCAGACCATCTGTTAACCCAAAAAGCATGGAATTCTCCACCCGCTCGTCTAAGGCTTGACGCAAGGCTGCGAGCCCGAGTTCATGCTGATGGCGCATGGCTGCTTCAGTAAATTGGCGCGTACCGGCCTGCTCCAATAAATCCAGCGCTTTGGGTAATTGCGTGGGGCTTAATTCACTGTCAAACAGCGTTTCGAACTGCTCACCAACGCGATCATGATTAAGCGCGTGCAAGATTGGTAAGCTCTTCTTGCGTCGCAAAATATCATTGCCGGCCGCCTTACCAGTCTCCTCTGGGTTGCCCCAAATGCCCAGAATATCGTCTTGGATTTGAAAGGCCAGCCCAATCGCCTCGCCAAACTGTTGGAGGTCGCTTACTTGCGACGCTGCGGCTCCGCCCATCAACGCGCCAATCGCCACGCTAGCCCCTACCAAAGCGGCTGTTTTCCCCTGAATCATCCGCATATACTCGTCTACAGATACGATTATGCGCTGCTCAAAGCTCATGTCTAAATGCTGACCCTCGGTAAGTTTCAGGCAGGTCTGGGTAAACAAATTCAGTGCTTGCAGCGTGTGGTCGGCGGAGACACCACGGCGCACCAACCGTTGCATGGCCGCAAAGGCCAGCGTAAACATACCATCACCAGCATTGATCGCCTGGGGCACGCCCCAAATTTTCCAGACCGTTGGGCGATGGCGGCGAGTCTCATCACCATCTTCTATATCGTCGTGGATCAAAGAAAAATTGTGCAACAATTCAATGGCCGTGGCGGCTGGCAGCGCTTGGATCGGGTCGCCGCCCATTTCTGCACAGGCCAGCAGACAGAGCATCGGTCGCAGGCGTTTGCCACTTGGAGAAATTTGCGTATTAAATTGCTCATCCAGCCAGCCCATATGATAGCCCATCATCCCATAATGGGCGGCAACTGCGGCTTCCTTGCTGTGGAGCATATCGCGCATCTCATCTTCCAGCCTGGGCAACCAGCGACCGATAAAACTACTTAATTCTTGACTAGACATAAACGAAAACACCTTCTGTTGATTGAATAAAACTGTATAAAGCGGGATACGGGAGTAGGGATACGGGATTAGGATGATCTCGTATCCCTACTCGTTATTACCTATCCTCTTCAGCACCCCAGGTTGACGCAATTGTTCAATGGTGGCGGCACCACTACAGAACATGGCAATGCGCAGTTCCATCATGAGCAGTTCCATTTCTTCACTCACCGCTTCGACAGATTCTACTGCCCGTTTTAAGAAAGGCGAAGCCAGCCCAACCAGATCCGCCCCCAAGGCGATACATTTGGCAATATCCTGGCCCCCACGAATGCCACCGCTAGCAAAGATCGCGATCTCCTCCTGCTGAACGGCCGTGCAGGCGCGGCGCACGGCCAGGAGACTCTCGGCGGTGGGAATCCCCCAATCCCCAAAAGCCGCTGCCAGCCGGCGTAAGCGCTCGGTGGGCGCACGATACATTTCCACCTGGCTCCAAGAGGTGCCACCCGCCCCCGCTACATCAATGGCGCTGACCCCCGCCTCAATCAACCGGCGCGCCGTCTGTTCACTGATCCCCCAGCCCACCTCTTTGACGATCACGGGTCGGCCGAGTGTACGGCAAATCTGGGCGATTTTGTCCAGAAGACCACGCCAGTTGACATCGCCCCCTGGCTGGAGCACCTCTTGCAACGGATTCAGGTGCAAAATGAGGGCATCCGCGTCCACCATATCAACGGCGCGGCGACATTCATCGATGCCGTACCCATAATTGAACTGGACGGCGCCTAGATTGGCAAAAAGTAGCACGTCTGGCGCAACATCGCGCACCCGAAAAGTTGCGGCAATCTCACTATGTTCGATACCGGCGCGCTGGCTACCCAGCCCCATCGCCAGTCCCTGTTGCTGAGCCGCACTGGCCAACGTTCGGTTGATCTCATGGGCCTGATCTGTGCCGCCGGTCATGGAGCTAACCAAGATCGGCGCTGCCAGTGGCTTACCAAATAGGTGGATTTTGGGATCAACTTCGTCCAAATTTAACTCTGGCAAGGCTTGATGGGTAAAGCGGAAATGCTCTAAACCGGTCGTTAGGGTGGGAAAGCTGACATCCTCTTCTAAATTGATGCGAATATGGTCAGCCTTGCGTTGGTTGATGCTCAAGAGTGTCCTCAAGATAGTTAGTATAGGCGAGGTGAAGATGCGAATAGACAGCTGCCCATTCAATAATTTTACTTTTCACTAGCGCAATTATATGCATGATTTTATGGGGCTGTCAGTAGGGAACCTACACTTTAGCTCGACCAAATTTTGCTAATTATACCCTATCTTGGCGCAAATAATGCCACCGCAACCAGGGACACACCGAGAACAGAGATTATCGAGAAAATGAAAGGCGTCTATACTCCTTGGTAGATGGGGTCGCCGTAGCCCGATCACGGGTTGTACACGCAGGTGGCGCGGTGGACTCATCTATATCAATGTGGGCAACACAGTGACTGATCGATTATCCATAATGAATTATTCTAGATTACAATTATTGTATGCATATTGGCGTCTTAACCCATAACTATCCGCGTTTTCCGGGCGATTTTAGCGGCACCTTTGTCGAAGCGCTCTGCGAAGAGTTTGCCGCCCAAGGACAACAAGTAACCGTCTGGGCTCCGTATGATCCGGCATATAAACGGAGCTTACAGGGCGCAGTCAACCTCCAGCTTTATCGCTACGTCTGGCCAGATCAGCTGCACCAGTTGGGCTATATGCGCACCATGCAATCAGACCTGAATTTGCGCTTAAATACCTATCTGCTCAGCCCCGCGCTCTTTGCCGCTGGGATTGCCGCAGTCTTGCGGCAGGCCCGAGTAAATCGGCCAGATGTATTGCACGCCCACTGGGTATTGCCAAATGGCTTTATCGGGGCGGTGGCAAGTCGTCTGCTTGGCATTCCGCTCATCGTCTCTGTACCAGGTTCAGACGCCCAGGTGGCAGGCAAAAATCCACTGTTCCGGGCGATGGCGCGTTTTGCCTTTAACCAAGCCAGTCTACTCACCGCCAATAGCGCCGAATTACGGGAGAGTGTCGTGCAGATCGGCGCCGATTCGCGCAAATTTGATTTGATTCTCTATGGCGCCGATCCGCAGGCCCTACGCCCAGAGGTGGCTGGCGTCGCCGAATTGCGCGCCCGCCTGGCGTTGCCGCCCGCGGCGACGGTCTTCCTGTGTGTCGGGCGTATGGTCTATAAAAAAGGTTTTGATTTTCTGTTGCGTGCCCTGGCCGAACCAATGTTGCGCGAGCGTAATGTCGTTGCGGTGATGATTGGCAACGGTGATCAGAAATCGGAATGGCAAACATTGGCCCGTCAGCTAGGCGTCGCCGAGCGGGTGCAGTGGGTCGGCAATGTGCCCAAAGACGAGATCGGTCTCTATTACAATCTGGCCGATGTGTTGATCAATCCGTCTGTAAGTCGCCCGGCGGATGGCCTGAATGTCTGTGTGCTCGACGCCATGAGTTGTGGCAAACCGGTGGTGGGTTCCAGTGTGGCGGGCAATGATCTGGCCATTGTCGATGGTGAGACGGGTTTGATTGTGCCCGAACAAGACGCTACAGCGCTGGCAACCGCATTGGTCACGCTCGTGGACAACGCTGAGCTGCGAGGGCGTATGGGCAGTGCGGCACGAGTCAGAATTGAAGAGGAGCTTGGCTGGCCACACCTGGCGCGGCGTTATATCGAGCATTTTCAAAAACTTAATGCCGCGGCGCCGCGCCGCAAAGCCGCCAAGAGAATTTGAGGCTGGCTTATGGCGCTTGTGTGTAACAATTGTGGTAGCTGTATTCAGCCCCTTGTGAATGTTCTGGCCCAGTCGATCCGTTGTCCTGAATGCCAACACGAGGAAGCGATGCGGATTTTGCCGCTCTTCATCGTGACCGGCGCCAGTGGTGTGGGAAAGACCGCAGTTGTGCCGGCATTGCGCCAGCTGCTGCCGGCGTGGGAGATTTTTGAAACGGATATCCTCCATGGGGCGGATTGGCAACAACAACGCAGCAATTGGCTTCGAGTCGCCCATTCAATCGCCCAAAATGGGCGGTATACGATCCTGTGTGGCACGATGTTGCCCGAGGACGTTGATCGTTGTGATCACCGGCCATTTTTTAGCCAGGTCTGTTATCTGAATTTACACTTCGATGATGCCACGCGCACAGCTCGTTTACGGACCCGACCCGCCTGGCGCGGCTGTGATGAGGCATTTATTGAACGGCATCGCCAGTTTGCGCATTGGCTACTTGACCATGCGACGACGGATTTCGACCCGCCACTTGTGACCATAGAGACGACAGCAAGGTCGCCAATGCGCATTGCCCAAGCGATCCACGCGTGGGCAACGCTGCACGTCTCTGGTTCGCCCAATCCACTTGCATGATAACGCACCCGCCGCTGCTCGCCCATGCTGCACACGGGATCGCCATTGAGATCCCCCTAGCGCTTTGGATTAGGCCGGTAAAACGCCTTGTGCCAACAGCAAATCACGCAAGCGGAGCCGGCCGCGGCTGATGCGCGATTTGATGGTGCCTAAAGATGCACCGGTGATCAGGGCGATCTCTTCATATGTATAACCCTGAATATCACACAGCACAATGGCTGCTCGTTGCTCTGGTGAGAGCTGGGCGAGCCCCCGTTCGATGGATTGGCGCACGTCCATGCGTTCTGCATAGGCTTCGGGTTGTTCCGCATCATCGGCCAAATACGCGGTCGATTCTGGCGCGAGCAGCTCGTCAAAACTGACGGTCACTCGGCGACGGCGCTGGCGGAGCCGGTCATAACAGGTGTTGACCAGAATGCGCAGCAGCCAAGCTCGGAATTGCCCATCGTTAAACGTTGGTAACGCCCGAAACGCCTTGATAAAGGTCTCTTGGACCACATCGGCGGCGTCTTCATTTTGCAAAATACGATACGCCGTGGTGTAGGCAACTGACTGATAGGTGACCACTAACTGATTGAACGCATTGACATCCCCCGCCCGTGCTTGGCGGATGATACTTTGCTCATCGGGCACGGCCTGACGTGATTGGCCTGGATGGGGCGTGCTTTGCTTAGAAAACCGCTCGCTTGGGATAAAGTCCATACTCCACGCGTTCATCACTTTCTGCTCCTTGCTTCACGATGGGCTGGTTTGGCTTACCGTGCCAGTAAATCGTTTCGTTTGCTTCACCTTCTCTTTCTATTACACCACGAATTTATCTGCTGCAACAGAAGCATAACGAGACAATTGGTGATACAAAAAGCGTTACAATTTTGTGGACGGGAGATAGAACCGCGGCTGCGCGGGATGACGCGGATCGATACCGCGACAAGACGCCGCAGCTTTGATTACGGGGGTGATAATGCCGATTTACGACAGTCCGAATGAGAGATTTTTGAGACGGATGTGCTGCATGGCGAGGATGATGTGGCGCGCATTGTGGGCATTGGCTCCATATAGCCCATTCAATTGCCCACAATGCGCTATTACGCGACGGCAAACTCGGTATACTGACGTTCCCACGGTGCATGAAAAGCCAGAACGATATCGGATTTAGGAACGCCTGCTTCCAGTAGATGTGAGGCAAAACCATCCTCAGTCCCATCTTCTTCAATCCAGATTTTGCCATTGCGCAGACGAACATGCACGACCGCGCCGTGTAGACGAGCCGAAAGGTAAAAGAATCAGGCATAGCTAACGAACATGCACGACCGCGCCGTGTAGACGCCAAGACCCGTTCCAGCCGATGTACATCAATTGATAACTATGGTGTTCATCATCAAAAATTAGTTGTGGTTCAACCGTCGCTTCGGCTGGCTGATGGCTGCTTGTTCGGTTAGTAAATTTTTTACAAGGATTTGATACTGCTCTAATGGATCCATTGTACGATCTCCTGCTTCCTAGCCTCAACAACAATCATACGGATGGCGTAGTCTTCGATCAAAACTTGACCAGAAATATGGCTTTATGGGCCACGTCATTGATTGCTATATAAAGAATTCGTTACGAATGCCAAAAGAGACTGTGAACGGATCATGCGTGATGATCCATCCATCTTTGATCAAAGCTTCTTTGACAATGTCGTGTAAAATATCGCGTGCAGGCATAGATGAAATTATAGCATAAATTCTGGATGAGCGGCTACACACCAAAACCCGCAATCCAAAATCAGGAACATCCACCCGTGTCTCACAAACTGATCGTGAATGCCTAACTCACTTTGTTGAATTGATGGGCACTATCTATTTACTACGACAGGATTTGCTGTGAACTATCTCGATTTCTACACCAACCAATCCGTCCTTATTACTGGCGGTCTCGGCTTCATTGGCGCCAATCTGGCGCGCCGGCTGGTTGACCTGGGCGCGCGCGTCACTCTGGTCGATTCGTTGATCCCTGACTATGGTGGTAACCGTTTTAACATCGCTGGTTATGAAGACCGGCTGCATATCAACATCGCCGATGTGCGCGATCCCTATTCGATGCGGGCGCTCGTTCAAGGTCAAGATGTACTCTTCAACTTGGCAGGCCAGGTCAGCCATATTGATTCGATGACCGATCCGTTTAGCGATTTAGAGATCAACGCGCGCGCACAGCTTTCGATCCTCGAAGCCTGTCGCCATGAAAATCCAGAAATCAAGGTGGTCTATGCTGGCACACGCCAACAATATGGCAAACCTGATTATCTACCGCTGGACGAAAAACATCCCCAACATCCCACTGATGTTAACGGGGTCAACAAACTGGCGGGTGAGTGGTATCACATTGTCTATCACAATGCCTATGGCTTGCGCGCCACTTCGCTGCGCCTGACCAATACCTATGGCCCACGCCAATTGATGAAGCACAACCGCCAGGGTTTTATCGGTTGGTTTGTACGGCTGGCCGTTGAGGGCAAAGAGCTTCAACTCTACGGTGACGGCCAACAACTGCGCGATCTGACGCATGTGGACGACGTGGTCGATGCCTTCCTGCGCGCCGGGGCGAGTGATGCGGTCAATGGCCAAGTCTTCAATTTGGGCGGCAGTGCGCCAGTCAGTTTGCTTTCACTCGCCCAGATGCTGGTTGAGATCGCCGGGCAAGGCAGTGTCCGTCTGGTGCCCTGGCCAGAAGCCCGTAAACGGATTGACATCGGGGATGTCTATTCCAGCTATGCGCGCATTCAGAATGTGCTGGGGTGGCAGCCGACGATTGACCTGCGCAGCGGTTTAGCGCAAACCCTTGCTTACTATCAACAACATCACCAGCATTATTGGAAAGATGAGCATTAGTTTACGGCATCCTGGCTAAGGCAGTAAAAGATGTATCTTTTTCGTGAGTCGATGGCTGAACCCTACCAGTGGTGACGTTTGCCTGATTATTTTGCATGGGTTTAACAGCCTGTGTTATAGTTGCCTAAATGTAGAAGAGATCTTCGGGTCTTTTCCACCGCGGAGACAATGGCGTCTCCGCATTTTTTTATCTAGCCAACCCTTTGACAACAGCTGCCCAACATCTATAAAACGACCAGCGTGTAGACTAACATTGTGTAGACTATCGACGATTATTACTCGTTTTATGGATCAGCCTGAGGAGAATGCCCGTGAAAATTGTTGTCTTGATTAAGCAGACCCCAGATACCGCCGAGCTGCCCAAGGTGGCGGCGGAAGAAGTGAAGAGTGGCACCATCAAAGCGACGATGGTGATCAATCCGTGGGATGAATTTGCTGCTGAAGAAGCGATCCAACTCGCCGAACGGTTTAACGGTGATGCCATTGCTTTATCCGTGGGCGCACCTGGCGCGGTCGATGCGCTCAAACATGCCGTGGCGATGGGTGTTGGCAGTGCTGCGCTTGTTGACAATGCAAGTCTGCGCGATGGTGATATCTGGGCCACCGCTGCGCTGTTGGCGGCAGCAGTCAAAGCGCAAGGTGCGGTTGATCTTGTCTTGACGGGCAAACAGAGTGTTGATGACAACAGCGGTACGGTCTTTGTCGGCGTGGCTGGTAAATTGCACTGGCCGCTTTTGACCAATGTGATCAAAGTGCGTGAGATTGCCGATGGCGTTGTCACGGTAGAACGTCTGGTGGAGGGCGGACAAGAGACGGTAAGCGCGCCACTGCCTGCGGTGATCAGCGTGGCCAAAGAGATTAATGAACCGCGGTATCCCAGCTTTATGGGCATCCGCAAAGCCAATAAAGCCAGCATTCCCACCCTATCAGCGGGCGATCTAGGGGTGGTTACCCCGGCCAACAAAACGCAGTGGACGAATATCCGCAAGCCGGAAGTACGCCGCACTCAGGTTAACATTATCGGAGGCGCAACCGTTCAAGAAAAAGCCGCTAAACTGGTGGATGCGCTACTGGCTGAAA
Organism: Chloroflexota bacterium; assembly: GCA_026389895.1. Classification (GTDB taxonomy): domain Bacteria; phylum Chloroflexota; class Anaerolineae; order Caldilineales; family Caldilineaceae; genus JAPLGZ01. The sequence continues at coordinate 7,431 of JAPLGZ010000266.1, read as the reverse complement.
AGGTCATCTAAGAGAATACAAGTGGTAAATCGTGGGTAGTGATTCATTGCTATTTACCACTTACTTGCTTTTACCAGGAGAATTCCATGTCTGTCTTAGTCTGGATTGAACAAATGAATGGGCAGGCCGTCGCCAGTAGTTGGGAAGTATTGGGCAAGGCGCGGCAAGTGGCCGATGATCTTGGCGCACCATTGGTGGCCGTTGCGATGGGGGCGGATATTAATGCTACCGCTGAACTGGCCCGCCAATATGGTGCCGATCTAGTTTTGACGATCACCAGCCCTGTCTTAGAAAATTACCGGTTAAGCGCCTACGCCGCCGGTTTGCGTCGCGCCATCGAAGAGGTAGAAGCTGTGGTGGTGTTGACCAGCGCCACCACGCGCGGTCGCGAACTAAGCGCGGCTGTGGCCTGTGAACTCGAGGCTGGTCTTGCGCCCGATGCGGTGGATTTGCGCGTCGAAGCCGATAAAGTAGTGGCCGTCCGCGCCATTTACTCTGGCAACATTTTGACGGATGTCACCTTTGACAGCCCTGTGCAATTTGCCAGTATACGCCCTCGTTCTTTCCCCATGCCCGAAGCTGGCGAAGCGGTTGCTGAGCTGCAACCACTAGATTTAGGCGTGAACGAAGATCAGGTGGCCGAAAAAGTGCTGGAGGTAAAATCCACAGACACGGGCGAGATTGGCCTAACCGACGCTAAAATTATCGTCTCGGGCGGGCGCGGTGTGGCGGCTGATCCGGTAAAGGGTTTTGCAATGGTAACTGAACTGGCCCAAACATTAGGCGCAGCCGTGGGCGCCAGTCGCGCCGCGGTCGATGCGGGCTACATTCCCTATCGCTACCAAGTGGGCCAGACTGGTCGCACTGTTAAGCCGGATCTCTACATTGCCTCGGGTATCAGCGGGGCGATCCAACATCTGGCTGGCATGGGAAGCAGCAAAGTCATTGTCGCCATCAACAAAGACCGCGAAGCGCCGATCTTTGAACGCGCCAACTATGGCATTGTCGGTGATCTATATGAGGTGCTGCCAGCGTTAACCGCCGAGTTTAAAAAGCGCCTGAAGTGATAGGATTTTTTTTCATAGTATAACGAGGAAACCCCACCCTTAGGTGCAGGTGGGGTTCGCAATTATGCAAAGACCCGAAAAGGTCATCATGGCGGCGAATGATGCACATTAGCAAAATAAATCAGTAACGGCTCAGCTAACCTGCTTTGCGCCCAAGGGGCAACCGCCCCTGGGCAAGGTTTCCCGTCGCAGGCGGCGGTTTTAACCGCTGCGGCACGCCGCATTTACCGAATATTTTGTTAATGCCCATCATTCGTCGCCTAGGATAAAAAACGTGTTTAACACATGCGCACTCTATGAACCCGTTTCAACGGGTTTTTTATATCAGACGCCGAATTTATTCGGTGGGCTCGAAATGGACATTAATTATGCAACTTGAAACAGTCAAACCATCCCCTGTTACACAACCCTATCACGCCCACTTTCGCTGTTTTCGCGGTTGTCCCGGCGAATATTCTGTCTATGATGTGATCTATACCTGCCCCACCTGTGGCGGTTTATTAGAAGTCCAGCACGATTTGGATGCGCTGCGTTTGCGGAGCGCCGACGAATGGAAAAAATTGTTGGATAGTCGTGTTGGCTCCACCCAATGGCCTTATGGCAGCGGGGTTTGGGGCATGCGCGAGTGGGTGATGCCGGATTTGCGCGACGAAAATGTCGTTAGCATGTACGAAGGCAATACCAATCTCTTCTGGGCCGAACGCCTAGGCAAACAACTGGGCGTCTCTGACCTGTGGATCAAATTGTGCGGCAACAGTCATACCGGTAGCTTCAAAGACTTGGGTATGACCGTGCTCGTCAGCGTCGTCAAACAGATGATGCAGGATGGTAGCCCGGTGCAGGCCGTGGCCTGTGCAAGCACGGGTGATACCAGCGCCGCCCTGGCTTCGTATGCGGCCGGTGCAGGCATTCCAGCCGTGATCTTTTTGCCACAAGGCAAGGTGAGCACCGCACAACTGGTGCAGCCAGTGGCCAATGGCGCGCATGTACTGGCGTTGGACACCGATTTCGATGGGTGTATGCGCATTGTCAGAGAAGTGACTCAAGATAATAGCATTTATCTGGCGAATTCGATGAACAGTATCCGCGTCGAAGGCCAAAAGACGGTGGCGGTTGAGATTGTGCGCCAGTTTGATTGGGAAGTGCCCGATTGGATCATCATTCCAGTCGGTAATTTGGGCAATATCAGCGCGCTCTACAAAGGCTTGAAGCTCTTGTTAGATTTGGGCATCATCAACAAGTTGCCGCGTTTGGTCGGCGCACAGGCGAGCAAAGCCAACCCGTTCTATCAGAGCTATCTGAATGGCTTTCAAGAAAAAGCGATCATCCCAGCCCAAAAGACCCTGGCTTCCGCGATCCAAATCGGTGATCCAGTCAGCTATGAAAAGGCTGTCCAAGCCATCCAAATGACCAATGGCATCGTTGAGGAAGCGAGCGAGCATGACCTCGCCACTGCCTCTGCCCTGGCCGATTTGACGGGCATGTACACCTGCCCGCACACCGGTGTGGCCCTGGCAGCGCTTTTCAAATTGGTCAAGCGCGGCGAGATAAAATCCAGTGACCGCGTCGTGGTCATTAGCACGGCGCATGGGTTGAAATTTACAGATTTTAAGGTGGGCTATCACGAAAGTAAGCTAGACGAGGTGGAGAGCCAATATGCCAATCCACCCCTCTATTTACCCGCCGACCCCCAGGTGGTGAAATCGACCATTGCACGCCGATTAGAGGCACAGTTGCAGGGTGCCTTGAATGGGCAAGCGGCGTGACCGAATCGCCAGTTCTCCGTCAAGATTGGTTGGTCCGACAGCAAATGCAGACACATCAGCTTGCGCGCACGGCGTTATTACAGCGCGCGCAAGCTGTGGTAATGCAGGATGCACGCTTGCGCGCGGCCTGGTTGTTCGGTTCGTTGGGACGAGGCGACGCTGATGAGCTGAGCGATATAGATCTCTTTATCATTGTCGCCGACGAGCACCAGGATGACGTGGTGGCTAAGCGCTATGCCTATATAGCGCAATTGGGCGAGCCATTGCTCATTCTAGAAGCACCGCAAAATTGGCCGCCCGGCGCCGTCTATAACATGGCGCTCTATCCAGGTGAATCTGGGCCGCATCAGGTGGACTGGTATTGGCAGCGTCAATCGGCGGCGCGCATACCGACGGAAATTCAATTGTGGTTTGACCGAGTAAATTTGCCCCATGCCGATGGGCCGACCCGTTTTGACTATGCACCTGTCCCGCCGCGCCTACCAACCGAAGTGGTGACACAGCATGTGAACCAATTTTGGGTAATGTTGCTAATTGCGGCAAAATATGTGGCGCGGATACCTCCGCAAAGAAAAACAGACTTGCTGCAATGGCCGTTAGGCTCTTTGCATGCTGTAGCGCAATTCGTCGGCCAACCTGTACCTTTGATCCCAGAGCCTGCGCCATCGGTCACAACTTCAGCGGACAAGCTGCTTGTTTTGCGCGAATATGCCGCTGTAATGGAAACGCTGATGCCCCACGTCGTGAATAACGGCGGTCGCATACCCGTGGCCATTGTGCCGCAAACTTACCGTTATCTTGATTTTATTGAGGCTATCACCCAATTGCAACCGAATCCCATCGAGCGCCTATGAGTATGCAAGAATCACCACCCGCACAACCGATCTTTGACTATGAAGCCAGCGTATTCTCGGCCGGGCGGATGGATTTTGCCTGGGAAGAGTTATCGGAGGAGGACCGGCGCCAAGCGTATGCAGACTGGGAAGCTGGTAAGGGGCTGATCGGTGGCAATCCGCACGTGCGACCCGGTTCGGCGTATTTGCCAGAATGGGGGCTGAATCTACCCTTCTTTCGGGCCTTGGCGCTGGATGATCTGCGCGGGGATAATGGCGCTCGCCTGCGCGCTGAGTTAGCTTCGGATCGGGCGTTGGAAGTTGAAATTGGCTTTGGCCGAGGCGATTTTCTGTTGGATCGGGCGCGCCGGCACCCAGAGAAGTTGCTGATTGGGTATGAGACCAAGACCAAGGCCACGCGCCTGATGTTACAGCGGGTTGAGCGCTACCAGGTCAATAATCTGTGGCTGAGCAACGATGACGCACGGTTTAACATCCCAATTGTGCTGCCCGATCAGCGGGTCAGTCTCTTTCATATTCTGTTCCCTGACCCTTGGTGGAAATCTCAGCACCGGATCAAGCGGCTCTTTTCACCCCCCTTCGTGGATCTGTTGGCCGCCAAATTACGGCCAGGCGGGATCCTCTACTTTAAAAGCGATGTTCAGGAATATGGCGAAATGGTGCGCTATCTGGTGGAGCAACATCCGGCATTTCTGCCCCATGATCCGGCTGGATCAGACGAAATTGGTGACTTTGCGCTCACCCATCGCGAGGCCTGGTGTTTGAAACATAATCGACCCGTCTATGCCTTTTATTTTCGTCGTCGTTAGTCCGCTTACTATGGTATAATAGGCTTATTTGAGCGGGCAGGAGCGACCATGAATCCTTTACTCAACCGCAACTAGCTCTACTTGATATTTGTTCAACCCCTCTTTTTGTCGATCTCCAACTCATCACCAGTTTGATGCCAATGAAGAAGCGGAATTCTCGGCGTAATATGCACAAGAATCTGATGAATGCTAGTACGCCTACCTTGTCTTGGCCTGGCAAACACAGCCCACCACCGCCCGCCTTATCGCCCGTGCACCTGGTTGAAGTTTTTGAACCCAATAACCGATTGCGCGTCGCCCAAGATACGCCTCACCCTGAGCCACCCACCATCGCCAACTCACTCTTTTGGGGTGACAATTGCGCTGTCCTCACCCATCTGTTGGCTAACGGTTATCGAGGGCAAGTGAAATTGATCTATATCGATCCACCTTATGCCACCGGGGCCAAATGGGGGCGCAAAATCCGTTTGCGCGGCCCTAAAGCGCCCACCATGCAGACCAGCGCTGATCATGTGTTTGCGCAGCAGACGCAGTACAGTGACCAGTGGAGTGACAACGATTATTTACAGTTCATGTATGAGCGTTTGCCGCTCCTGCGCGATTTGTTAAGCGAGAATGGCAGCTTGTGGCTGCATGTCGATCACCGGCAGGTGCATCATATGCGCATGTTGTTACAGGAGGTTTTTGGTGCCGATAATTATTTGAACACGATTGCCTGGCGCAGCCAAGTGGCGCGTGGGGCCAAAGTGAATGCTTTTTACTTTCCGTTCAGCACCCACTACATCGAGATTTTCGCCAAAAGTCGCACTGCGCCCACCACCTGGAATCTGGCCAAAAAGCAGATTATCCTAACGGAAACGGAGGCCGCCCGCGAGTTCATGCATGACGAACGCGGCTTTTTTCGCACTTCGGATCCTGGCACCTATAGCTTTGCCAGCTTAAAAGTTTTGCATGCGGCTGGCCGACTTTATGCCCCCTATGGTGGTGAATTAATCATCGACGAAGTTGCACAACGTATTTATGCCTCGAAAGGCGGGAATCTTGGCGTTAAATATTATCTGACCAATCTGGGGCATGGAAAATGGGCCGTTGAACGCGCCGTAGATAACTTTTGGGATGATATTCCCGGCCTTGGAACGACGCCAGGCGAAGATTGCGGTTATCCTACCCAAAAAACGGAGGCGTTGCTTGAGCGCATTATCCGTACATCGACCGATCCCGGCGATCTTGTGTTGGACTGTTTTATGGGATCAGGAACGACCTTGGCGGTGGCGCAACGTTTAGGCCGGCAGTGGATCGGCTGTGACAATAATCGCGGCGCTGTTTTGACCACACGGCGCCGCCTCCACGCCAGCCGCCTGAGTGGTGACCGCAAGCCGCCTGGTTTTGCCATTTATCAAACAGAGGCGGTTTCAGAATCTCTGACGCCGTTGCCGAGCATGATCCAGGCGCAGATTGAAATTACCAGAAACCCGACTGACGCGACATTGATCTGCGTAACAATCATCGATTTTGTGTCACCGACGATTGTGGCGCAACTGGCGCTGACCCTTGTCCATCAGACGAACCCGGCATGGCGGGCCTTGGTCGATTGTATTGCCATTGATCCGGCGTATGATGGACAAATTTTTCATAGCGTTTTGGTTGATGCCCCCCTAAAAAAGCGTGATCAGGTGCTGGGTTTTTATACTTTGCCGGCGCCGCCTGTTGCGAGCTGTGTTGCTGTACGAATCACGGATCTGCTCGGCGAGGAAGTCGTGGTGACCAAGGTTGTTTAACGATCGTTCGGTACCCTCTCGCTCCTCGCGGCTCTGTTTCCCTATCTCCTTGGGCAACGGTTCCATCAATAAATGATGCGCTCACTAGTTTGGTTGGCCACGCCGGGCTCCTGAGCGCATCCTACATAAGGATGAAATATGAAAACACCTGTATTAACTGTATTAGATGAAGATCGCCATGCCTGGTTTGCAGGGCGAACGCGCGCGATTTTGCAATATCTGGATGCCGAATTGGGCCCGCCTCAACCCAACACGCCTCGCACTGTGTTGGATATTGGTGGCGGCGCTGGCAACATGGCGCATCATCTTGCTCACTATGGCCACGTGGTTGGCGTCGACTCAAATGCGCGTCCTTTGGCCGTGGCCGCGCAGCGCGGCCTTGATGTCATGCAAAGTTCCGGCACTGAACTGCCTTTTGCCGCCGACAGTTTTGACCTGGTCGCCTTATTGGACACAGTCGAACATATTCCTGATGAGTTTGGGGTTTTTCAGGAATGTTTGCGCGTGTTGAAGCCAGGGGGCAAACTGGTGGTGACAGTGCCAGCCTTTATGTGGCTCTGGAGCTACAACGACGAAATTAACGCCCATCAACGCCGCTATACGGTCTTTGAATTGCGTCAAAAGCTTGAAATTAGTGGTCTACGTGTGAAAAGGATTAGCTATAACAATTTCTTTCTGTTTCCGCTGATTGCCGGTATGCGCCTGTTGCGCCCCTACAACCCCGGCCTGCAAAGCCCTCATCTGAGCGAGGAAGAAAATATCTATCAAGTCGAAATGGAGCCGATCCCCGAGCCTGCTAATACGCTCTTACAAGGCGTCGGCTGGTTAGAAGCCGCGCTGCTTTCGTCTATGGTGCTACCTTTTGGGACGAGTGTGCTCTGTGTCGCCGAAAAGCCGCGGTGACTTAATTAACTTAATCTGTAGATTAACTTAATCTGTAGATTAACTTAATCTGTAGATTTGCAGTAAATATTAGCTGATGCATTGTAAGAATCGTGCAAGCGAAGCACCTGTTTTTATCGCGCAATTTGCGCGATAATAGAACGCACAATGGGTCGATTTTTGAACGAAATTATTGGTTTGATCGTAGCTTATCTAGTCGTTTGCGAACTACAATGAATCATGTTCATGAGAATAGTCGTCACTCGGTGGCTGAT
>JAPLGZ010000052.1 GCA_026389895.1 Chloroflexota bacterium | reverse complement strand
TACTGAAGCGACTATTCAACCGTGAACCTACACAGGGGAATTCCATTGCTTGGGTGCGAGGTTTGGCCTGGCCAATCGCCCATTTAGACGAAGCGCTCTATCAACTGGCGCAGAAGAGTGGTTTGCTTTCCACCAAGGAAGCCTTGCGGTTGACGCCAAGCGCGGCCGACGCTTTGCACGGTGCTTCCTTTGATCGCTGGTTGGATGCTGCCGCAGCGCAGATGGGTGTTGAAGTGGAAACGGTCGGCACAGTCTATGATGGGATCGAAGGGTTAATGCGGTATGCGCCCCCTGCTTTGATTCCACTCTACCCAACCCCCCAAAATGGCTCCGATGCGCTTGGTGCGGCGCCATCCCTGGAAGAGGCAACGCACTTTCTGGTGGCGCTCAAAGGTAACCGGCATTCGATTCAACTGCTCGGCGCAGATGGCACCATCCATCGCCTGCCTTTGCGCATTGTGCGTGCGGCGATCTGGGCGGCGCTCGAATTACCATTGCTCTGGGAAGTAGACCAAACGCTCGAATCGTTGGCGTTACCAGCGGCGCGCCGCGAGAAAGCGCGTGATGCGCTCCTGCGTGAGCGACTGCGCCATGTTGAACTCCGTGGTTGTCGCTTGTTGCGGTTGACGCCGGGCACAAACTTCTGGCGTCAAGTGCGCCAAGCCGGGTTAGATAAATTTTTAGGTTATAGCACCATTACCCAAGCGATCTCTTATGGCGCGCTTTTGGTGTGTGTGGAACTGGTAAAACGCTCGACCGCGAGCGGCGAAGTTGCCTGGTCCACATTGAGCGCCGGTCTCTTAACTTTGCTGGCTGCTATCCCCTTTTATTCACTGGCAACTTGGTTGGGGTTTGTGTTTAACTATGGAACTTCTGTCCTTGTTAAGCAACGTCTTTTTTATGGCGTGTTGAATTTAGATCTGGATGAATTACAACTGCAAGGCATCGGTCAGTTTCTTTCTTGGTTGATCGAATCAGAAACCCTGCAAGAAGTGGGTTTGACGCGCGCCGTCCTCGTAACGTTGGCTGTGATCCCGCTGGTGGTCATCAACCTGGCGCTCTTCGTCAGCGGCGATATCCTGATCGGCTTTTTGATGGTGGCCTGGTTGGCGGTGACGGCGTGGCTAGGCTATCGGCTTTGTCGGCGCTATATTGTATTGAATGCCCATCACACCGAGATGATCACGGCGCTGCTGGAACGGATCCGTGGCCATCAGACGCGTTTGGTGCAAGAGAACAAATGGCATGAAGCGGATGATCGCGAACTGGCTGACTATCTGACCTTGGCGCAAGACTATGATCGCCAGAATTTGATTGTGTGGGTGGTGGTGCCCTATGGTTGGATCCTGCTGATGTTGCTGGGCATCGCCGCCGATTTTGTGATTGAGCCGGGCATGAAGGATGGGACAGGACTGGGGCTGCGCTTTCTCGCCTTTGTCTTTGGGACATTTCAGTTTCAGTTTCTTGCCCTCGTTATCCCCGATATTGCCCGCGCCTATGCGGCCTGGCGACTGATCGACCCCATTCAACGCGCGGCGATCAACCGTTCCAGCAAAGCCCGTTCTTCATCGGCCGCCAATGATGAGATCGAAGTTCACCCAGATGATATCCTTCTGCCTGAAAATGTGCCACTGATCGAAGGCCGCGGGCTGCATTTTCGCTATCGAGCAGGCGGGCGGGCCATTCTTAATGGCTGCAATTTGTCGATCTATCGCGGGGATCGCCTGTTGCTGGAAGGCCCATCTGGCGGCGGCAAATCCACTTTGGCTTCTTTGTTGATCGGTCTGCATACACCGGAATCTGGTTTGCTGCTATTGCGTGGGCTGGATCGACCCAGCATCAACGAACAAGTTTGGCGCCAACGGGTTGTGGCCGCGCCGCAATTTCATGAAAATCATGTGTTGAATGCCAGCTTTGCGTTTAATCTGTTGATGGGGCGCCGCTGGCCGGCTTGGCCAGAAGATCTGCGCGAAGCGGAAGCCATCTGTTATGAACTCGGCCTTGGTCCGTTGCTGGAGCGCATGCCAATGGGGATGGAGCAAAGTGTGGGCGAGCAAGGCTGGCGGCTCTCACACGGTGAACGCAGCCGGCTTTACATTGCGCGCGCCCTTTTACAAAAAGCCGATCTGGTCATCTTGGACGAAAGCTTCGCCTCGCTGGATCCAGAAAATATGCAAGTGGCCTTGGAATGTGTTCTCAAGCGCGCCCCCACCTTGCTTGTGATTGCGCACCCGTAAGCGTTTACCCAATCAGAGGATAGTCGACATTATGACCGTTCAGTTTTCGCGTTCTGTGCGCTCCATCCAAGCGGATAATCTCGTGCCCGTCTTGGTCGGGATCTCTTTCTTTGCGGTGCTGATGTTTGGGTGGACGCTTTGGCTTTTCTTTGCCAAGCTTCCTTTTTATGAAACGAGCACGCAGGCAACCCTTGTCCCCGAAGGTTATGTACTGGCTGAATTCCCGGCTGCGGCGCTACCACGCATTCGGCGTGGCCAACCAGCCCACATGCAACTGACCGACGTTAACCGCAAAGCTACGTCAATTCCACTCATTGCGGCTGATATCGATCCGGTCAAAGGTGAGGTGCGCCTCATCTTGCAAGACGATCTGGCTGACGATCCGAATGAAGTTTCGTCTCTGCGCGCGGGGGCGACTGGCCAGGTCAAGGTGACGGTCAACGAGGTTTCGCCACTGGTCTTTATCCTGCGCGCCGCGGGGCTTTGGCCCGATGGTTAGTGCTTTGGACGCCAGGAAAAATCAACAGCGTGTCGCTGGCCGAGCGTGCCGCCATGACGCAGTGGCCGCATCTCCTGCATTTATCGCCTGACGGTTTTCAAACGAAACCTACGAGATTATGCGTAATTTTTTGCAACGAAGTGGTAATAAATTCGTATAGCTTTATCGGCTTTTGCTGATTTTTGCTTCTCTCTGCCACCACCTCCACCGCCATCAAAAGTCAATAACAACGATCCTTCCCCTGAAAATCCAGTGCTAAATCTCAACTTGTGAGCAATATTTGATTTTCTGCTACTCTCTGTCGGCTTACTGGCTTTGAGTTTTCTCTGTTCAGCATGTCTTAAGGGATTTGACCTTTTGTATACAGATCATTAGAATAGACCTTAAGTGAGAGATTTGAAGAATAGCAGTATATGCTGGATGGGGAGCACAAAATGTGGGGATAAGTTGTTCAACTTGTGGCCCACAATAACGCTTATTTAGGCAATTTTGCCTATTGAAAAATTTTTCTACTATGTTATACTGGTGTTGTCGTAAGGTTCCTAAAAAGTTCCGAGTAATTTCCAATTCAACTAATCAGATATAACGAGCGCAAATTGCTCAGCCTATGGGGGCTTAAGGCCAGTTAACCACGTAGGGTGTAGGATTTTTGCGTTTAGTACTCGCTGCTCGTTTTAGGGGAAAAATAATGTTTCAAGATCTGTTTGTTCGGCTAAGTCGCCAGCTAGCTTTTGTTTCTAGTCGCCTTGAAAGAGCCTGTGTACAGGAAATGCCAGTGACTTGCAGCTATGTCGAATCCGAACACTAAACGTCTGTTTTTTATTCCGCAAGTCACCCCAAATGCGGATATAACGGATAGTTTGGCTGTCTTAAAAGCACTGTTGCTTGGCTACCGGATCCCTCTTACCGATGCACAACTCACGCCAGCCTTTACTGATGCTATCCCGATAGACTCTTCCGCAGCCCTCATCCAAATCGCTCATCACTGCGGAGTGGAAATGGAACAGGCACTGTTGCCTGTCGATGCTCTCCAACTCCCTAACTCGTTACCGGCTCTTGTACGGCTTCGGCCCATCTCTGAGCAACCTCCGCATTGGGCGGTAGTCTGGAATCGGATTGGACCATTTTTCCAAGTGTTAGATCCGCAACTAGGGCGTCTTTGGCTTGGGACGAACCAATTATTGAGCGAGTTGGAAAGTGAAGATCTCTTCCTCACGGCGACTGATTGGCGGGCATTATCCACTTCGGAACCTTCGCGCCAGTTTTTACGAGGACGGTTATTCGCGCTGCAACTGACTGTTGCTCAGATCGACGCCTTGATGGTGGATGTTTACGCCCCAGGCCATAGTTATGGGCCGGCGGCCTTGGACGCGGCTATTCGCACTGTCGAACATATGGTGCATCAGAACGGTTTACGCCGTGGCCCAGAAGCTGCCCATATGGTTCAGCAGATATTGGCGCAAACGCTGACGCAACTGGTGGAAAAACGGCAATTGCTAGCGCCTGCAAACTGGTCAGCTACGCCAGATCTGACCGCCGAAGTGCTGGATCAGGCATCTGTGCATTGTCGGGGCATTACTGGGTTACGAATTGTAAAGCTGTTGGTCGAACCTGTCGCCAATCGGCCAAAAACTCAAGCGGCTAACACCAAGACGCCAGGCGAGCCCAAAACGGAAGCCGCGGCTCAACCCGCCAAACGTTCGGTCCTGTCGTTCTTACGCCAAGAAGGCGTCTTTTCACCGGCCTTGATCGCAATTGCGATGATCTTTGCTGGTGCGGGCATCTTCTTCCAGGCGATTCTCTTTCGTAGCCTGACACAGCTTAGTTTGCGTTTGGAAACAGTGGAACAACGGTTGTGGACGATTGGCCTGCTCTTGGCTTTTACGTTGACACTCTTAGGTCTGAAATGGTTTAGTCATAGTGCGGTTTTGAAACTGGGGCATCGCCTGGACGCACGGTTACGGTTGGCTGTGTTGGCCCAAATTCCCCGGTTGAGCACGGCCTATTTTCAACATATCTCACCGGGTGAGATGATCGAGCGGATTCATAATGTCCGGGCTGCCCGCAAATTGCCGTTTTATGCCAGTGAATTACTGCATATCTTTTTTCAGTTTCTCATGACGATTGTTGGGCTCTGCCTGCTGGATTGGCTCAGCGCCCTGCTCACTTTTATTAAATTGCTGGTGCCTTTTGCGGTGATGTTTATCAGTGGGTATATCGGATCAGAAGCGCAACGGGCGCATGTCTATTTGGGCTTTTTGAGCCGTTTTTACCTGGATGCCATGCAGGGTTTGGTCGCGATTCGCACCCATGGCGCGGAACAGGCGACGCGCCGCGAATATGAAGATCTGCTTGGCAAATGGGTGCAAAGTAACATCAATGTCTATCTGGGCGAGTGGTGGTTGAATACGCTTTCAACCGCACTCTCCTACTTGATGACTGCTCTGGTGATCGTGCTCTATGTGGTCCGAGGTCGCGACCCAGCCAATCTGTTACTGCTGACCTATTGGTCGGTTAATTTGGAATCGTTGCGTGGGCCACTGATTTTTCTGACGATCTCTTACCTCTTTGATCAGGGCAAAGCCATGCGTTTCTTGCAGTTATTAGAGGCGCCAACTGAAGAAGACCTGGCACCAAAGGCTGATATCCCACCGCTGGAGGTCGTTACACCCGCCGCGCCCGCTGCCCCAGCCCACAAAGGCCTGGCCGTTACGCTGCAGCAGGTGCGGTTGGAACTGGCCGAGCAGGAGATCTTACATTCGGTTGATCTGCACATTCCGGCCGGTAGCCAGGTCGCCATTGTTGGCCCTTCGGGGGCGGGCAAATCGACCTTGGTTGGGTTGTTGTTGGGCTGGCACTATCCAAATGCCGGACGGATTTTGATTGATGGTGAATTGCTAGATTATGCCCGGTTACAACAATTGCGTAGCGAGATGGCCTGGGTCGATCCGACCATTCAATTGTGGAATCGCTCATTTCTCTATAACTTACGCTACGGGGGTGGGCAAATCCCCATGAATTTTATCATTGAGCAGGCCGATCTGCGCACGGTGCTAGAACGGTTGCCCGATGGGATGCAGACGCGGTTGGGCGGCGAAGGCCGGCTTATCTCGGGTGGGGAAGGCCAACGGGCTCGCTTTGGCCGAGGCATGCAACGCCAAGATGCGCGTTTAGTCGTGTTGGATGAACCGTTCCGCGGGCTGGATCGAGATAAGCGCCGAACGTTGTTGGCCAGCGCTCGCGTCTATTGGCCAGAGGCCACCTTGATCTGCGTGACGCATGATGTAGGCCAAACGCAGACTTTTGAACGGGTGCTCGTGGTAGAAAATGGTGGCATTCTAGAAGACGGCGCACCCAGCGAACTTTTGGCTCGGCCTGGTTCACGCTATAAAGCCCTGTTGGATGCCGAAGATGCCGTGCGCGAGAAACTCTGGGCGAGTGAAGCCTGGCGGCGGATCTGGTTGGAAAACGGTCAAATTCGCGAAGCGGTTTAGCGCGCTCAGGTTATATCGAACCCGCGGCGACACAGAGGGCGCACCACTAAAAGGCAAAGCGGTGGCTCTACGAACTCTATGTCTTCTTCGTGCGCGCTGCGGCCAGTTTTTGGGTCATAAGAAAAATCTATTCGTTAAAAGTGAGAATCTTGTGCTCTTTGTAGACGCGCTGCTCAAACCCTATAAAAAACAACAAAAAAAGCGTCGAGCTGATCGCTACTTGCGT
>JAPLGZ010000258.1 GCA_026389895.1 Chloroflexota bacterium | reverse complement strand
GAGATGCTTGCAAAGCCAGCCAAGGAATATCATGAGTTTATGGTCGCGCTCTCTTTTCTGGCCGCCGTGCCGTCCGAAGTTGTGTTACGTGCTTTGCAAGTACGGGCCGCGCTCCTCGAAGGTGAGATCGCTGGGCAGCGTGCGATGTCCCGCGCGTTGGTTGACCAACTGCCGCGCCTGGTGCTGCTAGAGATGGAATATATGCTCACCTTGCGCGAAGCGGAATTTGCATGGATTCAGGCGCTGCTCGACGACCTGCGTAGCGGTAAACTGACCTGGACACCGGAGGCGCTTCAAGCCGAATTTGGTGATAACCCGCCGAGTGAGGAATGAAAAGGGCCGGGCTATTCGAAACTTTGTAACGCATGTTATGCAATGATTAAGGGAACGTGTAGGGGCATGCGGTCGGCGGCACACCCAACACTGGCGAGATCCTTAAATAACCTTCGCCGTCGAGTGCGTGCCCGGCTGTGCGAGCATGTTCGTTAACGAGGACGGGCACGCAATCGACGGCGAAGAATGCTCAGGGACAAAATTAACATTAGTCCGCCGCCGACCGTTCGGCAGAGCTCACGTCGAAGCCGCATGCCCCTACGATAGTCATTAGATCATTGCGTGACATGTGTTTGTCACTATCAATTTTACACAGGCAGGTCAGGATACCTGACCTGCCACTTAACAAGGAGAATACTGATGATTTTAGTCACAGGTGCCACGGGCAACGTTGGCGGAAAAATTGTTCAGCAATTGCTGGCGCTAAAGCAACCGGTGCGCGTCTTTGTGCGCGACGAAAGCAAAATCGCCCATCTTGGCAATCAAGTAGAGCGTGCCGTGGGGGATTTTGAAAAGATTGAAACATTAGAGGCTGCGCTGCAAGGGGTCGATCATCTCTTCTTGAACACAAGCGGCTTTGGCACACAACAAGATCAGAACGCGATCACCGCCGCACAACGAGCTGGCGTCAAGCATGTCGTCAAGCTTTCCACCTTTGGCGCTGGCGAACCGACCCATGCGATTGATCAATGGCATTATGCCAAAGAACAGATCCTTCAGAACGCTGGGTTGGCCTGGACGATACTCCGCCCTGGTCAATTTATGTCGAATGCTTTGCAGTGGGCAGGCTCAATCAAGACCCAAGGCGCGGTCTACTTTCCAGGCGGTGAGGGTAAAGTCGCACCGATTGACCCGCGCGACATTGCTGCCGTGGCCGTGGTTGCTTTGACTCAGCCGGGGCATGAGGGTAAAGCGTATCAAATGACTGGACCCGAATTACTCACAGTCGGTGAACAAGTGCAGACCCTGGCGCGTGTGTTGGGTAAACCCTTGCAATATATCGACGTTCCGCCTGCCGTCGCCGACGAACAGATGCGCAAACGTGGCATGCCGCCTATGTTGGTTGACGCGCTGAGCGAACTGACCGTCATGCTGCGTGAGGGTCGTGGGGCCTACCAGACCAATACCGTGGCTGAGGTTACGGGTCGCCCAGCCCATACGTTTGAAGAATGGTGCCGCGAGTACATCGCAGCCTTTCAGTAAACGCTTACCAGCATTTTGTCACGAATTACACGAATGAAAAACTTGAAAATTCGTCTAATTCGTGACAAAGATTTTGACCAGATCGATGCAGAATAAAGTAAACGGGAGAAGCCATCTATGAGTCACCAAAGCGAACATACCGCCGACGAAGCTGCCATTCAGCAGCTTTTTCAGGCGCAGACCGATGCCTGGGCCGCGGGTGATGCCAAAGCCTATGCCGCGCTCTTCACTGAAGACGCCGATTACATCGCCTTTGATGGCGTTAACCAGAAGGGGCACGCCGCGATCATTGCCAGCCATAAGCCACTCTTTGAAAAATATCTCAAAGGCTCACGGCTCACGGGCCAACTTGTCGATCTAAACTTTCTGGCCCCCAATGTCGCAATGGGCCACGCCATTGGCAGTATTATCGACGCCGGACGTAGCACGCCCAAACCAGAACGGCTCTCCAGCCAGACGTTGATCGCGATCAAGGAAAATGGTAAATGGCGCTTCCGCGCCTTTCATAACACGCGTGTACGCCCGATTGGCAACGGCTTGCGCGGCCTGATTCCCTGGGTGGTGGCCGATATGGCTTGGGGGTTGTTAGGCCCCAAGTCATAAATTAAAGTGACAGACCGGAGAAGTGCGTTATGCCCAAGTTTCTAAAGCTGAGTGGATTGGTCATCGGCAGCCTGATTGTCTTGATTGGCTCTGTTGTCGTGGCCATCTACGGGCTCAGCAACGGTCGCATCCATAAACGCTACACCGTTAATCCGCCCGCCATCGTCGTGCCCACAGACGCCGCCGCCCTGGCCGAAGGCGAGCGTTTGGTCATTTTGCGTGGCTGCGGCGGTTGTCATGGTGAAAATCTAGGCGGCGATGTGATGATCGACGGCGTGCCGGGCCATATTGTTGCCCCGAATCTGACCAAAGGTAAAGGTGGGATTGGCAATACGTACACCGATATCGATTGGGCCCGCGCCATTCGCCACGGGATTGGCAAAGATGGGCGCGGGCTCTGGATCATGCCGGCTCAAGATTTTCAGACCATGAGCGATGGCGATACCGGACAGATCATCGCGTATGTAAAAAGCGTGCCACCGGTTGATACCAATTGGGGGAAATCAAGCTTTGGCTTGCTCTTCCGGGCCTTGCTTGTCACCAATCAAGCGGATCTGATTGCCGCCGAGAAGATCGATCACCACGCCACTGTGCACGCCCCCACACCCGGCATCACTGTTGCCTATGGTCAATATCTCGCCACGACGTGTCAAGGTTGCCATGGACCCAAACTGGCCGGTGGACCTTTTGCCGGGAGCAAGGCGGGTGAACCTGAGCCCGCAAACTTGACCCCCGCCGGCGAGTTAAAAGATTGGCGTGAAACCGATTTTATCGCGACCATTCGCACCGGCAAAATGCCAAGCGGCCGCCAACTCAACTCGGCCATGCCTTGGCAAAGCTTCAGCCTGATGACTGATGTCGAGTTAAAGGCGCTCTGGCTCTACCTCCAATCACTGCCACCGACGCCAACTGGTGGTAAGTAATTGCTCTTCTTTGATGATCGCGTTCAGTAACTGCAAAAGCCTACTTAACCGCAGAGGGCGCAGAGAAAATCATCTCTGCGCCCTCTGCGGTTAAAAGTTTATCTGGATGCTACACAATTTTCAACCGCAACCTACCCTTCGTCCGTGAGCATCGTCAATGCACGCCGCACTAAACTCTTGGCTAGCGTGATTTTATAGGCGTTGTGGCTTAGGCTTTGGGCGTCGGCCAGAGCAAATTCTGCAATCTCGGCAAAAGTTGCTTCATTGGCTGTGGCGCCCACCAACGCTTGCTCGGCGGCGGTGACGCGCCAGGGAATCGGCGCGACCCCACTGAGCACCAGGCGAGCATCGACAATTTTTTGCTCTTCCAGGCGAACAATCGCTGCCACGCCAACCAAAGCAAAGGCCCACACTTTGCGATCCATTGCCTTCAGATAGGTGCTGCGCGTCCCCGCCGGCAAGCCGGGCAGATGGATGTTGAGCAAGAGTTCATCCTTTTCGAGCTGGGTCTCTTGCCGGCGCTTTTCTTCAGGCAGCGCATAAAATTCGGCCAGTGGCACCATGCGTTCGCCACCAGGGCCACGCAATTGCACCGTGGCCTCCAGCGCAAGCAGGGCCGGCGCCAGATCAGAAGGATGCACGGCGTAACAAGGACCACCACCAAAGAGGGCATGCAACTGATTCTCGCCATCCTGCGCCTGGCATTCATCGCCACCTTTCAGCCAGCAATTGACGAGCTGATTGCGGTAATACCAGCAGCGTGGCCGTTGCAACAAATTACCCCCAATGGTGGCCATATTGCGCAACTGTGGCGTAGCAGCCACCGCCGCTGCTTCGGCCAGCAGTGGATACTTCTCTTGAAGCTGAACATTGGTCTCGATCTCGGTCATTGTGGTCAACGTACCAATCGTCATGCCTTGGGCCGTGCTGGTAATACCACTCGGCAGATCGGGCAGGCGCTTTAGATCAATCAGTTGCGTGGGCACGCTGATCTCCTTCTTCATCAGCGTCAGCAAATCCGTGCCCCCGGCCAAGGCGCGCACCGAGCTATCACCGTCCTGCCCTAACAATTGGCATGTTTCATCAAGGGTCGTCGTGCGCACATAATCAAATGGTCTCATGATTGGCCTTCCTGGGTGTGTGGTGGAGCTGATTTGTCAATTGACTCGGCCTGGGTGGCAAGCGCGGCCAGCAACTGGCGCCGGGAGAGCGGCGCATGGCGGAGGCGCACCCCAATCGCATCAAACACTGCATTGGCAATCGCTGGCGCGGTCGGAACGAGCGGCGGTTCACCGATGCCTTTAACGCCGGTTGGATTGGCGGCCAGATCGGGCAGATTGACCGGTACATTCGTCATCTGCGGGATGTCGGCGACGGTGGGAATCTTATACTCTTCTAAATTGGCGTTGAGCACGAGCCCGCGCTTTTCATCGACGATGCGCTCTTCGGTTAAGGCAAAGCCCACGCCTTGTGTGATGCCCCCAAAAACCTGGCTGTCCACCATCGTTGGGTTGATAATCCGGCCACAATCATGCGCCGCCACTACCCTGAGCACGGTGATTTCACCCGTCTCCACGTCAACCTCTACCTCCACGCACTGCGCGCCAAAAGTGCGAATTGTCTTGTCCTTGGCGTTGGGACCGCGTGCCCCTTGGCCGATAATCATGTGCGGCGCAAGGCGGCCTGTCACTTCGGCCACCGTCAGCTTGTTCTCGGGTTCACCCTCGACCATAACAACACCATCGCGGATCTCTAAACGTTCCGGCTCTTCTTCCAGCAATTTAGCTGCTACTTCCAACAATTGCCGTTTGGCCTCGACCGCCGCTGCAAAGACCGCCGGGCCAACGCTGGCTTGGGTCGAACTGCCGGCGCTGGTCGGGGAATAGGGGCCTTTTGCCGTATCACCCAGATGGACACTGATCTGCTCGATTGGCAACCCCAGCACTTCTGCCGCCACCTGGGCCAGCCCTGTACGCGCCCCGGTGCCGATATCTTGCGTGCCGGTCACGACATCAACCGTGCCATCCCCGTTGAGCTTGATCCAGGCATACGCTGGGGGTTGGCCGGACCCGCCCCATTCATGGGCCGCGATACCAATGCCGCGCCGTTTGGGGCCAGTGGGTGCTGGGCGCTGATAGGTTTGCCAACCAAACGCGGCTGTTGCGCGTTCATAGCAAACTTGCAAAGCATTTGGCATGCTCAAAGGCTTCTCTTTCTTTTGATCAATTTCACTATAATTGCGGTTTCGCAACGTTAAAGGGTCGAGCTGCAAGGCGCGTGCCAGTTCGTCCATGGCCGCTTCTAAGGCAAATGCGGCCTCGACATGGCCCGGTGCGCGAAAAGCCACACAAGGTCCGGCATTGATGTAGACGCCAATCTGTTCGGTGCGCACATTGGGGCAGCGGTAGAGTCGCTCATACATGCCATTGACTTCGCTGGCCTCGCCGCCGACCATGTAGGCGCCGACCACCACCTGGATGTCGGCTAGGATCGCTGTCAACGTGCCATCGCGTTTGGCGCCCAAGCGCACCCGTTGCACGGTGGCGTTGCGATTGCCAGCGGCTAGATTTTCTGCCTCACGGTCAAGCATTAGTTGGACGGGGTGACCGGATTGTTTGGAGAGTAGTGCGGCAATTACTGTCTGCTTCCAGGGCACCTGCTTGCTGCCGAAACCGCCCCCCATATGCTCTTTGACGACGCGCACATGATGTTCGGGCAAACCGAGCTTTTCGGCCACTTGCTCACGGGTTTCAAAGATCCCCTGGGTTGACTCCCAGAGCGTGAGTTGATCGCCCTCCCAAAAGGCGGTGCAACCATGCGGCTCCAGACTGTTATGGACCGCCGTCTGTGTTGTATAAGTCTGTTCGATCACGACATCTGCTTCGCGCAAACCAGCCGCGGCGTTGCCCCGTTCATAGATGGTTGGTTCGTCCACCCGGTTACCTTTATCGTGCACGCGTGGCGCATCGGGTTGGAGCGCCGCTTCCACCTCTATGACAAAGGGCAGTGGCTCATACGCTACTTCGATCAGCCGCAAGGCATCCTGGGCAAACTCCTCGGACTCGGCGGCGACGGCGGCCACTTCGTCACCGATAAAACGCAGTGTCTTGTCGAAGAGTTTGCTCTTTTCTTCATACCAGGTAATGTCGTCGGGGGCATTGGCCGAACTGAGGATCGCGTGCACGCCTGGCAATTGTTCGGCTTTGGTGGTGTCAATATGGCGAATGCGCGCATGGGGATAGGGACTGCGCAAGACCGCCGCATAAAGCTGACCCGAGAGCCGCACATCGTAGCTATAACGCGCCCGGCCGGTCACTTTTTCCAGTCCTTCCAAGCGACTCTGGGGACGGCCAACCACTGTGAATTTAGTGTCGGCATCCCAGGTGGGCAGCCCTGTCGTCTCTACCACCTTGAGCTCTTCTTCGTCTGTTCCATTGCGCAAAACTTTAATGTGTTGAATCGGCATGGCGCGCCTCCTCTGGATGGGCAACCTGATCCGCTGCCAACCGGCCAGCTTTTAGAATATTCCGATAAGCACCGCAGCGGCAGAGGTTGCCCGTGACGGCCCGCAAGATCTGGTCGTCATTGGGCGCAGGCGTTTCGTTGAGCAGACCTTTCAAGCTCATGATTTGGCCAGCGGTGCAAAAGCCACATTGGAAAGCATCCGCTTCGATAAAGGCCTGCTGGAGCGGATCCAATTCATCAGCCTGGGCTAATCCTTCAATGGTCGTGATCTGGCGATCCGTACAATCGACCGCCAGCAGCAAGCACGCATACATCGCGCGACCATCGACCAAGACCGTGCAGGCGCCACAATCGCCCATGTCACAGACTTTCTTCGTGCCAGTTAATTGCAGATCATGACGCAACGCATCCAAGAGCGTGCGCCGCGGTTCAAGGGCAAGTTCATGTTCAATGCCGTTAATGGCCAGGGTGGTAAGCAAACGCTTTGATGACATCTAGACACCTCATCGATCATCAATGGGTTGGACTGCCTTGCGGCAGTATTGGTCTCCTGATTTAACGTGGAGGGGTCTGATTGATCTGGAATTTTTCTTACCAAATATCTCAGATATAACCGGTTCTATATCTCGTTTTGGCGTTGGATATAGGAGATTCTTGTCATGAATGGTGGGGGTAGAGCTGAGGGGCAAGCAACGTAGGGGTGCTACTATATTCATTTTGTGGATGAATAACAGCTTGTACTATGCGGACAATGTGGGGGGGGCTCACGTCCCCAGCACTTTACATCCAAAGCGAGCACCAACCCACTGGCATGGACTCACTTATCTGTAAAGTACCGGGGACATTGCTCCCACTCATTAATCTATCGGCTCACCAGCGTTTGATACTCTGGATGGCGCCGGACGTAGGCCACCATATAGGAACAGAGTGGCACGATGGTCAGGTTATTGTCACGGGCATATTCAAGCGCACTGTGGGCCAGCTTGCCGGCGACGCCCAAGCCCTGAAATTTACCGGGCACTTCTGTATGGGTGAAAAACAAAGTGTTATTCCGTCGTTGGTAGGCGACAACCCCAAGCTGGCCATCCAATTTGGTTTCAAAACGGGCGGCGGCTTCGTTGTGCGTCACGGTTATATCTTCTAAATTTAGCGGCATTGCTTTCTCCTCATCGATCTTGACTCGCCTGCTCATAGTGTGCTCTGGATTTAAACGCTTAATCCAGGTTAAATCTGGAATTCGCCTTCCAAACTTGGCTGCTGTAGGCTAATCATCCTTTATTTGGTATGCTTATTCTACGTTGCTTCCCCCATTCGCGAAAATGTAGCAATCCAGGTATCGGGAGACTGTAAGCATGAACCTCATCCTTGCCCTCGACATCGGCACCACTGGCACCAAAGCCGCCCTCATTGACCGCGAAGGCCAATTTATCGGCATTGGCTATGCCGACTATCTCACCTATCACGGCGCAGGTAATGTGGTGGAGCAGGAACCGGCAGATTGGTGGCGTGCGACGTGTGCGGCGTTGGCGCAAGTCTGGCAGAGTGCGCCCGCTGATGCTGCGCAACAGGTGGCGATGGTTTCGCTCAGCGGCCAAATGCAAGATCTGATCTTGTTGGGCGCGGATGGGGCGATTGGGCGCGCCCTGCTCTATTCTGATTGTCGGGCGCAAGAGGAAGCGGCCTTTGTCAACGCACTGATTGGTCGTACAACGCTAGAGCAAATTACCGGCAATGAACAGGGCGCGGCGAGTTTGCTGGCCAAGTGGCTTTGGCTGCAAAAAAATGCGCCAGTTCAACTGGCCGCCTGTCGCAAAATTCTCGTCGGCGCGCATGAATATATTGGTTGGCATCTGCATGGCGGGGCGGGCGCTGATTATACCACCGCCGCCACCACTGGTCTGTTGGATCTGGCACAGAACCAATGGTCCTATGCTTTGTTGATTCGCTTGGGGTTGGATGCCGATAAATTGCCTGGTCTCTGTGCCGCCACCGAGATTGGCGGGGAAGTCACGGCGGACGCGAGCGCGGTGACAGGCATTCCTGTTGGCACGCCGGTCTTGCGCGGGGCCGGCGATCTGGCGGCGACGACGATTGGTGTAGGCGCTGGCGAACCAGGGCGGCTTTACGCCTATTTGGGCACCAGTGGTTGGCTGGCGTCTAGTCTGGCGCGCGCCACGCCGAATGTACAATCTGGCATTTTTACCCTGCGCCACCCTGCGCCACAACGGTACATTCAAGTTGCCCCTATGTTGACGGCTGGCGGGAATTTAGATTGGTTTCGGACCCAAGCCGCCAGCTATCAATTGCCGGTTACCAGTTATGATTGGATAAACGAGCAGGTAGTTACCGTGCCAGTTGGTAGTCGTGGTTTGATCTATCTCCCTTATTTGGCGGGTGAGCGTTCGCCGTTTAGTGATCCACAGGCGCGCGGGGCTTTTATTGGTCTATCGTTGCTGACGACGCAAGCCGAACAGGCGCGAGCCGTGATGGAGGGCGTCGCCTTTGCCTATCGCAACTTGCGCGACAGCTTGCAGGTGGCACAGACTGGACCACTTTTTCTGGTGGGTGGCGGGGCCAAGTCAACAATCTGGCCGCAGATCATGGCCGACGTGCTCGGGTGTGAAGTGCAAATCGTCGCAGCTCCTGGCGATGCCGCAGTGCGCGGTGCGGCCATTTTAGCCGGGATCCGTTTGGGCTGGTATACAGGCTATGCGCCGCACGCTCATTTCTTTCCCATCGTGAATACCTATACACCCTACGCCGAAAATGTTCAACAGTATGAGGCAATCTATCGCATCTTTCGCAGCCTCTATCCACAACTGCGCCGCGCCTTTGCTGATCTGGCGCGTATCCAGGCCGGATTGTGAGCGCAGCGTACGGGTCAGGTGAGAATTTGACCCGTACGCTGCGCTCGCTTCCAGCAAGCTTAGTGGAACGGTGGCAAATTTAACCCTACCTGCGCCGAGAGGGCGCCCGCTCCCCTGGTAAGGGAGGGGACTGTTTGGTGAACACACGAAGTGATACCTTCTATCCACCAATCGATTTCCTCCCTTACCAGGGGAGGGTTAGGGAGGGGTTGCTTTACCGTTTCACGGAGAGCGAACGTGTGCTGGATATTCTACCCAAAAAATGCTAGCGTAGATTGATCTGCAATAGATCATTGCGTTGACTTGACAAAACCCTTGGAGCAATGGTTTACTACAGCTATCCACTTTTCAGGTTCGTTAATCACGCCTAAGTCAATCTCTGCTGAATTACTCATAGCTCTGTCATCACGCTGATATGGTATTTGATCTAGGCCCTGATTTACACCTTCTTCCCAACCTGTTGTGGTCGGATCATAAAGTTGCGCTTATATCTGTGTGGAATTTCTTCATCTAAAATTCTTGCCTATGTTCAAGTGAATTTGGGATTGTGGTAAAATGGCCTCCCTGAGCTGTATTTAGCCTAACTTGCCACACGATTAAAGCTAACAAAAACGATAAAACCGTCGCGATAACGTTTGCGCACCTACCAAACATCCGTTCCGGCCGGTTTTATATCTGTTCTCCCTGTACAAGTGGTTGTAAACTGATTTATCTATAAATTCCGAAAGTCAAACCGATGAATCAACCTGTTCAAACTGCGTCGCGCCCCGAGCCCGGTCAAATTGCTGGCTCGGTCTCTTCCGCTGACCCGATCTTAGAAATCAAAGATCTTAAAACCTACTTTTTTCTGGAAAGAGGGACTGTCAAGGCGGTCAATGGTGTGAATTTGACGCTAGAACGGCAATCGACCCTGGGCATTGTGGGCGAAAGTGGTTGTGGCAAAAGTGTAACCGCTGCGTCAGTGATGCGCTTAGTGAAGTTTCCGCCTGGAAAAATTGTTGGTGGTGAAATTTTACTCTACCGCAAAAATGGCCAACCATCCGTCGATATTGCAAAACTTGATCCGCGGGGCTCTGAAATGCGGGCGATTCGCGGTGGCGAAATAGCCATGATCTTTCAAGAGCCGATGACCTCCCTTAACCCGTTGCAATCGGTCGGCAAGCAGATCGCCGAGACTGTCATCCTCCACCAAAATGTCGGCACAGCGGCAGCCATGGATCGAGCCGAAGAGATGTTGCACAAAGTTCATATCAGCGCCCCCAAACAACGTTTACGCGAATATCCACATCAATTGAGCGGTGGGATGCGCCAACGGGTGATGATCGCGATGGCGCTTTCGTGTAATCCTTCGATTTTAGTGGCCGATGAACCAACAACCGCACTGGATGTGACTGTCCAGGCGCAAATTATCGACCTGATGCAAAAATTGCAGGATGATTTCAAATCCTCTATCATGATGATCACCCACAATCTCGGCGTAGTCTCGCAGATGGCCGATCAAGTCGCTGTCATGTACATGGGGAAGGTCGTGGAGTATGCGCCAACCCGCGAACTTTTTCATCATCCGTTACACCCCTATACCGTGGGTTTGTTGAACTCTGTGCCGGTCTTAGGCAAGAAAAAAGAGAAACTTGTGCCAATTCGGGGGATGGTGCCCAGCCCCACCGAGCAGATTCGCGGGTGTGCCTTTGCCGCGCGCTGCCCCCATGTCATGAAGAAATGTATTGAGATTGAGCCGCCATTAGGTGAAATCTCCGCCGGTCACCAGGCCGCGTGCTGGCTTCACGAGTGATGATTGAGCCATTGAGAAGAATAGTGCGAGCATTAATTATTAACAGTTAACCTATTCTCAATTAATTATTAGCAAGGTCTCCCCTACCTGGTTACACTTCTCCTCTGTTGCTTGCAACATTCAAGTGTAACCAGTAGTCAACAATTTTTATCCTTATCGTTTTACCAGAAAGGAACCAATGTATGAAGAGAATGCGAATTGTGTGGCATCTCTCGGTCGTTGTGGCCATGCTGATCGTTGCCGCTTGCAGTGCAGCGCCAGCCGCCGCCCCAGCCGCCCAAGAGACAGCCGCCCCAGCAGCCGAAGCAACCAAGGCACCTGATGCGGCCGCGCCTGCAGCTGGCGCCCCTGGCAAGTATGGGGATATGCCTGCCGATGCAGCCGAGTATCCAGAACCGCCCAAGGTCGATCTCGGTGGTAGCCCACTCAAGCCACTGCCCATGGACCAGATCGTGGCCTACAAGGCGCTCCCCGCCTACAAACAGCCTGAATGGATGGCCAAGTTTGTGACGGATGGCACGCTGCCCGATGTCAAAGATCGTCTGCCCAAGGAACCGAAAGTCATCCTGAAGAGTGGGATGTCGGACGGCATTGGCGTCTATGGCGATGTATGGCGCGACTTCTCCGCCTGCCCGACGGCTGGCTGGAACAATGGTGCTGGCGTCACCTCTGGTTGGTTTGGCATCGAATCGATGTCCTTTAACTACCAATCACTGGTCAAAACCGGCCCGCTCTTCCGCGTTGACAAAGATGTCGAGCCAATCCCCAATCTAGCCAAGAGCTGGGAGTGGAGTGCGGATGGTCTGCAACTGACCATGCATCTGATCGAAGGCGCGAAATGGTCAGACGGCCAGCCGTTTACCGCCGATGATGTGATCTTCACCTGGGAAGATCTGATCAACGACCCGCAAGTGGTGCGCAATGGCACCAAGGGTGATGGTTTTAACCTAGATGGCAAACCATCCAAGTTGGAAAAGGTCGATGATTTCACCATCAAGTGGACCTTTGCGACGGCCAAGCCTGCTCAGCTATTCTATTTGATGGATGAGGGCGACTTCAATGTCTCACCCGCGCACATCATCAAGCCACTGCACCCAAAATATAACAAGGATACCGATTACAAGGCGTTTGCCAATGCGCTGCCGTCGGATGCCTTGCCTGTCGTCACGATGGGACCCTGGGTGCCGGTGGAGTACAAGACTGACGAGTTGTTGATCATGCGTCGCAATCCCTACTTCTGGGAAGTGGACGAAGATGGCCAGCAATTGCCGTATATCGACGAAGCGGTTTATCAGAAGGGGCCAAGCGGCGTCGGTCGCACCCTCTGCACGTTGGCAGGTGGTTGTGATCACACCAATGTCGAGAATCCTTCTAGCGAATATGTGGACACCCTGAAACGCGCTCAAGAGCCAGATGCTCAGTTTAAGATGAACTGGGGTCCTGAAGATCTGGGTTTCCAACTACAACTCAACCAGTCGGAAACGTTGGGCCTCAAGGATGATCGCGACAAGGCTGTTCGCGAGCTCTTCCGTAATGACAAGTTCCGTCAAGCGGTTGCCCAAGCACTCGATCGCGATGGTATTGCCCAAGCATTGGTGCGTGGTCCTCTATTGCGCCCGTGGGCTGGTGGCCTTGCTCCTGGCTCCCCAGAATTCGACCGCAGTTCGGTGGTCTACTATCCGTATAATGCGGATCGGGCGAAAGCCTTATTGGCGGAAGTTGGCCTGAAGGATACGGATGGCAATGGCGTCTTGAACTTCCCGGCCGATGGACCAGCCAAGGGTCAGGATGTAGTGCTCGGTCTGTTCACTTCAGAAGATGCGCATGACACCCAACCGATTGGCGATCAGGTCGTCATTATGTTGGGCGCCGTGGGGATCAAAGTTAATGCCCGCCCGCTGAACAGCCAAGCTGGCACCGATACCAACACCAGCGGCGAATGGGATATGATCATCAGCCGCGAGGACAATTACGCCCTGCCGTTCACCGTTTGTAACAGCCTGGCGCCGTTGACCAATCTTACCCCGAACTGGAACCGTAAAGGTGAAGGGGAACGCAAGCTGCGCGATTGGGAAGAAGATCTGGCCAAAACTGTCACTTCCTATTGCAGCGAGCAAGACAGCGCCAAACGCAAGGAATTGATCAACCACTGGAACTACGTCTGGACATCGCATAACTACACGGTTGGCACCATTATTGGACGCAAGGGTTTGGCCCTCGGCAAGCGTTTCAAGAATGTGCCCGGTGGTACGCCGCCACACTTGTACCAGTGGGTGGAAGATGCGATTATGTCGGAAACAATCTGGACCCCGGCTGCTGATCAACAGAAGCAGGTACGCCCAGACACCATTCCGTTGTACAAGAAGTAGGGTCGTTGCCTAAGTAGTCTGTGAACAGTAATCAGTTGTTGGTCCGGTGCGGTTTATCGCTGGCAACTGATTACTGTTCGTTGTTCAATGTTCACTGATTTTAAGGTTCACCCATGCTCAATTACATCCTGCGCCGGTTGGTCATTTCTATCTTTGTCCTCTTTGCGATTGCTGCGAT
>JAPLGZ010000223.1 GCA_026389895.1 Chloroflexota bacterium | reverse complement strand
CGCGTCTTCAAGCTCAAGTTGATGCTTTTCCAAGGCGCGAATCATCTCTTGAAAAGCT
Source organism: Chloroflexota bacterium (assembly GCA_026389895.1). Classification (GTDB taxonomy): domain Bacteria; phylum Chloroflexota; class Anaerolineae; order Caldilineales; family Caldilineaceae; genus JAPLGZ01. Next base: position 3,331 of record JAPLGZ010000223.1, on the reverse strand, counting down.
GTGGCTAATTGACCAATTTCGTCGTTGCGGGTAAAGTCAATTTTGGTCTTTAAGTTACCTAAGGCCACCGACTGCATGACACGAACCAGTTCCGCCAACGGTTGACTGAGCGTCCTGGCAATCAGCACCGAAGCGAGGGTGGTTACGCCTAGCAGAGCGATGGCAATCAACGCGATATGGGTTAATAATTTATATAAAGGTGCATAAATTTCTCGCAGATCCTTTTTGACAACTAACTTCCAATCAAGGCGCGGCCCCTCCTCTTGAGCAATATGCCTATAGGCAGCTAAAATGGGCGTCCCTTTATCATCGACAGTTTCTAGCATAGATTCAGCTTCGTCATCGATAAATTGCGCGGGAGCGGACTCAATTACCGTAAAGATTGACGAGTCAGCGAGGTGGCTCTGCTCGGGGCCGACGGCAAATGTGATATCATTTTGCGCATTGTGCAGGAAAATTTCTCCCGTATTACCCATATGCCAGCTGCGTAAAAGTGGAAAGAGCGTTTCGTTTACATTAATTGTAATTAGCACAATACCGATTGTCTTGGCAGGATCAGGGTTATCGATGGAGAGATCCGGATTGATAATATACCCCACGTTCATCCAATAGGGGCCACTAGGATCTTTGGGGTCGCGGTGAATATCTTGAATATAAGCGCCATTCTTGGCGTGGAGGGTGCCTAGAAAGGCAACATCCGTAGCCATTGACTGACCATAGAGCATCGCATCGGTCGTAATCCGAATACGCCCTGTTTTGTCTGCAACGACAATGCGCGCATAACCGACACGCGATTGCTGCAGACTGAGGAGATTGTTTGTCAACATCGCCGTCATCATCGTCATGGCGCGTGGATCGAGTGGCGTCTCTTTGTTTTGCGCCTGATGGAGCGATAGCCCATCTTCCACCCCCATCAGTTTCGATAAATTGTCACGATTGCTTTTATTGATCGCCACCATCCTAACATCAGCAATACATTGGTTTAGCCAGTCGATAATCTGCATCTTCTTAAAATCAGCCGTAGAGGTGAGGTCCGCACGCAAATTCTCCATCAATGCACCCCGTTCGCTTAGATAGGCCGCCAAACCAAATCCAAGAATGGAGAGTAAGGCGATCAGGGTCAGGGCAACCATCAAGCGCCCTTTCAGCTCCTTAAAAAAGATGCAAGCTTTGAGTGATGAAATTATTTTAGGCATACAATAATTCATAGGATAGCTCGAGGCTCTGGCCATTATTAGCGTTGGTCCTACATAAAATTCGTACAGATAGCAAAATATTTCGCCCACTCGGCGACAATATTAGTAAGAACAGCTCTATTAAATTATTTAATCTGTGTAGTAATCAATTTACCTCAGATTAGGCTCTACGTATATAGGGCAAAAGTATTAGTTTATCCGTAAGGAACCTTAGCAAAAAGGCGTACATCACATAAATTACACAGGGTGGCAACGGGCATGATACGAGGAATTATCGCATCATGCCCGGCTTGATTTAACAAAATCGGTGGAAGTTAGCTAAGGTTTTGTGGCAGGGGTTGTTGCAGGTGCGACAGTTGGTGTGGGTGGCGCCACGAGGAATTGTGAGCGATCGTCTTCTACAAACGAATCCAAGGTAAAGCTAGCAATGCGCACATAATAGTCGGAGCGTGAGGATTTCACGACATAACTGTTCGATGTTGCATCTTTGGCACCAATGACAAATGTTGTAACGGTTGCTGGCACCGTTGTCGTCGGTTGTACAGTAACCGTAAGGGTAGCGCTAGGTTTGTCCAACCCATATTCAGGTTTTGCCTCTTTGCCCAATGGCTCCAACATCTGGAGCGAACCGACACGGGTTAACCGCGTACTGAAATTATCTTGGTTAAATTGCTCACCTTTTGCCAGACCGACCAACGTCCAAGTATTTGAGATCGTGTGTGTAAAGTCAAACTTGCCTTTAGCGTTGGCAAAGGCGATTGCTTTGATATCCGGTTGATTGGCCGTGAAGTAGGTTGCATCAATCCAACTCGCCATCTCAGTGCTGATGTCCGCGCCTGTCACGTCGCCACTTAGATAGACCGGATCGCTGCCTGCGGCGCGCACATTGGTGGCACGTACATTCGGTGAAGTGCCGACCAAAATGGTGTGGGCTTTGCCGTCACTCGTCGTTAAATCGATGCGGCGCATAAAGTCTTTATCATCGACTTTCAGGCGTTTATGGCTAGCGGCTGTGCTGGCCACCAGCCGGCTGGTATCAACAGCCAACACTTTACTGATAATCTGATTTACTTGGATTTCGTTGACGGGGTAATTGCCATTATCCGGCAACACCCACTTGCCATCGGTTTTCGCCATGTGGACGGTTTTCTTGTCGTCCTGAATTTTTACATCCGTGACATCCGCCGCCTTGACGCCGGTCAGCAATTTGCCAACGGCGGCATTGCTGTTCTGGCTCGGCCAAAAGACAAAGGCCACCAAGGCGATTTGGATGATCAAAACTGCGCTTAGAATTTGATTCCGTCGATCCATAATAGACTCCATCAAGGAAGAGTAAGAGAGTGGGAGATTGGAGATTGCGCATGCTTATTCAATCAATCTCTCAATCTCCGATCTCTGTTTTTATACGTTACATTCAGTCGCCTGTAGCTGGCGCGTGCACCAGCGCGGAAGAGGGAGACAATTCCATGGGCTGTTCGTTGCGGCGCCGCACATACCAGAGGCCACCGGTGAGGAACAAGGCCAACAGCGCGACCAAATAATTGCCCATCTCCCAGGTTGTCTGTTGGCGTTCCGTCAACGGATCAAGCAACCGTGTATAGGTGCCACGCGAACGAATACTCAACAGGTCCGTGTCTTCCACCGACCAGTCCACAGCATTCTGAACAAACTGCAAGTTGTTCAAAATCTGATCCTGCACCAACCGGGATGAGAGTTGCAAGACGAAATCATCGGCAAATTCGCCACTCCCAATCACGATGAGCCGAGCAGACGCCGGCGAAGTGCTGAGAGCGCCCATATCCGGCGCAGGTCCAGCCGTCGGTGTTGGGGTGGGTGCGGCGCCGGGTTGCGCTGCGCCGGGCGTTGGTTCGATGAAAGGCGAGGGTTTTCCTTTAAAGTAACTTTCAAACGTACCCTGGACGACCACCGCCAATGGATAAGATTTCATCTCCCCTTCGACTGGGAAACCCCGATCTGGGTATTGAACAAGATCCGGTTGAATGTTGGGATCGGTGCGCAACCAGGAATTCGCGCTCGATTTCAACAGCACAGTGGTCTGCCGATCCTTATTCTTGGCGGGGTCTAACACAATCGGCGACACCCAGTTCATACTGACGGCCGGCAAACCTGAGACA
>JAPLGZ010000084.1 GCA_026389895.1 Chloroflexota bacterium | reverse complement strand
ATTGGCCTTCATGGCGCCACCTATCAGGGCAGCGGTGGGCTTTTGGGTGCAGGCAACAATATGGATCCCCGCCTCGCGCCCACGTTGGCTCAGGCGAGTTAGCATGGCTTCGACTGCGCTGCCTCCCGTTTGCAGCAGATCGGCCAACTCATCTACGGCCACCACCAACACTGGGTTGCTGATATGGGCCCGGTCACGGCGCTCCATTTCCTGAACGAGCCAACGCAAGCGCTCAATCGCGGCGTCCATTTCGGCGACGACTTCACCTAATACGTGCGGCAGGCTGACTAAAGCCCCAAAGCCTCGTCCTTTCGGGTCGATCAGCACTAATTGCACCTCCACTTGACGATTGTGCATGGCGAGCGAGGTCAGCAAGGTACGCGCCAGGGCGGTCTTCCCCGAACCAGTTGTGCCGGCCACCAGAACGTGGGCCACATCTGGGGCTGGCAGGCGTAACAGTAGCGGCGTGCCATTCTGTTCGATGCCCAGCACTGCGGTGACGGGGGGCACGGCGGGCAAGCGGCCACACAAGGCGAGCAGCCGCACCGGTTCTGCCTTCGCCCGCGGCACTTCAATGTTAATCGCATCACCTTGGCGATAGATGCGAGCCTCACGTTTACCCAAAGCCAGCGCGATCTCTTCGGCGAGCGCGACAATCTTATTAATTTTGGTGCCCATTTGGGTCGCCACTTGAAAGCGGATAAAGCGTGGGGTTACAACACCGCCTTGCACATGGCCCTGGACTTTGTGGCGTGCCAAGACCGCTTCAATGCGGTCCGCTTGCAGATCCAGATTACGTTTGCGATTGGTCATCATCTAACTCCCCAATCGTTGATGGATTGGTCGCTGGTGTGCTGAAGGTGTGGGAGGTTTAGCGGATCAATAAAACCCGACTCTACCGTTTTTTGCGGAAAAAGCTAGCCATCTATGAACCACAAGCCTATTACTCTTTTGTGCGAATGAATGGCGGTCTCTTATGGCGCGTAACGAAAATCTATAGGCAATCCAGTGGCAAGCGTATAGAAATGAAAAAGCCCAATCTCTACGGATCAATGCTATGCCGACAACAAATCTTCGCCGCAACGAAGAATTTTGCTTGTCGATCATAGAAATTGATCCGCGCAGACCAGGCTTTTTCTTACAGGCTCGCTACTTGTCCAGATGGCACGCGTACGAGCCCAGTGCTGTGCGATTCAAAACATCGTAAAATTTATTCTAGAATTTTCCAGAACTTCTGTTCTGTTTTGAGTATAGCAGAACAAAAGTTCTGTTGTCAAGTGGCAGTTTTGTAAATTTCGTTCTAGGTATTCGACATTTTTGTGGAGCAGGGTTGAAACCCACGCCCAGCGGGCTCTCGCTGACAGCGCAGACATGGCGCGCCGCAGCGGTTAAAACCGCCGCCTGCTATGAGAAACCTGCTTCAGCAGGTGGGATGACCCGTTACCCATTTATTTTGTTAATGCCCATAAATCGGCATCTGACACAGAAAACGTGTTGAAACATGTTAGGTATGATCCCCGCAACCTGTTTTAACACGTTTTGTGTTGCAGGCGTCGATTGAAATCGACGCACACAGCTTCACTAGCACGGGGGAACATTTGACAAACCACGATTGTGCCACTAAACTTGCTTTGCAAATGAGAATTTATCTCAATTAGTGATGTGCGATGAAAGTGAGCGTATGAATGTTGCGTAAATTCAGCGATGGTTCAAGGTGGTTGGTGCTTCTAGGATTCGCTTATCTGCTGATGGCTTGTTCGCCTGCGTCAGCCCCAAGCGGGCCTACAAAATTGACGGTGGTGGCCACGACGACCCAGATCGAAGATATCGCGAGTGTGATCGCTGGTGAGCATATAACAGTGATCGGGCTGGTGCCGCGTAATGGCGACCCGCATGAATTTGAGCCGACACCGGACACTGTTAAGCAAGTGGCACAGTCGGCTGCCGTTTTCATCAATGGCGTCGGGTTGGAAGGCTGGTTGGAAGAATTAGTCAAGAATGCCGGCGGTGAACGGCCGATCTTTGACATTTCAAAAAATATACCCTTGGGTAAGATCAATACGGCTTTTGAAGAGGGCGGTGATCCTGACCCGCACATTTGGATGAACCCGCTCAATATGGTGACGGCTGTCGACAATATCACAACTGGCTTAAAGCAGCTTGATCCGACCAATGGCAGCGCATTCGACGCCAATGCGACGGCCTACAAAGCAAAACTCGTTGAATTAGATGCTTGGGCCGAAAAGGCGCTGGCCGTGATTCCGCCCGAACGTCGCAAACTCGTGACGATGCACGATGCGATGGGCTATTTTGCCACACGCTATCAATTTAAGCTTGTCGGCGCGGTGATTCCCAGCGCAAGCAGCGAGGCGGCTGAGACTTCGGCCAAAGATTTGAGCAAATTGGTGGAAACGATCAAGCAGGAGCAGGTGCCGGCCATCTTTACCGAAGCTTCGATCAACCCTAAATTGGTCGAGCAGGTGGGCGCTGAAGTCAACGTCAAAGTTGTCACCGACCTGTACATCGACTCACTGGGTGACAAAGGCGGTGAAGCCGGCACGTATCTTGATTTTTTTCGCGCGGATGTCAACAAGTTGGTCAATGCGTTGAAGTAAGCTCAAACCTGTTAGAATAGAGCCGTAACGTGGGGCATTATTTCTGCCACCTTCGAAAAATGAGAACAGCAAAGATGAGCGACTTGAACAATCTAGAGAATCGGCAAGTGGCTGTGGTGGTTGACGATGTGATCGTCCGCTACCCAGGCACCCAGGAGACCGCCCTCGAGGCCGCCAATATCCGTATTGGACGCGGGCAGCGGGCGGCCTTGATTGGCCCTAACGGCGCTGGCAAATCGACACTTTTGAAGGCGATGGTGGGCTTATTACCCTTAACCCGCGGCGAAATTCAGGTATTGGGCGAACCGGCGCATGTGGGGCGTCACCGAGTGGCCTACGTGCCGCAGAGCCGCGAAGTCGACTGGCACTTTCCGATCACCGTTTTTGATGTGGCGCTCATGGGCCGCGATGCGCATCTGCGTTGGCCCCGTTGGCCGCGCGCCCACGACAGAAATTTGGCCATGACGGCGCTCGAAGAAGTCGGCATGGCGCCGCTGGCAAAGCGCCCTATTGCCAGTTTATCTGGCGGGCAACGCCAGCGTGTCTTTATTGCTCGCGCCTTGGCGCAACAAGCCGAGGTGCTGCTGCTAGACGAGCCGTTTGGTGGCGTGGATACAGCCACCGAACAACTGATCTTTCAACTGGTGGATCAACTTTGTCTGGCCGGCGGCACAGTGATTATTGCCACGCACGATCTGGCGACCTTACCCGAACATTTTGATCAGGCCGTGATCTTACAACACCGTGTGGTGGCCAGCGGCTCGCCCAATCAAGTATTAGATGCCGCCGTGTTGGCCGAAGCCTACGGTGGCCCACTGGCGTTATTACACGCGCGAGCGCAACATGACTTGGTTAACTGAACCTTTACAATATGCATTTTTTATGCGAGCGCTGTTGGTCGGTGCGCTGCTTGGGGTTACCTGTGGCGCGTTGGGCTGCTTCGTGGTTTTGCGCGGCATGGCTTTTATTGGCGACGCCATGGCGCATTCGGTGTTGCCGGGGGTTGTGATTGCCTATCTGCTTGGCGTCAACATTATTGCCGGCGCCTTTGTCACTGGTCTGCTGGCCGCCATTTTGATCAGCGCCATCAGCCATACCGAACAAGTGCGCGAAGATACGGCGATTGGCATCGTCTTTACCGGCGCCTTTGCGCTGGCAATCGTGTTGATCAGCCGCACGCAGGGCTATGTGCGCGATTTGACCCATTTTCTCTTTGGCAATATTCTGGGCGTCGCGCCGGGTGATGTCATCATTGCTGCCGCCGTTACGCTGCTCGTCCTGCTTTGCCTCTTTCTCTGGTATCGAGAACTGCTGATCAGTTCATTTGACCGCACCCATGCCCAGGTGATCGGTCTGCACTTGAATTGGCTGCATATGGGACTAATGACCTTGTTGGCGCTGACCATTGTCTCTGGTATTCAAGCGGTAGGCGTCGTGTTGATTGCCTCTTTGTTGGTTACGCCGGCCGCCACGGCGCGCCTGCTCACCGATCGTTTAAAAGTGATGATTTTGCTCTCTGCCCTGTTAGGCAGTGGGGCAACCTTGATTGGGCTCTACGCTTCCTATTATGTCCGGGTTGCCTCTGGTGGTGCCGTCGTCTTGACGAGTACGCTCGTTTTTTTGTTCGCCCTCATCTTTGCCCCGCATAAGGGAATTCTGGCTCGCCGCACGCGCCACACCTTGGTTGCCTAGCTGCCTATAGTAAACAATTTTAGATTTCAAATAACAGCGCCTGGGAACAAATTTAGATTTGCCCCAGGCACTGTTATTTGAAAGGAGAACAAGGATTTATAGTAATATTAATTATTTTAATATTTTAGATAAAATAATTAATATTATCAATATTTAATAGAATAAAAATAAAATTAAATCTTGACATCTTTAAAATATATGATAAAGTAATTTGAGGTAATCGGGTTAGAGTTTACCAATCGAGTCGATAATCCTATTCTTATTCTACAGGTCAAATTTGCCATAATTTAGTTCTATGGCGTACAATTCTGCCCATGACTAATTCGACACATGCGGACCTTCGTTCGATATATCGCCAAACCTTCCATGAACTGCTTGCTGCCCACGGGATTACTGAAACCCACGGGACAGAACTGTTGCGCTTGATGCATATGGTAACGAATACCTATGAAAATGTTGTAGGGGCGGTGGGTGGCGGTGAAAAGCTCTCGGCGCCCCGTTGGCGCTTATTGATGCGTCTGTTGGTAGAAGAGCGGGCCGGTGGCTCCTACGTCTATCCGACGGAGCTAAGTAAGTCCCAATCGGTCAGCAAAAATACGATCAGCGCCCACTTGCGAGCCCTAGAAGAACAAGGGTTAATTATTCGCGAACTTGATCCAGAGGATCGGCGTCAGTTTCGGATCCATCTCTCGGATGCCGGACGCACTTTGATTCAAAATGGCACACCTAAATTTGTGACATATCTGAACAAACTTGCCTCTGATCTAACAGGGGCAGAAGTTGAGCAATTGCAAGCGCTCTTGTGGAAATTACATGGTTCATTGGTCCATCATGGCGGATTGAATGAGGCGTGTCTGCGGATGAATCAAAATCATCAAACACATTCTCTGGCCGAAGATGAAACTTAAGCATAGGGTAGCGATAAATTCGGAGCTCTGTCGTAACAGCTGACCTCACACAGAGGGCGGATAGGTTGGGGTTAAATTTAGCAATCTAGAGAATTTTTCTCGCATGTCATTTGTAAAGGCCTCTTAACAGCGCATAAGAGAAGCATAGGTCGAAGAGCGGCCATGAATAAAGGAGGTATATCTTGGTAAGTAATCAACGGGGTAGTCGACAAGGCCAGAATCGCAACAAAGGTGGCTTTAAGCATTTGGGAAGAGCAATCCGCTATCTGGGGCGTTATCGACAGACAGCGCTGCTGGGGTATCTTGCCCTCTTTCTGAGCACGGGTGCACAATTGGTGGTGCCGCAATTGGTGCAAAATATTCTGGATGCCGTGGGTCGAGGCATGGCTGCCCGCGCTACGGGCGGCGCGCCAGATGCCGCCCTCCAAGCGCTCTATTGGGCGCTTGGTCTGATTCTAATCTTTGCGGTCATTCGTGGTTTTTTTGCCTTTGCCCAAGCTTATCTGTCAGAAAAGTTAAGCCAGAGCGTTGCGTTCGATTTTCGCAACGAATTGTTCGCCAAAATTCAGCACCTCTCATTTAGCTATCACGACCGCAATCAGACTGGCCAATTGATGATTCGCGCCACCGACGACGTGGACAAATTGCGCATCTTTATTGGCCAGGGCTTGTTGATTATCGTCCAGGCGTTTGTGTTGCTGGTCGGTGCACTAACCTTATTGGCGCTCACCAATTGGAGCTTGACATTGACGGTCGTCGCCATTTTACCTTTGGCCCTGATCTTGTTTATGTTCTTTGGCAGTATCAGCCAGCCGATGTTTGCTAAAGTGCAGATGAAACTTTCGGCTTTGAATACCGTGTTGCAAGAGAACTTGGCCGGTATCAAGGTGGTCAAAGCGTTTGCCCGTGAGCCACAAGAGGAAGCGCGCTTTGATAATGCTGCCGAAATTTTGATGCAGCAACAGATCAGCCTGGCGCGAGTCTTTAGTTTCCTCTTTCCCTTTATCTTTCTGATCGCCAACTTGGGCCAGGCGGCTGTCATCTACTTTGGTGGCAAGCAGATCATCGGCAACACGTTGACGGTGGGCGAATGGCAAAAATTCAGCCTCTATCTGATTTTGGTCTTTTTCCCAA
>JAPLGZ010000551.1 GCA_026389895.1 Chloroflexota bacterium | reverse complement strand
ATCGAAAACATCGCCCCGATTAATCAATCCGACAAAGACGTGGTCAACTATCCAGTCACGATTCGCTTGACCGACCCGGCGCTTGATGGTGTACGCCCTGGCATGAATGCCGTTGCCACGCTGACCAATGCCGACATGACCGTCGCTAGTTGGCTGGCGCCGACCTCGGCACTTCGCCAAGAAAAAGATGGCAGCACCGTGGTCATGGTCCAACGCGGTGAAACTTTTAGCCCCGTGCCGGTAACGTTGGGCGAAGTCCAAGGTGAGTGGACGCTGGTGCAATCGCCCGCTCTGCACAAAGGGGATCGAGTGCTGGGAAGCGTGGCCTCGTATGTCGATCAACAAGCGACGCCCGGTGTTGATAGTGGAAGTTAGGTGAAATAACCCCATGCGTAATCCCTTATCGGAATGGCCGTGAGGGTTACACTGTAAACGTTGGAAAAGCGGACGAGCCTGGACTCGTCCGCTTTTCTTTTGACCTAAAGGCCAATGCTGCAAGCGCTAAGTTTAATTGGCCAGGTGGATTTAAGCATACTCGGCAGGCAACGGCCGTGGCTCAAATAGATCGAGCAAGGTAAATTGCACAAACACGGCAAAATTAGCATCCATCCGCGTTGCTTGGTTGATGCGCACCCAGCCAATCTGTTGCGAATTGTTGTCTTCATCCACCAATGGAATGACATTTATCCCCAAATAGCGGGGATGATTCGGGTAGGTTTCTGTGTCAACAAAATAAGCTTCGGCCGCGGCCAACCAACCGCGATTAAAAAGCTTCCAGGCCGTGCCAATCAAGCCCATCGGGTAGGCGGCAAATATCGCACGCGCGGTGGCGATATCACTGGGATAAATCCATTGATGTTCGCCTAATTTTAATACTTTTTCGGATCTGAATTGCCATAAAGGCGTGGTATATTTGGCTTTGGACTGTTCAATGGCTGTAATCGTCTTGGCGGGCAAAGCTATCATTTGTTGGTTTGGGAAGGTTACTTGGTGGCTTGACATCTGAATTTTCTACGATCCTCTGTATCCAGGGTGTAATTAAGTGATTTTATCTTGCTGCTAAAAAAGCTTTTTAACCGCAGAGAGCGCAAAGAAGGGCTCGCTGCATCTTCTAGGGTTAAACGCTTAACTCATATTGCCCACAGACTGGTAAAAACGTTACACAGAGGATACCGAGCGAATTTCTGCTTTTCCCCTGTATCCTCTGTGCCTCCTCTGCGCTCTTTGTGTAACGTTTTTACCTAGACCACTCAAATGCCCGCGCCGCCGGTTACTTCTAGCGTGTGGCCGGTAATGTACGAAGCAAGCGGCGAGGCCATCAGCAGAATACCACTGGCGGCTTCTTCGGGTGTGGCCGGGCGCCCTAATGGACTACGCGTGGCGGCCGTTTCACGCGTCGCTTCGGGAATCCCCAAGGCAACGGCTTTCTCGCCGATTTGGATCGATGCGCCTTGTGCTTTGGATTGGGTCAAGCGGGTATCGACAAAACCAAACGCGACGGCATTGCAACGGATGCCCAATGGCCCCCACTCTTTGGCGACGGTCTTGGTCAACCCGACAATGCCCAACTTGCCCATCGCATAATTAGCCTGGCCAATGTTGCCGTGTAGCCCAGAGGTGGACGAGATGTTGACAATGCAACGTGGCTCACGCGGCGCTCCCTGTTCTTGGATTTCGGCTTTTGCGACATCACGCATATAAGGAGCCACGGCGCGAATCATGCGAAAGGGCGCGGTGGCATGAACGTCGAGCATCGCCTGCCACTGTTCATCCGTCATCTTGTGGATCATGGCGTCCCAGGTGTAACCGGCATTGTTGACCAAAATGTTGATCTTGCCAAAGGCGTCGATCGCTGCCTTGATCAATTGCTCGGGGAAGGCTGCCTCTGTCACGCCGCCGGGCACAGCCAGCGCAACGCCGCCATTGGCTTTGATTTCGTCAACCACACCCGCCAGGGTAGCGGCATCCAGATCATTGACCACAACTTGCGCACCCTCTTGGGCAAAGAGCCTGGCCGTTGCTGCTCCAATGCCGCGCGCCGCCCCGGTAATAATTGCTACCTGATTGTCAAGCATTGCCTTCATGCACGTTACCTCTTTGGGTTGTTACGATAGAGCTGTATGCGTGATGCGTGATAAGTGATGAGTGAAATTATGCAATCACTCATCACTTATCACGCATCACGCATCAACAGTCAAACTCTACCTTCTAAAAATAAACTCGCGACACCGTCTCCGCCACACATGCGGGCTTAAATTGCCCTTCGATTTCGATGGTCACCAGGTTGATGATTTGTAGGGCGTCTTGAATTTCCTCGACCTGGAGCAACGACGTGTGGGCGCGGATGCGGGCGCCCACCAGCACAGGATGTGGAAACCGCACCTTGTTCAACCCGTAATTAACCCCCAACTTTTTGCCGGGATAGCGGTCTACCTGGGCATTCACGCTGTCCGTCAAGTAAGGAATGAGTGACAGCGTAAAATAGCCGTGCGCCACCGTTGCCCCAAATGGCGACTCGCCTTGGGCACGCACCGGATCGACATGGATCCATTGCTGATCGCGGGTTACAGCGGCAAATTGGTCGACCATCGCCTGGGTAATCGTCAACCACTCGCTGACATGTACTTCTTGGCCAAGCTGATTGCCCAGTTCAGCAAGAACAGTTGCTTTCGTCACGTGGTCTCCCTCCTATGATGTGACTATGGGGTATCGATCAGAAATTATCCTGAAATCACGTTGAGGACCGGGCTTTTTCTGGTGTAGGGGCGTGCTCTTGTGGCCGCCCGTTGTTCTCTAGCGGCAT
>JAPLGZ010000404.1 GCA_026389895.1 Chloroflexota bacterium | reverse complement strand
TCGGTGGCCAGGCCCAATATGTGATGGTCCCCTATGCTGATTTCAATTTGTTAAAGTTCCCCGACCGCGATCAAGCGTTGGAGAAGATCAAAGACCTGACGCTCCTGTCCGACATTTTCCCCACCGGCTATCATGGGGCCGTCACCGCCGGTGTTGGCCCTGGCTCGATTGTCTATGTGGCGGGCGCTGGCCCGGTCGGGTTGGCTTGCGCGGCCTCTTGCCATCTGTTGGGCGCCGCTGTCGTGATTGTTGGCGATCTGATCCCAGAACGCCTGGCGCAAGCGCGCAGTTTTGGCTGTGAGACCGTTGATCTGCGCAGAGATGCGACATTGGCACAACAGCTCGAACAGATTGTCGGCGTGCCGGAAGTCGATGCGGCCATTGACTGCGTCGGTTTTGAGGCACGCGGTCACGGTGGCTCGGCTGGGGTGGAACGCCCGGCCACTGTCTTAAACTCGATCATGGAAGTGACACGTGCCGGTGGATCGTTGGGCATCCCCGGCCTCTATGTGACGGGTGATCCCGGCGGCGTGGATGACAATGCCAAAATTGGGATGTTGGGCATCCGCATCGGGTTGGGCTGGGCGAAGTCGCATCACTTTACCACCGGTCAATGCCCTGTGATGCGCTATCATCGCCAATTGATGCAGTGCATTTTGCACGACAAGATTCAGATCGCCAAAGCGACCAATGTCACGGTCATTTCGCTGGAACAAGCCGCCAATGGCTATAAGGACTTTGATGCTGGCGCCGCGAAGAAGTATGTGCTGGATCCGCACGGGATGATTAAGTAAGAGAGAGTAGGGGAGATAAGGAGACAGGGAGAAGGGGAGACAGGGAAATTTTGTCTGGCCTTCTCCCTTAGGATTAGGGATACAGGATGAGGGATTAGTAGCCGGTCGTCGTGCCTTGTCCCCCTGTTTCCCCCTCTCCTTGTCTCCTCCGCCCTCTGTAAGTAGTATGTCAGTCAATTAAAAACCTTGTGGGCGGAGCAGCTATCTCACTCCGCCCACTATTTTGATCCGAGGAGGATCGAATGAGCTCTAGAAAACAGAGTGGCCAAGCGCCCTTTGTCTTCGCCCATTGCGAAGATTTGCACAGCCTGCCTGCGAAAGCGCTTACGGTGGAAGAGAAGTTGCACGGTGGGTTTGCTGTGGACAAGCGCCCTGGCTATGGTCAAGTCTACTACGGTATGCCCGGCTGTGGTCTGTTGCGCATCAGTGCCGACTTGACGACCCAAGATCTGATTGAATTGCCGCCAGATTTAACGTCGGTCAACTTTCATAGCACCAAGATTGGTGAGTTTGACGGCAAGATGCGGCTATTCTTGGCTGCCAATAGCGAGGCCAAGGTCGTTGTCGCGAGCCTCGATGGCGATATCGACTTCATTCTACCCAGGCCGGAGTTTGATGAATATCAGAATGCCGAGACGCCCTTCCGGCCGACAGATACCGTGTTAAACGGCAATCAACTGATCGTCGCCGATGGTTATGGCGCCAACTATATCTCAACGGCGGATCTATCGACGCGCCAATGGCAGAGCACTTTTGGTGGTAAAACCGAAAATAGCGAAGAATTAGGGAAATTCGGCACCGCGCACGGCATGAATCGCACCCCGGCGGGCAACCAATTAGCCATTGCCGATCGACCCCATTCCCGCTTCGAACTGACCAGCTTTGACGGCCACTTTAGCGGCTCTTATCCAATCCCGGCTGGCTCGCGCCCGTGTGGGATTGATTTTATCCAGCGCGACAACCGTTGGTATGCCGTCGTGGGCAGCTTAGATGATCCCATCAAAGGGCGACCGGCACCGATCTATATCTTAGACGCCGTCACCTATGAAGTGCTCTCAACGATCCGCCCGAAAGAAGATTTGGGGATCGAACGCGCCGATCACCTGCACAACGTAGTCTGGCACGAGCACAACGGGAAACTTTTCCTGGTCTGCCAAAGTTGGAATCCGGGTTATTATTTTGCCTTGGAGCTACTGGGTTAAATTGATCTGCCTGTAGAGAAATCAAAAAAGTGGGGCGCCATTGCAGGGGT
>JAPLGZ010000820.1 GCA_026389895.1 Chloroflexota bacterium | reverse complement strand
TTGTCATTGGTTTCAGGTAACAAAATTGCCGTTAGCTGGCCCCGATGGCCAGTGTGAACATATTTTGACGATTTTTACCGATGTTACGGTGCGTAAACAGGCTGATGACGCATTACAGAAACATGATCGTCTATTGCGCGCAGTGGCAGAGGCAACCGATCAACTGTTAACCGCAACCGATTATGCGGCTAGTGTGAACGGCGCCTTGCAAATTTTGGGTCAGGCCCTCGAAATTGACCGCGTCTATTTGTTTGAAAATTACCCCCACCCAACCACTGGGCAAATGGTGATGAGTCGACGATTTGAGTGGATGCGGCCTTCGATGCCTGCGCCATTCATCAATGCCACACGCCAAAATATGCCTTATGGCGATGAGTTTGAGCGGTGGCGCCGCACGCTAGCACAAGGAAAACCGATCGAGGGCCTGGTGCGTACTCTGCCCACCGAGGAGCAGGCATGGCTTAAATCGCAAGGCATCCTCTCCATTCTGGCAACCCCGATCTTGAGTGATGGGCAGTTTTGGGGGTTTATTGGTTTCGACGATTGCCAGACCGAGCGCGTTTGGTCGGACAGTACACGTTCAATCTTGACCACCTTGGCCACAAGTTTGGGCAGTGCGCTAGCCCGCAAGCAGATTGCCGAGCAGTTGCGTCACCAAGAAAAATTCATGCATGATGTGCTTGACACCTTGCCCAGCCATATCTCGGTCAAGGATCGCGCCAACCGCTTTATCCTCGTCAATGAAGCCTTTGCTAAATTTGCCGGCAAAACGCCTGCCGCCATGCTCGGCCAGGTGGATGACGCCTTGACAACGGCGATGTACAGCGATGCGCCGCAAAATCAGCAAGAAGACCAAGCCGTCCTAGAGACACGGCAAGAGCAAGTGACGCCACTCTATCGCGCGCGCGATGGGGCAGGGAATCTGCGGTGGTTTCAAGCGGTGAAACGGCCGCTGCTGCTCGACCATGAGCGGGCAGATTACCTGGTCTGTGTGGCCACCGAGATGACCGAACGTAAACGCGCCGAAGATGCCCTGGCAACGGAACGCAACTTGCTGCGCACCTTGATGGATCACTTGCCGGATTATATTTATGTAAAAAATACCCAGGGCCAATTCATCACCGCCAATGCCGCCCACTTACGTCTATTAGGCGCTCATATCCCTGAAACAATTACATTCGACAGCGTCATTGGCAAAACCGATTTCGATTTCTTGCCTGCCGAGCGTGCGACCAGCTTTGCCCTAGATGAGAGGCGCGTCATCGAGCGCAACGAACCAATCGTGAACCAAATTGAACTGTTATCTTCAGATGCCGACCACTCTCTCTGGGGGCTGACCACCAAGTTGCCATTACACGACAGCGATGGCACGATCATTGGTTTGATTGGCATTAGTCGCGATATCACGGGTCTGAAAACGGTCGAGCATGAATTGCGCCTGGCGAAAGAAGCCGCCGAAGCCGCCACGCTGGCTAAATCGGAATTTCTGGCCAATATGAGCCATGAGATCCGTACGCCGATCAACGCCGTCGTGGGCATGACCAGCCTCTTATTGGACATGCAGCTTACACCAGAACAGCGTGATTTTGTCGAGACAATTCGCACAGGCAGCGATAACCTGCTGAATGTCATCAATGACATCCTAGACTTCTCCAAAATCGAGTCGGACAAATTGGAAGTCGAAGTGCACCCGTTTGTTCTGGCAGAATGTATTGAATCCACCCTCGATCTCTTTGGCGCCAAAGCGGCGGAGAAAGATCTGGAGTTGGCCTATGAGATTGATGAGCGCGTCCCCGATATAATCGCGAGCGATGAGACGCGACTACGCCAGATCCTCGTCAACCTGGTGGGCAATGCCATGAAATTTACACCCAAAGGCGAAGTTGTGGTGACGGTAGCGGTTCAATCGATCGACGAAATAAGCAAAGCCCCAGAACAAGAAAATCCAGAAACTGGGGACACCCAAATCGTTCCACCTTCCGTGCCTTCAGGCCCGCTCTATGAACTTCACTTTGCCGTGCGCGATACTGGCATTGGGATCCCCCAAGAGCGGATGAACCGGCTCTTCCAATCCTTTTCGCAAATTGATGCTTCGACCGCACGCAAATACGGCGGCTCCGGTTTGGGCTTGGCGATCAGCAAACGTTTATGCGAATTGCTGGGCGGTGTCATGTGGGTCGAAAGCGAAGTAGGCCAAGGCTCGACCTTTCACTTCACACTATTGGCATCTGCCATGGCCGCGCAACCCGCCACCCCTTATAATTTACAGGCGTTGCAGGGCAAACAGATTTTGATCGTGGATGATACGGCGGTCAACCGCACCATTCTCTTACACCAGACCCGGCGCTGGGGGATGACCGCGGTCGCCGTCGCTTCGGGCGCAGAAGCGCTCGCGCAATTAGCCACAGGCGCCCCGTTTGACATGGCGATTCTAGACATGCGCATGCCAGAAATGGACGGCGCGGCTTTGGTGACGGCCGTACGCAACCAACCAGCCACCAAACAACTGCCCCTGGTCTTGCTTACGTCGATGGGCAAGGCGAATCTTGGCGAAATTTCGAAAAATAGCGAATGGGTGGCCATACTCAACAAACCGGTCAAACAATCGCAATTGCGCGATGCACTCCTGCGCATCGTAGACCGTCCGTCAACGCCAGTGGTATCAGCACCACCGCAATCCCAATTTGGGCCTGCGGCGGCCACCCCATCCCTGTTACGCATCTTATTGGCCGAAGATAATATTGTGAACCAGAAAGTTGGCCTGCGCATCTTGCAACGGCTGGGCTATCGGGCGGATGTAGTAGCCAACGGGCTTGAAGTGCTCGAAGCGCTCAAACGCCAACCCTATGACGTCGTCTTAATGGATGTGCATATGCCAGAATTGGATGGCATGGAGACCAGCCGGCGCATTCGCCGGCATACCGATGAATATTATCAGCCCCATATCATTGCCATGACCGCCGATGTCATGAATGGCTACCGCGATATCTGCATCGCCGCCGGCATGAACGACTACATCAGCAAACCCGTGCGGATCGAAGATTTGATTGCCGCGTTAGAGCGGGCAAAGCCAGCCTAAAGAGTGCGGAATCAAGCCGGAATACGAAGTCAACAAAGCGGCTCACCTGTTCGGTGAGCCGCTTTGTTATGTGAGAACATTTCCGCTTGTAAGCCAGTTTATGGCGCCGCGCAGTTTTCAACTGGGTTGGGGCTTGGCCTTCAATCCAGGCATTGATACGCCATTACAACGGGTCTTCCGTGCGCAGCGACGGATTGGGCGTTTCCCACGGATTTTACCGTTGATAACATCCGCTTCACGACCGCATGCCAGTAATTCCCTAAACCGTAAGTCAAAGATCCAGCAAAAGCCTCATGCCATTGTTGGCGCAGGCTGGTATATTGGTCGTTCAGCGGTTGTTTTGAATAACGAACTCGTGCGGCCAAACCGCGCACGCACCGCACGCACCCCACCGCTGGACAAGGAAAATCTATGAAAAGAATCTGTTTGATCGTCAGTCTCATGATCGTGCTCTTCGGCAGTGTGCTGGTGCTTGACACGTACCGTGCCACGCGCACGGTGCAAGCGCAAGCCGTTCCCCATGCCCCGGCTGGCCCCAACACGGTCTATTTACCGTTCATTGACCGGCATGTCAGCCGCATTAAGCAAAAAAGCGGGATTCATTTGGGCAACCGCAACTCCTCCGACTGGCGGGAAGAACTTTTTACGCTGGTCACTCTGCACGGTGACCGGCACCTGGCCGGCGGCGGTCACCGTGCAGAGTGACCAGTTGTATAACCTTTATCGGTACCTATGGGATGAATCGCATAAGGAGTGCCGGATTGCCGCGGCCGGGGTGAAGCAGACCGGGGCACACGAACCGTACAATCTGTACAAATATCTGACTGCCGCCGTCCGCGCCGGCACGCTGGTCGTGATCCGCATCACCCCCTCGCCGGGCAACTTCATCGACTATGACCAGCCGAGCCGCCGAGCGCATACGTTGTTAGCGACGGCGCAGCCAGCAGGTGGCAATTATTGTGGAACGGGCAAAGAACAACAGGACAAAATTCATCAATATCGGGATATTCAGGATATTGCCGAGGAGATGCAGGCGATTTATCAGGTGAACATCGCTGCCCACTGGCCGCTGACTTCCTTCTTCTTTGAACCGGCCAATGAGCCTAACTATGAATGGTATGGCAAGTTTAGAGAACAAGGGATTAGTGTGAATCCGCCTGTAAATAATAAACAAGCCTGGATTGAGATGGATGACTACTTTGCAACGTTGTATGATAAGGCGAAAAAACTTCAGCCTGCCCTGCAAATTCTTTCCCCTTCTATCTCTCAGAGTCTCTATGGCGAACATTATCATCTTGGCAGTTGTGAGAAGTGGCAAGTGAATGGTGACAGTAAACATCGTTCGGGCATCGACTTTATGAAGCAAATGTTTGGCTACGACCCGGATGCAGCCAACCCTTATCCTGACCCTAAAGCGGACGGCTTTGCCTGGCACAATTACTGGCGTCCCGGCCATGAAGCATGGGAGCCGATTCAAGGCCAAGAGCCAAGCATCGATATTCCTTGTGCTGGGAAACCTTTGACCGACACCGTAACGATTATCAAGAGCGACCATGTCATCCAATATCTCTCAATCGGTATGTTAGAGCAAATCGGTCCACGCCCTACCTTCATTACCGAAGCAGACCGCAAATCCCCTTGTCAAGACGGCGCCACCGGTGCGGTCGTGAGTAAGGATGCCGACCCCGCGGCCCTTCGTGACTCATTGGTGCGTTTTATCGAGGAGGAACAATGGGCTCGGTCTGTGATTGCCTGGTTGTTGGTGAACCAAGACAAAAACGAAGCCGGCACTTGTCGCGATGCAGGGAATCATCTTCATCAAAATTACGAAAACAACTGGCATGAAGCCTACATGGAAGATGACAACGGCGTCTATGAACGTGAGTGGTTTCGCCTCTGGTGGCCCACTGCCTGGTAAGCGCCAGCACTGCGCCGTCAACGCTCGCCAAGCGCGCACCAGGCAGGGATACAGTAGCTTGTGTCTTGGCAACGACCATCATTTTCAGTCATAAAGCTTAGGCAACACAAGGGAATACAGATGAAAATTCGTTCTTGGAGTTATACCTTGATCGGGATAGCGCTGTTAGCACTACTGGTCAGTGGAATACGCTTTCACACCCAAATTGAGCGTTGGCGTCCGACCGCCGCCATCGCGCAGCCCTTCAGCGCACCGGTGCGAGTGTTGCCGCTGGCGCCCAATCACACGGCGACTGGCGCGCCCGCCATCCCTCAGGTCGTCGTGGGGACACCGACCTTATATAATAAACCCAGCAACACTCGCTACACCTATCGCAATGAATATCCTGCAGATCGCACCCAGTGGCAGACGCTCTATGTGATCGATACGGCAACAGGCCAGGAAACGCGCCTCGGCGATGATAGCAACGCGGCGGTCTTTGGGACAATGAATGAAGAATATCTGCTCTGGTTTTTCGATGGCGACCTCCATGCCTATCGCTTGGCAACCGGTCAAGATCGCTTCATTGCCCAACTCGGCTCGCCTTTGTCCATTCCCCAAATCAGTGATAACTGGGTAGCTTTCGGCGAGGACAATGGTTATCAGAGCGCCAACTTGTATGCCACCAACTTACAAACGCAGGAAATCATTACCCTGACACATGACCTCGGCTCCCGGGGCGATTGGGATCTTAACGCTTATTTCGGCATCAGCCCGTTCTTAGTAGCGTGGTTTGAAGCGCCCCAAACCATTGTGGTCTACGATTTGCAGAGTCGCCAGGAAATCACCCGTTTAGTCGATGTAGACACCACGTTCCACCAAAAGGATATCCCAATTTTTGGTTTGTCGCCTGGCGAGACAATTGTCACCTGGGGCCGCAGCTATGGGTATGAT
>JAPLGZ010000002.1 GCA_026389895.1 Chloroflexota bacterium | reverse complement strand
GGGAGTTGGTAACACTTGAAGTCGGTGACCTAACCGCAAGGAGGGAGCTGCCTAGGGTGGGGCCGATGACTGGGACGAAGTCGTAACAAGGTAGCCGTACCGGAAGGTGCGGCTGGATCACCTCCTTTCTAGAGATAGACAGAGTAATTGCGCAAGCAACGAGATGTCTTTTGAATGAAACACAAACACAACTGTACGCAAGACGTACAAATCCTTACGCTGATGTCTTATCACTCTTTAGCGGTTAATGGCTTTTTTGGGCCTGTAGCTCAGCCGGTTAGAGCACTGTGCTGATAACGCAGGGGTCAGTGGTTCGAGTCCACTCAGGCCCACCATAATAATTAATAGTGAATAACTAACAATTAATACTTGGCTGACGGTCGAGAAAAAGCATTAACGATTAATAGTTAGTAATTAATTATTAATCTGCTTGGTACCTTAAAAACTGAATAGGATTAGAACATCTTCTCTAAATGAATGTTTCACACGTGAAATTTAGCTTGAGAACGTTTCAGCGTGTAAAGAATGAATTGTTTGGTTAAGCTACTAAGGGCGCACGGGGAATGCCTTGGCGTTAAGAGCCGATGAAGGACGTGTAGCGCTGCGATAAGCGACGGGGAGTTGCGCTAGAACAGTGAGCCGTCGATGTCCGAATGGGGAAACCCACGCTAGGGAATGCTAGCGTAGCATAAGGTGAATCAATAGCCTTATAGCGGGGAACTCGGGGAACTGAAACATCTAAGTACCCGGAGGAAAAGAGATTATTCCGTAAGTAGTGGCGAGCGAAAGCGGAGCAGCCCAAACCGTTGTGGCTTTGGTTACAGCGGGGTTGTAGGACCGACAGTAGGACGACAGGGATAGGAGAATGGCACTGGAAAGGCCAGCCACAGCGGGTGATAGCCCCGTATCCAAAATTCGTGTTTGTCTGGTCGGGATCCTGAGTACCGCGGGACACGAGAAATCCTGCGGGAAGCTGGTGGGACCACCTTCCAAGGCTAAATACTCTTAACGACCGATAGTGAACTAGTACCGCGAGGGAAAGGTGAAAAGCACCCCTGTTAGGGGAGTGAAATAGAACCTGAAACCGTGCGCTTACAAGCAGTCAGAGCCTGATACAGTCGAGCAATCGATTGTCGGGTGATGGCGTGCCTCTTGGAGAATGAGCCGACGAGTTACGTTTAGTAGCAAGGTTAAGGCAGATACAGCCGGAGCCGAAGCGAAAGCGAGTCTGAACAGGGCGTTCAGTTGCTAAATGTAGACCCGAAACCAGGTGAGCTAACCATGGCCAGGTTGAAGCGGGAGTAATGTCTCGTGGAGGACCGAACCGTTGTATGTTACAAAATGCTCGGATGAGCTGTGGTTAGGGGTGAAATGCCAAACGAACCTGGAGATAGCTGGTTCTCGCCGAAATAACTTTAGGGTTAGCGCCACAGCGTTTAATCTCGGAGGTAGAGCACTGAATGAGGTAAGGGGCTACACGCCTACTGAACTCAATCAAACTCCGAATGCCGAGATTCAAAGCGTGGTAGTCGGACTACGGGAGATGAGTTTCGTGGTCGAGAGGGAAAGAACCCAGACCGTCAGCTAAGGTCCTCAAGTGGCGACTAAGTGGGAAAGGATGTGGAGTTACTGAGACAGCCAGGAGGTTGGCTTAGAAGCAGCCACCCTTGAAAGAGTGCGTAATAGCTCACTGGTCAAGTGATTCTGCGCCTAAAATATAACGGGGCTCAAGTCGCCCACCGAAGCTACGGGTTTGTCTAGGACTTCGGTTCTAGAGGAGCAGTAGGCGAGCGTTCTGGCCTGCAACGAAGCGGTACCGGAAGGAGCCGTGGAGCGGCCAGAAGTGAGAATGTTGGCACGAGTAGCGTAAGTTATGTGAGAATCATAGCCCCCGTAAATCTAAGGTTTCCGACGGAAGGTCAATCCGCGTCGGGTTAGTCGGGCCTAAGGCGAGGCCGAAGGGCGTAGCCGATGGACAACAGGTTAATATTCCTGTACCACGTCAAAGTGTTTGAGCGAAGGGGTGACACAGCAGGGTAGGTCGGCCGGCGGTTGGAAGTGCCGGTGCCAAACTTGTAGGCGTTGAGATGGGGGTTAAAAGACCCGTTGAGCTGAGGAGTGATGGCGAGCCCGTTAGGGTGGAAGCGACTGAGCCTATACTGTCAAGAAAAGCCTCTAGTTAGCTTTGCGTGACCGTACCGCAAACCGACTCTGGTGGATGGGTAGAGTATACCAAGGGGATCGGGAGAACCTTCGTTAAGGAATTAGGCAAATTAGATCCGTAACTTCGGGATAAGGATCGCCTTTGTAGGATAAGGACGACTAGCTTGTCCGAGTCTGAAGAGGCCGCAGAGAAATGGCTCTATCGACTGTTTATCACAAACACAGGTCTGTGCTAAGTCGCAAGACGATGTATACGGGCTGACGCCTGCCCAGTGCCGGAAGGTTAAAGGGAGGGGTGCAAGCTCTGAACTGAAGCCCCGGTGAACGGCGGCTGTAACTATAACAGTCCTAAGGTAGCGAAATTCCTTGTCGGGTAAGTTCCGACCCGCACGAAAGGCGTAACGAATGGAGCACTGTCTCAACGAAGGACCCGGTGAAACTGAAATAGGAGTGAAGATGCTCTTTACCCGCAGCAGGACAAAAAGACCCCGTGGAGCTTTACTGTAGCTTGGCATTGGGTTAGGACTTACTTTGTGTAGGATAGGTGGGAGACTGTGAAGCTGGGCCGCTAGGTTCGGTGGAGTCGTCAGTGAAATACCACTCTGAGTAAGTTTTGACTCTAACCTTCACCATAATCTGGTGAGGAGACAGTGCCAGGTGGGCAGTTTGACTGGGGCGGTCGCCTCCGAAAGAGTAACGGAGGCGCGCAAAGGTTCCCTCAGGCTGAATGGAAACCAGTCATAGAGTGTAAACGCATAAGGGAGCTTGACTGCGAGACCTACAAGTCAAGCAGAGACGAAAGTCGGCGTTAGTGATCCTACGGTACCGAGTGGAAGGGCCGTGGCTCATCGGACAAAAGCTACCCCGGGGATAACAGGCTAGTCTTCCCCAAGAGTTCACATCGACGGGAAGGTTCGGCACCTCGATGTCGGCTCGTCACATCCTGGGGCCGTAGTAGGTCCCAAGGGTTGGGCTGTTCGCCCATTAAAGTGGTACGCGAGCTGGGTTCAGACCGTCGTGAGACAGGTCGGTCTCTATCCGCTGTGGGCGTAAGGGAATTGAGAAGATCTGCCCCTAGTACGAGAGGACCGGGGTGGACAGACCTCTGGTGTGCCAGTTGTCGTGCCAACGGCATAGCTGGGTAGCTAAGTCTGGGATGGATAACCGCTGAAAGCATCTAAGTGGGAAGCCGGCTTCGAGATAAGTTCCCTCATGGCATAAGCCAGTAAGTGCGCTGGGAGACGACCAGCTTGATAGGCGGCACGTGTAAGGGCAGAAATGTCTTCAGCGAAGCCGTACTAATGCACGAGGGCTTAATCAATGTCAATCATTCTTTAGACGGTGAAGGTTCTAATCCTATTTAGTTTTTAGGGTATCAGGCGTTTCTTTGGAACGCTTGTTGTCCTTGGGGGAGTGTGTTTTGTTGGTGATTTGAGCGGCGGGGGTACACCCGGTCCCATCCCGAACCCGGCAGTTAAGCCCGCCAGCACCGATGGTAGTCTGTGGTTTCTACATGCGAGAGTAGGTCATCGCCAACGAAACTCACCCCCTCCCTTCTTTTGCTATTTTTGTTTGTTATTATTGCTTACTTATAGTGTCACTTAATACCAGACCGTTCAGCCTTGCTGAGTGCGTCTGGCTTTTTGTTTTCCCAAACCATTTCTTGCCTAATTAAAGATATTGATGGAGGTTTTATGAAGCTTGCAACGGTGATCCTTGCTGCGGGATTTGGGACAAGGATGCGTTCGGAATTACCTAAGGTATTGCATCCTGTCGCGGGTCGCCCGATGGTTGAATGGGCTGTCTGTTTAGGTGAAGCGGTAAGTCAACTCCCACCAATCGTGGTGGTCGGTCATGGCAAGGAACGGGTACAGGCTTTGCTCGGCCAACGTGTGGAATATGCCGTGCAGTCTGAACTTTTAGGCACCGGTCATGCTGTTCGACAGGCTGAACACCTTTTGCGCGGCAAGGCCGATGCGGTGCTTGTCATTTATGCTGATACGTCACTATTACAAGTTGCCACGATACAAAATTTAATAACGCTATTTGAAAATAATCATACACAACCCGATTTTGCTATGGCAATGTTGACTGTTGTGCGGGATGATGCACAAGGTTTTGGTCGCGTCATCCGCAATGCAGCAGGTGAAATTCAAGAAATTATTGAGGAAGTAGATTGCACGCCCGAGCAGAAAGCGATCACTGAACTTAATCCGGGTATTTACTGTTTTGATAATGAATGGCTGTGGGATAATCTATCCAAGATTCCACTGAGCAAAAAAGGCGAATACTATTTAACTGATATGGTGGGCATTGCCACTGCGCAGAACCGCAAGGTGGCGACAACGCTTGCTCCTCTGGAAGAAGTAAATGGGATCAATACACGTGTCCATCTGGCCCTTGCCGAACAGGTGATCCGGCGGCGCATCAATGAAAAACATATGTTGGCCGGCGTGACTCTCATCGACCCCGAGACCACGTATATTGAAGATACAGTTGAAATTGGAAGTGATACGACTGTTTTACCGGGCTGTTTGTTGCAGGGTAATACCAGGATCGGAGCTAATTCCCAAATCGGGCCGCATAGCCAGATTATCGACAGTGAGATTGGCAATTATTGCCGAATTACTTATTCGGTCATGGAAAAGGCTCGCTTGGAAGATCATTGCGAAATTGGGCCATTTGGTCGGCTGCGCCCTGGTGCGCATTTGGCGGAAGGCGTCCATATGGGAAACTTTGGTGAAGTAAAGAATAGTTATTTGGGACCCGGTACAAAGATGGGCCATTTCAGCTACATTGGCGATACACACATTGAAGCTACGGCTAATATTGGTGCTGGAACAATTACCTGTAACTATGACGGCCAAAAGAAAAGCAAAACAGTGATCGGCAAAGATGTATTTATCGGCAGTGATACTTTGCTTGTGGCGCCTGTTACCCTCGGCGATCATGCAATGACTGGGGCAGGCTCTGTAGTGACCAAAGATGTACCAGCCAATACCCTGGTCTATGGTGTACCGGCGCGCCAAGCAAATCGAAATGATGCCACGTTAGCTTCTGATAGTCCTAATGTGGATGTTACGCACGACGAGTAAATTGTTAAGGAGTTTGTTGTGGAACCTGATTCTAATCTATGGCCGTGGCTAATTATTGGGCTAGCGGTGCTGCTAGTTGTTTTAGCCACGGCGATTGAAGTTGTTTTTGCTGGTGTAAGTCATAGTGATCTTCGTAAACTTGTTGAACGGCGTGATGCACGGGCCTTGCTCGTTGATAAGCTCCTAACGGATGCGAATGGTTTATCGACCACCTTGCTTCTGTTAAAAAGTGCGGGTTTGGTAATCGTTGGCGCTATCGCTGTCCAATTTGTCATCCATACGGTGATCACGCAAGGGATCGTCGTTGCTTTTACGGCCTGGCTGATTTTTGTTATTCTACAGGTTACCACCAGGGCCCTGGTTCTACACCATGAGCAAGCGTTGGTGCTTAAACTTGCTCCGCTTGCGTGGAGACTTGTGCAACTCTGCCAACCGCTCTCCACTTTGCTGCATATCGTGTCTACCTGGCTTGGTGGTCATGATGATGCGAAAGATGAGGTCGATGCCTTATTACATAGCGAAGATCTACGTGAACTTATGCATGTCAATGAGGAAAAGAACTCGATCGAAGCGAGCGAAAAGCAGATGATCGCCAGCATTCTCGAAATGGTTGAAACTGTGGTTCGCGAGGTGATGGTACCGCGGATCGATATGGTTGCTATTGATGTAGAGACGAGTCTGCATGAAGCGCTCGACCTGATCATTACTGCTGGCCATAGCCGTATTCCCGTCTATGAGGAACATGTTGATCAAATCTTGGGCATTTTGTATGCTAAGGATTTGCTGAAATGTTTCCGTGACCAGCGTACGGATGCGCCAATTCGAGAATTGTTGCGGCCACCCTATTTTGTGCCCGTTAGTAAGAAGGTGCATGCTCTGCTTAAAGAGATGCAGCAAGGACATGTTCATATTGCGGTTGTCGTTGATGAATATGGTGGGATCGCCGGGCTTGTGACCATTGAAGATTTGATCGAAGAGATTGTTGGCGATATTCAGGATGAGTACGATAATGAAGAAGATGTTTTTGTCGAGGCCATTGGCGCGAATGTTTACATGCTAAACGCCCGCTTAGATCTCTATTCACTATCGAAACTTCTAGATGTTGAATTACCAGACGAAGATGTTGATACCCTAGGTGGGCTAATTTACAGTTTGTTAGGCCATGTGCCAGAGCAAGGTGAGGCCGTTGAACTTGCGGGCTGGCGTTTTACGGTGCTTTCCCTCGATGGCCAACGCATCGATCATGTGCGCGCTGAATTGATCGCTACGCCACCCAGCGAGCTTTCTGAGGCCGATGCGGCAGGCTCGTCAAAAACCAGCCACGCAACCGGTGGAAACTCTCTTTATGATTTTCAAGGTTCAGATTCTTAATCAATGTGAAGAGGCGCCAGGCATTTGAAACATGATGAAAAAGACGAACTGATGCTAACTGCCGAAGCGCTTGTTCAACAAGCATTGCTTGCTCGTCAACGGGCTTATGCCCCCTACAGCCACTATACGGTCGGTGCAGCCTTATTGATGGCGGATGGGACTGTGATTTATGGTTGTAATGTAGAAAACGCTGCCTATGGAGCTACAATCTGTGCGGAGCGGGTGGCCCTGACATCCGCTATCGCCCAAGGCCAGCATGATTTTATTGCCATTGCCGTTGCCACCAAGAATGGTGGTTCGCCTTGTGGCATCTGTCGCCAAGTGATGGCCGAATTAGGGCCGGCTATGCTTGTCTATATCACAGACGAAACAGGCAATTTCCGCACCACCAGCGTTGCTGAATTGCTGCCAGATTGGTTTAGAGGCGAAAATTTACTCAATTGATGCCAGGGCATGCCGGTCGCTAGTCCCACCCATTAACAATCCATCCTCTTTCATAGCTGATAACTCATTATGAACGTTCCTGCTTTGATGGCAACCTACCAATTGCGGCAGCGTGAGTTCCTTCTACTGATCACGCGGGCCATGACTTCGCGCCTCGACTTGCCCAGTTTACTCAAGTTGATTTTAAGCAGCGCGGCTGAACTGGTGGGCTGTCGCGCGGGTTTGATTGTATTGGAAGAAGAGGAACTGGGCGTCCATAACCGTCGTCGAACGGTCTCCAAGTATCAAATTCGCGCGGTCTATGGCATTGCTCCGCAGCTTCTCCCGGCCTTTGAGCCTTTATTAGATGTCACATTTGCGCCAAGTGACGAGGATTCTGGCGAGAATGGTGAATTTTCTGCGCGGGCCGATCCCACTTTTCTAGATCTACAAGCTCGTGTGCGCCTGGTCGAGGAAAAATTAGGCTTCGCGCTTGGACAGGTGATCGGGCTGCCACTCTTATTTGAGGATGAGCTATTTGGGATTATTTACTTGTTTCGCACTGAGTATGCCTTTACCCAACTTGACTGGCAATTTTTGCAAGGTTTTGCCTATCAAGCAGCAATTGCTGTGCGTAATGCTCGCCTTTATCATCAACTAGAGACAGAACGTAGCCGGCTCGCGACCATCATTGAAAATAGCGCCCATGGTGTCTTGATTTTGAATGCCGAGCGGCGTGTCCTTGTGATTAACCAGGCGATGGCGGCGATGGTGGATATGACGCCCGATGATGCCATTGATCGAACCTGCCAGGAAGTGATCGCCCTCCAAAATATCCAAGGTGATGATATCTGTCAGACTGAAGACTTTACTGATTTTCCGAATGGCGAAAGTTTGCACTGCGAAGGCGATTTGAATCGGCCAGGGGGCGGTCGTTTAACTGTTTCGATTACCTATACGCCTTTATATGATGAGCAAGGGCAACTGGTCAATATCATTGTCAATGTGCATGATATTACACGTTTTCGCGAAGAAGAGGAGATGAAGAATACCTTCACCTCGATCATGAGTCATGAGCTGAAGACACCTGTTGCGCTGATCAAAGGGTATGCCCAGACATTGGCCCGTCCGGATGCACAGTGGGATGCTGAGACGGCGCGCCAGAGCCTACAGATTATTGAAGAAGAGGCTGATCGTTTGGAAGCCTTGATCAATAATCTGTTGGATGCTAGCCGGATTCAAGCCAGCGGTCTGCGCTTGGATTATGCGGACGTAGATTTGCAAACATTGGCACGTAAGGTGGCTGAGGCCTACCGACTTCAGACAGAACACCATCAGATTGAATTGGATTTCCCAAAGCCATTGCCACTGATTTGGGGCGATGAAACACGCTTGCGCCAGGTCTTGACCAACCTTGTCAACAACGCCATTAAGTATTCGCCGGCAGGTGGTGTGATTCGCATTGGTGGCTGGGTGGAGCAAGAGCCCAGTGTAAATCAGGCGTCGCGTGTTGTATTGTACGTAGCCGACGAAGGCATCGGTATCCCCCAGCAAGAGCTGCCCAACATCTTCGAGCGTTTCTATCGCGTGGATACTAGTTTACGGCGTAGCACGGCTGGCGCAGGCTTAGG
>JAPLGZ010000005.1 GCA_026389895.1 Chloroflexota bacterium | reverse complement strand
GCATATTTTTGCCCATGCCCAGACCGATCACACCGACGCCGATAGTTTTCATACAGCTGTGTTCCTCAATTTATGATTTTGTATCAGTAATGTATGTTTGGAAGGCGTGATACGTGATCATGAAAGTCATCGTTTCATGATCACGTATCACGCCTCACGCTTCTACGCCCGTGTACGCAACATCGGACGGCCAAAGGAGACGGGGAGATATTGATTCGTGCGCAATGATTTCGTGCCGGGCGTCATAAAGTGGATGGCAAAGGCGCGGCGCTGCCGCGGCGTCGTATTGGGCGCGGTATGATGCAACGTCTGGCAGTGATGGATACAGACCCCGCCCGCCGGCAATTCAACCACAACCCGCTGGCTTTCATCCACCTCGCCACCGCTATCGAGCAGCGCGTTGGTGCTTTGGGCCTGACCATGCCCCACCGTCCGCAAATGCGACCCTGGGATAAATTGCATCGCGCCGTTGTCTTCATCCACATCGTCCAGCGTGAGCCAGACGCTGACCAAGTTGGCCGGTGCACATTTCCAATAAGCGTTGTCTTGATGCCAAAAGACCGGCCCGCCATGATAGGCTGGTTTATAGAGCGCCTGATCATGAAACAGTTGGATATTAGGCCCAATCAAATCTTCGATCATGTCGAGCAACTGTTCATCATAGGCCAGGCGACGAAATTGAATATTGATTTCGCACATCTGCATAATTTGCAACATCTGTTGGCTGGCCTGGTTTTTATCTTCTAACTCATCTGTGTTATTGATCGACAAGTTGCGGAAGTTGATTTTCCCGGCGCGCGCTTGTTCAAACGTGCGATCATACTCGCCGCGCAACAGCTCCAGCTGTTCATCGCTGAGCACTTTGCCCACGCTGACAAAACCATCACTCCAGAAACCATCGATCTGCGCTTGGGTTAGCGCTTTGTGTCCCGTTTGGGGTGCCACTGCGGCCGTTTGCATTTTGATTTACTCCTTCTCTTTTCTAATGATCCATCTTAGCAAGTTTGACAGCCGATGCTTGGCCCAGGGTCAAGCACCATTGCCAACAATATTGGGGTCAATAAATAGTGGGTTAATATCACTTGATTGCCTGTTTGGCTGGCAAATTGGCAATATCAACCGGTTCGATCTCATCGGCTGGGTCGAACGCAAAAACTTCACCATAAAAATAGAGTTCGGCTTCGGCGCTGCGGATGATGTTCTCCGCTTTGCGAAAGCCATGTTGCTCGCCTTCAAAGGCAAGATAGGCATACGGCAAATGTTTAGCCTTGAGCGCTTCGACCATGATCTCCGCCTGCGAAGGCGGCACAATTTTGTCCTCCAGCCCCTGAAACAGAATGACCGGGCTGCTCAACTGATCGGCAAAATTGACGGGTGAACGCTCGTAATAGAGCGCTTTCTGCTCTGGATAGGGGCCAATCAATCCATCCAGATAGCGGGCTTCAAATTTATGAGTATCATTGACAAAGGTTTCTAACTCGGCTAGACCAAAGTGACTGGCGCCCGCCGCAAAAAAGTTTTGCCAGGTCAACGCACGTAAAGTGGTATACCCACCCGCGCTGCCACCGCGAATGGCGACGCGTTGCCCATCAACCTTGTCCTGAGCAATCAAGTAGCGCGCCGCGTTGATGCA
The DNA here is from genome assembly GCA_026389895.1 of Chloroflexota bacterium. Taxonomy (GTDB): domain Bacteria; phylum Chloroflexota; class Anaerolineae; order Caldilineales; family Caldilineaceae; genus JAPLGZ01. Next base: position 1,688 of record JAPLGZ010000005.1, on the reverse strand, counting down.
ATCCATCACATCCACAACGCCCCAATTACCCTTTAGACGTTCCCGATAAGCACGGCCATACCCACTGCTGCCCCCATAATTGACATCGACAACCCCAAAACCGCGGCTCGTCCAGTATTGGACGCCTAACGCAAGCTGGGCGCGCGTTGAGCCAGTCGGCCCGCCATGACAGATCACGAGCAAGGGTGGCCGTTCTGTTGCAGGCGCTTGATAGTGAGGATTGGTGGGGGCATAGTAGATGGCATGCGCTGTCAGGTTCTGCTCGGTGGGGAATTCAATCGGTTGGGGCACCGAAAAGAACGCTGGATCTACATCTACCTGGAGCCCTTGTTTGACCGGTGTAATTGCGCCACTGGTCGGGTCGAGTGAAAATAGAGTCGAGCCACTGGTTGGGTTGCCACCGATCAGCCAGAGCATCTGGCCTGCCGCATGCAAACCACGCAACGCTGTATAAGCACAAGGAATGGGTTCGATCGCTTGCCGATCCGGCGCGATTCGTCCCACATAATCAAGGCCGTTTTGGCTGTAAATACAGGCAATCGTGTTATCGGCCAGAAAGTCGTAACGTGCTGGATCGAAGGTCCATTGCGGCTCCCCTAGTTCGGCTTCAATGGGCGCCACCGCCTCAATTTGCCCAGCCACTTCGCGATAAAGATTCCACCAATCTGTGCGATCCGAGACGAAATGTAACACGCCATCGGCGCGCCATTCCGGCTGAAAGATCGACTCGCCCGTGCCGCCGGCCACAAGGCGCGGCTGGCTCAGGCTAAGGTCATCGTTCAAGGTTGCCACCCAGAGTTCCGTACCATCCCAAGGCATTTGTGGATTTTGCCAGCAGAGCCAGGCCAATTGGCGGTTATCTGGACTGATGCGCGGGGCGGCGTAGAAATCATAGCCCGTTGTGAGAACGTGCGGTTCTGCACTACCATCAGTGGGTAAGGCCACCAACTCGTTGATCACAACGCCATTGGTTTGATGGCTTTCGCGCACACACAGCAACCAGCGGCCATCAGCGGTGACGCGCAGATCGGCATAGCGCAAGCTCCGGGGCATCGGCGGTTCTGGGGTAATCGGTTGTGGATCGGTGCCGGGCGTCTGCCGATAGAGCCGTTGATCAGTAAAATTGGTGAAATAAACCGCCGCATCGTGGACGAGATAGGCGCCACCGCCGTACTCATGGACCATCGTGCGCGCATTATAACCTGCAGGTGTGACATCGTTGGTTTGGCCGTCGGGCGTGCGTTTGACAATCACATAGCGTCCTCCCTCTAAAGGGCGACCTTCCACCCAATAGATATCGGCGCGATCAATCTGGAGCGCGCCCAAACTGACGCCGGCTGCGGCCAGCAATTCTGCCCCAATCGGTGAACGCCAAGCGCCATAGGGCGCTATGCTCTTTTCCATTCACTTCCTCCGCTCTATGAATAATCAGGATAACGGGGATCACTTATCACAGTCTGTTATCTTACTTGATTATGAGCAGTTCGTCTAACGGAAATTAGCACAATAAGAATTGCCTGATCTGGCAATAATTTATGCTTGGACTCTGTTTTTGCGGCGGACGGCGGCTAAAATTGCTGCAACTTTACGCAAGTGAACTACCTTGCGACCCAGACGCCTTCTCCACTGTAAACTAAATCCTCAGATCTTTATCATGACACAAAACAATGACTAAAGCTTACTTTATC
>JAPLGZ010000863.1 GCA_026389895.1 Chloroflexota bacterium | reverse complement strand
ATCTTCTTCTCTTGCGTCACGATATCAAACTCGGCTTTTTCGGAAGTGCCTTTACGGAAGACATAAAAGCCGACGCCAAAGATCGGCGTGGCGACGAGCAGCGCAAGAAAGATCCCTAAGATGGTCCCCCCACCGGTGGCGCCACTGGCCACTACTACTGCGCCAAAGGCCACAAGCAGCACGATGCCACCAATCATCATCAAAATCCCAACTGTGCGTCCACCACCAATCATATTCCACTCCCTACTATTTGTTGTGTAAAATCTTACGCTTGGTATGGTCTACGTAGCTGCGGCGTCAAAGTTGTGGTTTAGCCGAAACCGCCACCACCGCCACCACCGCCGCCACCGCCGCCGCCGCCACCGCCGCTCCAGCCACCGCCGCCACTGCTCCAGCCACCCCCCGAAGAGGAGCTACTTGGCGCAGGCCGACTGGTCATTACACTGCTGGCGCTGTTCAACATAGCCCCCAAACCGGCGCTCATGCTGGTCAGGCTGTTGCCCATACCCCGACTCGCTTCACTCAGCCCGCCACCAAGGCCGCCACCTTCCTGTTTGCCGGAATTTCCTGGCATTGAGCCACCACCACCCATCATAGGGCCCATCCACGGTGTCCCATAATAGCGCCGTCGATAGGGGCCATACATGTCACCTGATGGGAAATACCAACCTGGTGCAGGGGCGTCTACACCTTCGAATTTGCGGATGTATTGGCGGTCAATGCCAAAGGCAATTGCATAGGGTAGCCACTGATCCCAAATCGTCTTTTGCTCTTCAATGTTGGTATACTTTTCAATATTCGCCAAATAGCGTTTGAAGGCTTGCCAACGCGCGGCTGTTTCGGCGCCATGTTCAGTTTTGCGCGGCATACTGCGGGAAAGGATCAGCAAACCCAACGCAAGCACCCCAACCCCAATACCAGGCAAAATGGCGGCCTCTGTCAATGCCCCAAACAAACTCATTAAGCCGATACCAACAACCACGGCAATGACCAAACCGGCAATTGCTAGATACGCGTAAAAGTTACGAACATTTTCTGGATTGCTTGGGAAGAGCTTGGCATCGGTCACTGCCTGATACATGCTTGATTGGATATCCGGCAACAAGGCGTAAAATTTGTTCTTAAGCGCCGACAATTTTACTTCATCCTTTTTGCCGAACATGCCGTTCAGCAATTTTTGCTCATAGGGCTGTAGGGCCACGTCATCACGTTCGCGGCGATAGACAAAGTCAGTACCGCTGCGGAATAGCCCATCTTCTTTCTCTTCGGTGATGCTGATCGCTTTACGCCGCGCCAGGTCGACCAAAGTTGCGATGATGTCCTGCATATCGACTTTTTCATCCAGTAGTGTACCAGCCATGCCTGGTGACAAATCGTCCGGTGGTTCGGGCAGGTAATCGGCCACCATTTCTACCGATTTATCCCGGCCATAGCGATACCACAAGCCATACAGCAGGGCTGGACTACCCAAAATCAAGAGCAAACCTAACGCACCGAAAATTAGCGTGGCCACCGGTCGCCACCGTTCACGCTCGGCAATTTCAGCCTCCAATTGCGCCGCGTCTGCATCGGCCTGTGCCTGCCAGGCTGGGGCCACCCCATCAACAACGCCATGCGTAAATTGGGTGCGAACTTCAAATTCTTCGCCGCTGTCAAGCCGTTGCGTCAATTCAAACAGAATTGAATGCTTGTCTTCTGCTAACGTGGCCGTCGCCGAATCACGGGCATCAGCGCTGTTGATATAGGCGGCCCACTGATGAATTTCTGCCTTTTGAGGTACGGTGACGGTGACGCGTCCGGCTAATACGGGGAAGGCGCGATCCCCGTAGATGGCTTTCCACCAGAGCTGATCATCGCCAGAATAGATGCGCAGCCCGTTATGCACCTTATAACTAAGGGTATAAGTTTCGCTGCTATTTCTCATGGCTGGGAAGTACCAACGAATGATATAGTGCGAATTTTGCTGTTCCACAACGAAAGTATAGGGTTCACTACCTCCGTTGGCGGCATAATACGTATGCCCACTTTGATCGGTGACAGCCCATTGATCAATCGTATCAAAATTATTAATGGGAATATCACGGTACCCAAACGTATAGGATCCCTGGGTAAAGCGAATATCCTGATGTTCATTTACGTCGATTGTACTGTCTGAATTGACTGTAATATCTACATCGAACCGCTCCCACACCAACGATTTCTCCTGGGCATGGACAACCGAGCCGGTGCTTAATAATAGAACGAACAGAAAACTGCCTACCAGAGAAAAGATGGTCCAGCGTACGGGTCTGTACATAGACTCTTTACTCCTTATCTTGGTTGCATCGTACTGGCTGAAGGATGCTCATGGTGCCATACCTCAACCGGGATTTGTTAGATTGAACGAACAGCATTAATTATCGCGCCAACTGGATGTTGGCACCTGACATCTAACCTACAATTCAGACCTGTTTTCGTTGAATCCGCTGACATATTCTGGCGCTTTACCGTTAGGATATCCTTCCAACTCGGCTAATTTTGTTGTCGCCCACAGGGTATCGGCTTCGGTGGTCTCGAGAGGTGGCAATTCCCCCAGTTTGGTCAGCCCAAAATGCTGCATAAAACTATCGGTCACACTATACAAAATTGGACGACCAGCCACCTCTAGCCGACCGATTTCTTCTACAAGCCCTCGTTGCACTAAGGAGCGCAATACACCCGCACTATCAACACCGCGGACAGCTTCAATTTGAACACGTGTAATTGGTTGGCGATAAGCGATCACGGCTAATGTTTCTAGGGCAGGGCCACTTAATTTGCTACTTGTATCTAAATTTAGAAAATCTTCAATAATTGACGCAACGGCGGGTTGAGTCACCAATTGGAACTTCCCATTGCGCTGCTGCAACCGCAAGCCTCGTTTGTCATTTTCATAAGTCTGGGCCAAACGTTGCAAACCGTGTTCAATCATCGAGGTGTCAAAATCTAGGATTTTCGCAATGGTCGAAGGCTCAACTGGCGCATCGGAGACAAAGAGCAGACTTTCTAGGATGGCGCCGAGTGGCAATGCTTCTCCGCCAGCCTCAATATAAATTTCTGCTCTTTCATCTTGGCGTAAACTAACTGAATTCTCCTCGCTGGATTCCACTGGGTTGGCGTCTAGTTGGATTTCTTCGGCTGCCTGCTCGATCCGATATTTTCCATTCATAAAGATACATTACATTTCAGTTGGGTTATTAGACGCGGCAAAAAAGCGGGATGATCTCAAGCTGCAATTAAGGCCGCCATTACGGATTTGTAATCAACCAAGATTCTATTGAAATTATTGAACCCAATCCGGTTCAAAGGGGACACAGCGCATATGCACATCTAATTTGCCTAATTTTAGGCCTAGATCTTGCTCGATCACATCACGCGTCACTTCAACGACTTCATCCGTTTTCATTGGGATATCAACGTCTGATGCCGCCTCAATTTCCAGCTTTACATCTACAGACCCACCGCGTGCTTTGACGATGGGTACAGCCTTGATAATTTCGGCAAGCTGATCTAAATGCCATCCCAGGCGACGTCCCACGCTCGCTGTGTCTAATTCGGCAGAGCTGCCATCAATGGTCCGAATCCGTACACCGCGTCGCTGCCAGGTCCAGATTTCGGCCCACAATAACGTGCCAAAGAGTAGGATTGCAACCACACCTACCGCAATTTGTGCGATCAGAAAATTGGTTGGATTAGTCGTCTGCCACGTACTCAGGGCGGCTTTACCAGATTCCAGCAGGGCTTCAACCTTATTAAGTGAGTCAAACGGACTAACTGCTAAGAGACATACGCAAGTTAGCAAGGTGAGCCAAAGTAGAATTACGACAAATCGATTGAAAAGCCCCATGCATTTTTCCCTTCAACAACTTGGTGGTAAGGGAGAGTGGCAATGCTCTCTAATCCACTCGGCATCTGAATGCGCCTAAGATCACGATAGGCTGAGCGCGTAAATTATCTGCCTGTTGCCCATCGGCAAGCCATGATTTATCTGCCGATTATACATTAAAGTGGACTGCTTGGCGAACCGATCAGACAAAATCACGAAATCAAAAAAATGAAGCGAATAAAAAACACTGGCGCCAAGCAGCGCCAGTGTTTCACGTGAAACAATATTCCACTTCCCTGGTGGGAGCGCGTTTTAATTCATGCTCTTGGTCTACAGGTAATCACGCAGTTTACGGCTGCGGCTGGGATGGCGCAAACGACTAAGCGCCTGAGCTTCAATTTGGCGAATACGCTCACGCGTGACGCCAAATTTTTTCCCTACCTCTTCGAGCGTGTAACAATATCCATCGACTAAGCCAAAGCGAAGTTGTAAGATGCGGACTTCGCGTGGGGTTAGACTTTGGAAAATTTCATCAATCACTTCGCGCAATAACTGTTGACCAGCCGCTTCGCTCGGTGCGTCGGCATCTTCATCCTCGATAAAGTCGCCTAGATAGCTGTCTTCTTCTTCGCCCACGGGCATTTCTAAACTCAGTGGTCGTTGGCTCACCCGCATAATGTGTTCAACTTTGCGTGGCGATACGCCCAACTCTTGCGCAATCTCTTCAGTTGTCGGATCGCGACCAAGTTCCTGCACAAGTTGACGGCTGGTACGGGTCAGTCGGTTGATCTGTTCGTACATGTGAACAGGCACACGAATGGTGCGACCTTGGTCAGCAATGGCTCGCGTAACAGCCTGACGGATCCACCAGGTTGCATAGGTGCTAAACTTGTAACCACGGCGATAATCAAACTTTTTGACAGCACGAATCAAGCCGATGTTACCTTCCTGAATCAGATCCAAGAAAGGCACACCGCGTCCAACATATTTTTTCGCAACACTAACGACAAGCCGACTATTCGCCTTGATCAAATGTTCTTGGCCCGCTTGCCCATCGCGCACAAACCAGAGCAGACGTTCGCGCTCTTCCCAATCTTCAACCCCTTGGGTTAACTTCTTGCGCGATTCACGACCTTTTTCCATGCGCTTGGCTAGTGAGACTTCCTCTTCAGCGGTTAACAACGGCACGCGGCCAATCTCTTTTAGGTATAGACTGATCGAATCATCGATCTCAATTTGGCTGAGATCAAAATTCTCTTCTTCCGCGGCCTCTTCAATTTCATGCAGATCATCAGGTTCTTCTTCGCGAACCTGACCTACTTCAATCCCCTGCTCAAAAAGTGCCGCAAAAACGTCTTCAACCTGCTCCATGTTACTTTCTGCTTCGGGCATGACACGGAGTACATCATCATACGAGACATAACCCTGGGCGCGCCCTAATGTGAGCAGATGCTCCAAGGCGGCTTCTGGGGTGAGGACAACACGCTCTACTGTTTCAACTTCATCATCATCAACATGTAATTCGTTTTTTGGTGCATCTCCACCATTACGAGGATCACCCAGATCTTGGTCGAGGCCACCTTGCAGCTCTTCATCAAAGTTGACTGCGAAATCGGCATCCACTTCCAGATCATTGGAAAAGTCAAGTGCTTTTTGTTTTGCCATGAGAATTTTTTAGCTCCTGAATAAATGCTCGCTTTCGAGCAGTCGTTCATTAAAATTTATGCAAGATACACAGGATAAATGCCTGCTATCACTGTAGCGTCAGTACAAAGACGGCCAAAAGTTTCACGTCGAAACTTCTTCCTTAAAATCCCAAA
>JAPLGZ010000648.1 GCA_026389895.1 Chloroflexota bacterium | reverse complement strand
AACTTGCTTGCGCGGCTGGCTGGCACGTTTTTGCTGTAACAATTGGGCTAATTCTTCCCGTTTTTCAGGTGACAAAGCTTTAACCCGATCATTGATTGTTGTCATTTCAATAGCCTCATTACGAAAAATGGCAGGGTGAATTTTTTAGAAATTTCAGATCAAGATCAAAATAGACTGATTACTTAACGTTTACTGCCCTAAAGCGCGCCAATAAACATTGTAAGGTTTTCGTTTATGAACCGCAATCAATCCATCATTTCACTTACGTTTAAATTACAATAAAATCCTATTAAATTATCCCAGCGTTTTATTTCTCATTCACAAAAAGTTCAGATGGTCTACCCAACCTTAACCTACCCCGGTTAATAACCTTTTAACAGCGAGTTAGTGGTTAATAATTACTCAGCACATTGTGCCGTTAGTGAAGCAAAGGGTCAGGCGCCTTGCCACAAACTTGGTTGAACAAACACCAGGAAAAATGAAGAATAACGTTGGCTAAACCGTTATTCAATGATCGCTGTCGTTATTCGGTCATCAGGTTCACGCCGCAGGATTGGCAACAGAGCATTCGTTAATCCTGCTACCAGACTGGCGTTATAGCAGATCAGCGCACTTAGAATCTGAAATCTAAAGAAAAAGATGCCACCCAGACAAAACAAGCCAGGTCCGAAGGTGGTTACATAGCTAACTTTCTGATTGGCCTGAAAGCGTTGCGCAAGTTCAAAAACATGATCAAGTTGGGTCAAGCTTTGATTGGTCAAAATAATCTGAGCGGTATCCGTGGCGATCGTAGAGGCACCGCGCAGTGAAATGGATGTATGGGCTTGTTTGAGGGCAATCGCATCATTAATGCCATCGCCTACGAAGCAGACGAAGCGGCCTTCACTTTGCAAACGGGCGACCAATTCGGCTTTCGCTTCGGGTAAGACTTCCGCAAAATAATGCTCAATACCCAGTTCCAGGGCTAGCCGGCGCGTTGGCTCTTGATGATCGCCAGAGATAATGTACATGTCCAGATTGCGCATTTTCAACTGCTGAATCATCTGTTGAGCCTCAGGCCGCAAGGTGGCGTGCAATTCAATCGCGCCATCCAATCGGCCATCCACCGCCACATAGACAAACGTGCTGCCCTGTTCATGCCCCAACGTTTGCAGGGCCTGCACTTCCCACGCCACTGGAATTCCCGCTAAATCCATAAAACGTAAACTGCCCACGTGGACAGTCTGTTCGGCAATCGACACTTTGATGCCATAGCCCATCTCATAACGCGCTTCATCAATGGTCGGTAGGACCAATTGGCGGTCGTGGGCCGCCTGCAAAATTGCTTTGGCCACGGGATGGGTCTGGCGGGCTTCGGCGGCAGCAGCCAGGATCAGCAACTCTGCTTCGGCTAGGCCATTCCAGGTGTAGATGTGGGCAACATGCGGTTGCTCTAGTGTAAGCGTTCCCGTTTTGTCAAAGACCACGGTGTCGATTTGGTTGAGCAACTCCAGGGCGCGGCCATCTTTGATCAAGATGCCACGCTGCGAGGCCTTCGACAGAAAGTTTAACATCCCCAGCGGCGCAACCATGCGCAAAATTTCGGCATAGTTGGCCCCAATCACGGCGATGGCGCTGCCGGGACCCAGGGCAGCCAAGGTGACGGCGCTCAGGCCCAAGGTCGGGAGAACGGAGCGATCCGAGATCTCTTCACCCTTCGCCTGAATCGAAGATTTAAAATCAGCCGTACGCCGTAACGTTTCACCGATCTGGGCTGCCACCGTGTCTGCGCCCGCCCGTTCCACCTCAATATAAAGGCGACCAGCCAGCAAGGCTGTGCCAGCATAGACGGGATCACCCAGGGCTTTTTCCACAGGTCTCGCTTCGCCCGATAACAGGCGCTGATCAATAGAAGCCAGCCCTTGCACCACGGTGCCATCCACCGGGATTATGTCACCAGCACTAACAACCAGCACATCCCCCAGCTTCAATTCGGCAAAAGGCGCTTCAACTTCCACCCCATCCAACAGGCGCCAGACGGTGCGGGTCTGTTCGCCAAGCATCGTGCGCAGGGCCTGCTCGGTATTATCTTCCGTCATAGCCATCAATTTATGACCCGTGTAATAGGTCAGGCTGGCCAGCGCGCTCGCCAGATAATAATGAGAGACCAGGGCGCTCAAAATTACCGTCGCATCCAACATGGCATGGCGCAAGCTCCGCTCTTCGACCAAAGCCGTCTTGGCATCACGCAATACATCAACCGAGGCATAGAGCGTAAAAGGAACACTCACCAGGGCCAACGGGCCATAGAAAAACATGCCTACCGCGGCCAAGCCCAAGCCCGTTGCCGAGGCCATAAGGTTGCGGTTAATCGCCTGCTCTTCCGCGCCCACCGCATAGTCATCGGCCCGGCCAGGGGTTTCACCAATCTGATCATTGGCTGCCGCATCGATCTGTTTTAGCTGTTCATGTCGCACCTCACCCCACCGCAGCGATTGGACAAACGTCTGGATGGTCGTAGGCAACAGATCAGTCGGCATGACAATTTCAGGTTCCACCCGTTGTGGCGCGCGCAAGTAGCGATCAGCTCGACGCTTTTTCTGTTGTTTTTTATACGGTTTGAGCAGCGCGTCTACAAAGAGCACAAGATTCTCACTTTTAACCAATACATTTCTTGAATGATCCAAAAACTGGCCGCAGCGCGCACGAAGAAGACCCAGAGTTCGTAGAGCCACCGCTTTGCCTTTTAGCGGTGCACCCTCTGTGTCGCCGCGGGTCCGATGTAATCTTAGCGCGCTAGACAGCTTCGCGAATTTGACCGTTTTCCAACCAGATCCGCCGCCAGGCTTCACTCGCCCAGAGTTTCTCGCGCACGGCATCTTCGGCATCCAACA
>JAPLGZ010000155.1 GCA_026389895.1 Chloroflexota bacterium | reverse complement strand
CGCGTCGGCGCTTTCCCGCTTTGTAGGCAATAATAATGACCAGATCTTTGAGTTTTCTTGTGGCGCCTGGCAGAGCTGGGAAGGCAGCCGGCTTAGCAAATTCCCTGCTTGGGAAAAATCCACGATTGGCAACAATACGCTCTATGTCAATAACGCCGTGGGCAAAGACCTGAATTTTCCATTGGCCGCGCAATTGAATCAGGTCAGCGCCGTTGCATTGGTTGTCCTGGAAGGTAGCGAATTGCAGATCGGCGCCTTATGGCTGGGCAGCCAACAGCCAATCTCGCCTGCTGAACTGCAAATTTTGACCGCCATCGGCAGCATGGTTGCCAATGCTTTACAACGCATTCAACTGCATACGGAAACGCGCAATCGTGCCGAGCAATTGGCTGCGATTAATCGTCTGGGCCAATTTATTGCCGAAACGCTTGATCTGGTAAAAATTTATGAACAGATTGGCCAGACCACGCGGGCCGTCTTGCCCGAAGTCTCTGATCTGTTTATTGAACTCTATGATGTGGAAAAGAACAACCTGAGAATTGTGTATGGTATCCAGGACGAGCAGCAGATTGATGTCAACTACCTTTCTATCCCCACGCATACAGTCAGTGATCCGACATTCCAGAATCGGTCGACGCTGCTTCGCCCCTCTGCCCTGACGATTAGCGTAACCGACAGCCCCGCAACGTTAAAAATGATTCCCAATACGGGCAATAAAGCGGTGGCTTATGTCCCTATGGCGGCGCGCGGTGAAATTGTGGGGGTATTACACGTCCGCAGCAAAATATTGCGCCGCTTTTTACCCATCGATTTAGAATTTCTTACCTTATTGGCGAATACAGCCGCAATTTTTATTCAGAACGCGATCTTGTTTGAAAATTTACAACAATCGAATCGCCGCGCCCAAGAGGAATTGGCCGAACGTAAACAGGCCGAAGCCACCATTCGCCGGCATTTGACCGCCATGGAATCATCAATTGATGGCATTGCGATGCTCGATAATACAGGCGCGTTTATTTATGCGAATGACGCTTTCGCCAGTCTCTATGGCTATGCCCGTCCCCAGGAATTGCTTGGCAAAAAGTGGTCTACTTTATATCGCAGAGATGAAATCAAGTACATCAGACGCAATTTGATTCCAGAATTAGTGAGCAAAGGAAAATGGCGCGGCGAAACGACGGGGCGGCGCTTGAATGAGCGCACCTTCCAACAAGAAACTTCGCTTGTGTTGTTAGAAACGGGTGAAGTCACGGCCGTTGTCCGCGATATTACCGAGCGCAAAGACGCCGAAGAAGCGTTACGTGGCTCTCAGAAATTAGAAAGCCTGGGTGTTTTGGCCGGTGGCATTGCGCACGATTTTAATAATTTCCTAGCGGGTATGCTGGGCCAGATTTCATTGGCCAAGGCTAAGTTAGCTGCGGACAATCCCGCTTATAAACATGTTGAAAGAGCAATCGCCTCGGCCACGCGCGCCGCGGATTTAACCCGCCAATTGTTAGCTTATGCGGGCAAAGGCAATTTTCAGGTGTCACGCGTCAATGTCAATGACTTAATTGATGCTAATATAAACTTGCTCGCCACTGTGGTGCCAAAACAGGTGCAACTGATCTTTGAACTGGCTCCTGATCTATTGCCAATTGAAGCGGATATTGGGCAGATTCAACAGGTCGTTATGAACTTGATTATGAATGCGGCCGAAGCGCTTGGGTCGGCTCCTGGCCACGTTACAGTTCAATCTCAGATGTGTAGAATGCCAGACAGCACTGTAGACGGTCATTATATTGGGGTAGACCAACTCACCCCTGGTGATTATGTCTGCTTGGTAATTCAAGATGACGGCGTTGGCATGGAACGCAAGGTGATTGACCGGATCTTTGATCCCTTTTTCAGCACCAAAGGTCAGGGCCGCGGGCTTGGTCTGTCGGCAACGTTGGGCATTATTCGCGCCCATAAAGGTGGCCTGCAGGTTGAGAGCCAGATCGGTGTTGGCAGTACCTTCCGGGTCTTCTTACCTGCCACCGTTACTGCTCAGAAAGTGATTAAACCCGATATCGATACAGTCGCTGAAAAACTGGAAGGCACAGTGCTGGTCATCGATGATGAAGAATCTGTGCGCGATTCGTTTGGCGAAATTTTAGAAATGGCCGGGCTTTATATCTTAAAGGCCACCAATGGCTTAGAGGGCGTCGAACTTTTTAAGCGCCATCAGCCAACCATTTCACTCGTTCTGCTGGATATCCATATGCCTGTCATGAATGGGCTTGATGCTTTACGCGAATTGAAGAGCATTGATCCCCATATCAATGTGATTTTGAGTTCTGGTTACAGTGAATATTCGATTGCTGATCATGTGCTGAATCAACCAACAATCACCTTTTTGCAGAAACCCTATACCGTGGAAGCGGTTATGCAGCGTGTGGCAGAACGACTTAAGGTGAAAGCGAAGATGCTCGATATCCATTGATCGGACTAGATAACGCAGATTGCGCAGGCCAAAACGTTACACAGCGAACATAGATGGAAATTAAAGCGATCCTTATGGTATCTGTCTGTGTGCTCGGCACAGGTTGTTTCTCTGCGTAACGGCTTTTTCCTCTGGCTTGCGAAGCATACATAAATAAAAGGAGCCGGTGCTAATTCAGCGCCGGCTCCTTTTATTTATCTTATAACTGACCGCTAGACTATCAAATTCTTTGTTTAATGTCTAGTGTATACTGTCTAGGAAGCAACAAATACTTTTTCGAATTCATCGTTGCTTAGTGTTTCATTTTCAATCAATGTTTTGGCCACAGCGTGTAGTTTATTGATATTATTGCCCAACAACTGACGGACACGCTGGTAGGCCGTGTCGACAATTCGATGTACCTCTTCATCAATTTGTTCGGCGACTTCTTCACTGTAATCGCGTTGTTCTGCCAATTCTCGGCCCAAAAAGACTAATTCTTCTTGCTGCCCAAATTGAAGTGGTCCCATCTTATCGCTCATACCATACTTCGTGACCATCGCCCGCGCCGTTTGTGTCAATTGTTGGATGTCCATACTCGCGCCAGTGGAGACGTGCCCGAAGACTAACTCCTCGGCGATGCGGCCACCCAGCGCCACGGCAATGTTATCGAGATAGTAAGAGCGCGAAGCCAGCACTCGATCATACTCAGAAACCCGCCACACATAACCACCTGCTGAGCCACGTGGCACAATCGTAATTTTCTGGACCGGATCCGAATGCTCACATAGCCGAGAAACAACGGCATGACCAGCCTCGTGATAGGCCAAAATACTCTTGTCATCTGATGTAATTAAGCGACTGCGTCGTTCAGGACCGCCCATCCCCAAGCGTTCGACAGCTTCTTGCAATTCATGCATGCTGATCGCACGTTTGTTACGGCGGGCGGCCAGAATGGCGGCTTCGTTGACCACGTTCTCCAGATCAGCGCCAACAAAACCAGGCGTCTGCCGAGCAATGCTTTCCAGATCAACGTCGGGCCCCATTGGCTTGCCTTTGGCATGCACATTGAGAATCGCACGCCGGCCTTGAATGTCGGGGCGATCCATGGTGACTCGTCGATCAAAACGACCGGGGCGCAACAAGGCTGGGTCAAGAATGTCGGGGCGATTGGTGGCGGCAATTAAGATCACATTGGTGTCTGTGCCAAAGCCATCCATTTCCACAAGAATCTGATTCAGGGTCTGCTCCCGCTCATCATGCGAACCGCCCAGACCCGTACCTCGATAACGACCGACCGCGTCAATTTCGTCAATAAAGATAATGCAGGGGCTATTGCGTTTTGCCTGTTCAAAGAGATCACGCACACGGCTGGCGCCGACACCCACAAACATTTCCACAAATTCCGAACCGGAGATGCTGAAAAAAGGTACGCCTGCCTCCCCAGAAACCGCTTTAGCCATCAAGGTTTTGCCGGTGCCAGGAGGGCCGACCAATAACACACCTTTCGGAATGCGGGCACCCAAAGCCGCAAACTTCTGTGGCTCTTTTAGAAACTCTACCACTTCCTCTAATTCTTGTTTGGCTTCATTGGCGCCCGCAATGTCATCAAAGGTGATGGTCGGTTTATCGCCCGTAAAGAGGCGGGCTTTGCTCTTGCCAAACGAGAGCGCCTGGTTGTTGTTGCCCTGAGTCTGCCGGAAAAGAATGAAAAATAGCCCTGCAATAAAGATCAAGGGTAGCAAGTTGATCAAAAGCGCCAGCCAATTGCTTGTGTTGCCAGGTGCTTCGTATTGAATATCAACTTTACTCAGTTCCGCGGGTTGCACCCCTAAACCGACTAAGGTTTGTGTGATCGGCACATCTGATTCGCGGCGGGCCACGCGTAGTTGTTGATCCGCAAACTTGACACGCACATCTTCGCCACTCACCAAGATCGAAGCGACCTTATCTTCGCGAATTTGTTCCGCTAACTTGCTCAGCGAAATCGGTTCTGGCGTCTGCGCAGACCAGGAAATGTTAAAAAATAGCGCTGCACCTGCCACTAAGATCAACAGGTAGACAAAAGCATTACGGCTCCAATTGGCTTTCACGCCAACCTCCTCTGAAAATAATACGCAAATTGGGCGAATTCAAGTTGATAAAATTCGCGTCTTCCCGTACTCAACATTTTTATTCGGTATTACACACCAAAGCTACGCTAAAAATTAATTGGTTCATCCCTATAACGCAGACAAAATGTCCACGGATCGAGTAAAAATAATAGCTATGTAAGTTTTTGATGGATGAGCGAATTATTTTGTCTGTTATTATACCAGAACAATCGGCGCTTTGGCTAGTGCTCTGGTATACTTTTGCGCTAGTGAATTGGTAGCATGTAATCTGCCAGTTTTGAATATTGAATGCTAGACGCACCGTCTGGTTGCCGATTATCTTCTGCGTGATGGCCACAGCCGGTCAAGTTGACCCTGACTTTTCTGCCACATCCCAGAAGATGGGCTGCATTTAATCGATAACCCTGGGCGAGAGGAGAAATTTATCTGTTATGGGTCTATTTAAATCGTTGAAAACGTTATTTTCCAAACCTGCACCACCATCGTTCAAATTAGCCGCACCACCCACCCCCGAGCCAGAAGAACCAGTCGTGCCTACCGTCTATGTGGCTGAGCTACGCACAGAATTGACTGGCGAACAGCCACCTTTGTTGCTCGATATTCGTGAAATATATGAGTGGAATCAGGTGCGCATCCCTAGCGCGTTGCATATTCCCATGAACGATATCCCGGCTCGTTTGCAAGAGCTACCCCAAGCAACGCCAATTGTCGTCTTTTGTGCGCATGGCAGCCGCTCCTATGGTGTCGCCCATTACCTGATCGAAAATGGCTACCCGGCCCGGAGCCTTGACGGCGGCATCACGCAGTGGCATTTACAAGGGGGCGTAGTGGAAGTGGGCACGCATTGAAAATTTATTAGCATTTGTGGTAGCGGTAAAATAGAGATAGGAGATTACAGGCCAACAATCTCCTATCTCTCAATCTCTCAATCTCTCTTCTCTTACCCGACTACCATCGCCTCACCAACCGGCACGCCTCCGTTGCCGACATTAAACTGTGTCTCGTACAGATGTGCGTATAAGCCGCCTTGGGCGAGCAATTCTGGATGGGTGCCTTCTTCGATTAGTTGACCGTGATCGAGCACCAAGATCTTATCGGCGGCCAAAATCGTAGAAAGGCGATGGGCGATGACAAGGCTGGTCCGCTCCTTAAACAAAGGTTCCAGCGCGGCCTGGATCAACGCCTCACTTTGCGAATCCAGGTGCGAGGTGGCTTCGTCTAGCACGAGGACGCGTGGGTTTTTGAGGATCACGCGCGCAATGGCGATTCTCTGTTTTTCACCCCCACTCAATCGATAACCGCGCTCACCCACGACTGTATCATAGCCTTCGGGTAAACTTTCGATCATGTTATGAATATTGGCGGCGCGACAAGCGGCTTCGACTTCGTCCTGAGTGGCATCTAACTTGGCATACAGCAAATTGGCGCGGATGGTGTCATGAAATAGATAACTTTCTTGGGTCACCATCCCGATCTGCTGTGCCAGTGATTCCATCGATACGTCGCGCAGATCATAACCGTCCAGCGTAATCCGACCGTCGGTTGGGTCGTATAGCCGGGGCAACATATAGGTGATGGTGGTTTTGCCGGCGCCACTTGGGCCAACCAATGCCACCAGTTGCCCTGGTTCAATGCTAAACGATAGATCGCGCAAGGCTTGGGGGGTCGCACTTGTCTCAGTTGGTTTTACGCCATTACTGGTAGCGCCATTTGTGGCTATGTGGCTTGTCGACGTTGAATCACCCGTGCCGTTGCCAAACTCTTTCCCGCCATAGGCAAACCAGACATGCTCAAAGCGCACCGCGCCGGCGACTGTGTTCAATTGTTTCGCGGTTGGTGGGTCTTGAATTTCTATGGGTTTATCTAAATATTCAAAAACTCGCTCAAAGCTGACCAGTGAAGTCGCAAAATCAATATGCACATTGGTCAGAGCAGAAATAGGCCCATAGAGCCGAAAGAGATAGGCTGCAAAGGCCACAATTGTCCCCGTGCTGATGTCACCGCGCAGGACCAATTGTCCACCAACCCAGTAGATCAAGGCGGTGCCAATCGTGCCGGCAATTTCCATGCCCATAAAAAACCATTGACCTACCTGTGCACGTTGGATGCCGCTGTCGCGCACGGCGCCATTGGCGGTGCGAAAACGGCCTAACTCGCGCCGCCAACGCCCAAAAGTTTTGACAAGCAGCGCGCCATTGATGGTCAGTGTCTCGCTAATGATATTGCTCATTTCGGCGTTCTGTTCCATGGCGGTGCGCCGGATCGACCGTAAAGTTAGCGCCACCCGCCGGGCGGGCAGCAGAAAGAAGGGCAGCACGATTACGGCCAGAACAGCCAACCGCCACTCAATAGAAATCATGACGACTAGCGTAGAAATGAGCGTAACCAAATTGGTCACGAGGTTGGGAATGGTGCCGGTGACGGCATTTTGCGCACCGACCACGTCACTGTTAAAACGCGAGATGATTTCGCCGGATTTGGTATGGGTAAAAAATCGCAATGACATCTGTTGCAGATGTTCATACATCTGTTGGCGTAAATCAAAGATCAGACCCTCACCTGCTCGAGCACTATAATAACGTTGGATAATACTGATAAAACCGCTGAGTATGGGAATGCCAACCATCCCCAACGCGACCCAATTGAGGCGACTAAAATTACGATTTGGCAACACGTTATCGATCAGATCGCGATAAAGGAGCGGCGGAATCAAGCCGAGCAGCGAGATTGCGACGATCGTGATCAGGACGATGCCAATTGATCTCCAATGTGGTCGCCCATAAGCAAAGATCCGGCGCGCCATTTGCCGCGTAAATTGTGGTTTGCCTTTAGAGCTATCATAAGCGATATAACCCCACCAACTATGATTAAACATGGAATATAACTCCCTCTGAAAATTCTGACGAATGGCCACTAGCCATGCAACGGTAACAAGATACCAGCATTAAAACGAGCAATCTCTAATCCCATTGGCCAACCAACGATCAATGACGGCTGGAATCAGTGACCAGCCGTCATTTTATTATAGCCAATGTGCCGCCCATTTTCCCCAGGCAAAGGAATGGGGCGCACCTGCCCAAAAGCGCGGGAAGGGACGCCGATGCGGACGATTAAGGTTGATTGGGCGCGTGAATGAAGGCAAGCGCGTAGGGTACAGGCATACCCGCAGCTATGTGGATCAAGCGAAGGCATTTATCGACCAATCGTGCCGGTTGAAACCGGCACCTGCTACAGAAAACCGGTTATTGCAGATTAATAAATTAATCAGACAAAAAAATTCTGCTTCGACCCCTGTACGCCCATTATGCATCAGCGCTATACAGGGAAGTGGGATTGTTCGGTTATTTTATTAATCTGCAATAACCGGTTGGCCTGGCCCGTGATTGCGGGGCCGCCAGTGCGTTTTAACGCACTTTTTGTACCAGACGGTGAATTCATTCACCGGTGCAACCGGATAACTTGTCCATTATTGCCTTACCTTGATCCACATGGGGCCAGGCATGCCTCTCCCTACGCGCTGGCTAATATGCTATTTATCTGGTTGGTCTCTTCCGCAACCCCAACTCACTAATTGTTCCGCCCAGTGTACAAAATGCCGCGGCCAGAATGGCAAGTTGCCACGCGCCCGCCAGAATAAACAACCCCAATAATGGGATGCTGATCAAGCCGCCAATAAAAGCATGGATGCCACCCCGTTGGCGTACATAGAAGGCGGTGAAAACACCCGCCAACAGCGCACCCGCGATCACAACAATGCTTTCGAGGCTGCTGCTTACCTGTAATTGTTCGGCAACGCTATCGGCCACTGTCACGAGTAGCAGGTTGGCGGCCAAGGCAAACAAGATACCGGTCCATAAGATCGGTGGCTTTTCAACGGGTCGTTGTGTTCGTTTCGTCAAGCGTTTATCTCCCTTGCTTACGTCTTTTTTAATTGGCCCCAATCTGGCTCGGTGTACGTTTCACGCTTCCAACGGTAGCCAGGTTCGGCAATCAGGCCAGGTTGTTTGGCCTCTAACAACAGGCGGAGCGCTGTAAAGATCATGGTGCGTTGCTGCGCGGGCTGTTGGCGTTCCCCGAGCGGATGGCCGAGT
>JAPLGZ010000214.1 GCA_026389895.1 Chloroflexota bacterium | reverse complement strand
GAAGGTGATCACACTAATTAGAAAGACAACAAACAAGCCTTGTAGCACGCGGCGAATGAGATATAGGAGCATAAGATTTGCGATTGACGATTTGCGATTGACGATTGACGAGATGATTGGACGTAGTCAGATTTGCCTGCTCTTCTCACAGGCGAGCAGAAATCAGATCATCCTTCCACTACTCCTCGTCAATCGCAAATCAAAAATGATTAGCCGTTCTGTTTGGTCCACTTGTCGGCATCGATCCATTCGCCAGCGCTGACAACGCTATCGGGCACACCTTCTAAGCGGCGGGCGAAGGGTTCCAGCCATTGGTCGAATTGGAGATAGAGCACGGTTACTTCTTCGACAAAAATCTCTTGAATTCGGTCATAGAAAGGTTTGCGCTCTTTAGGATCTACCTTCTGCAAACCATCGGCAATCAGTTTGTCCATTTCGGCATTGCTGAAGTGGGAGAAATTGTTGCCACCCTTCGTGCTCAGCGTATCCGAAGGATCAGGTTCCAGCGCATTGAGACAGTAGGTCCAGTTGAAGATCGAGCAATCGATGTCGCCCTTGCGCAGACCTTCAAGAATCGCGGCGATCGGTGCTTCGGCGATCTGCATATCGACACCCACATCCTTGAACAGTTGCTGCGCCAGTTCAGCAATCGCCTTACGTGCTTGGTCACCGGCTTTGGCCGTACAAGTGAAGGAGAATTTCTTACCATCCTTTTCGCGAATCCCATCTGCACCGGCTTTCCAACCAGCCTCATCGAGTAACTGCTTGGCCTTATCCGGGCTAAACTCGTATTGCTTAAGGTCAGCCTTATAATAAGCCTTGCTAGATGGCGGGATATTGGAATGCGCCACTTCAGCTGTGCCATTCCAGAGATCATCAATAATCCGCTGGCGATCAAGCGCATACATCAACGCCTGGCGACAAAGTTTGTCTTGGAAGAAAGGCAAGGTGTTGTTGATCGGGAAGAATTTGATCGACGCACCAGGGGAGCGCAAAATCTTAAACTTAGGATCTTTCTCCAAGGTCAAGCTGTCTTGCACCAACAACGGCCACACCGAAGCGTCAGCGTCGCCTGCGACCAATGCCTGTTTGCGGACAGCATCTTCCGGCACTACTTCCAAGCGTAAAAAGTCAATCTTAGCGCGACCACCCCAATAGTCAGCGAAGGCTTCAAGTTCGGTAAATTCAGAGGCCTTCCACTCCTTCACTTTGTATGGCCCGGTGCCAATCGGCGCGCCTTTATACTTGGCTTCACCAATTTCTGCATGATATTTGGCTGGCACGATATTAAAGCCACCCCAGGTGACCAGCGAGGCGGCATTGACGGTTTTCATATTGACAACAACGGTGGCGTCATCTGGGGTCTCAATAGTATCGATACCCGTAAAGCTGCTGGCGCTCACCGCACCATTTTTCTCATCGCGATAAAAGTCAAAGGTATATTTCACATCTTTAGACGTGAAATCGCTGCCATCATGAAATTTGACGCCTTTGCGCAAATGGAACGTATATTTCAAGCCATCTGGCGCAACTTCGTGAGATTCAGCCAGGTCTTGCACCAGGTTAAAATCATAGTCATAATAGATCAGACCACTGTGAATGTTTTGAATCAGCACGCCTTGGACAGTCGGACCGGTGTCGTCGGGGGAAAGTGAGGCAACTTCCTGGTGACCGAGCCAGACTTGGGTTGTTTTGCCGCCGGTTTGCGCAGCACCGCTGGCTGCTGTATCCGTAATCGTCGCCGTTGTGCCTGCAGAACCGGTAGCGGGTTGTTCTACGCCAGGAGGGGCGCAGGCAGCCAACACAGCGGCGGTAGAGAGACCAATGGCTGTCCATTGCATAAACTGACGCCGGCTGATTGAGCGCGGGCCAAGGGCAGGCTTCGCTTGCTTAGTCGCTTGTTGCATACAGCTCTTCCTTTCACATGATGCTACGGTAAATTTAGTTGTGTTGCAATGAATGCCACACCAACAAAAGTTGGAAAAGATTAGTTGACATACTCCCCATACCTAAAGGCAGGGGATTCTAGGGCTGATAGCGATGGCTGCTTCTAACGAGCACGGTTCGCTTCGAAGTCTGACTGCCATCTTGCCCAGGGAAGATGACCCTTCCCGTAGAATATTCACAGCCGCGTTGATGTCCCGGTGATGGTTAACACCACAGCCGGCACACGACCACTGTCGATCGTTCAGTGCTAATTCTTTGTGGACGAAGCCACAGCACGAGCAGGTCTTGCTCGATGGAAAGAACCGGCCAACCAGATAAACCGTCTTGTTCTTAAGAGAAGCCAAATAACCGAGGATATTCATGAACTCAGAACGAGCCAGGTCACTAATCTTGCGACCCCACATTGCTTGCATACCCTTCATGTTCAGGTCTTCAAAGCACAGGTAGTCGAATTGGTTAGTCAGGTTGTGTGCCAGCTTAAAGAACCAGTCGGTTCGCTTATTGACCACGGACTGATAGACTTTGTTCAGTTGGTCTTTCGCTTTGTACCAGCCACCGGAACCCTTGCGCTTACGAGCCAAAGACCGGTTAGCCTTGCGAAGATCCTTCTGCGCCTGCTTGAGGTACAAGGGCGACAAAGTCTCTTCACCCTGGTCGTCGGTCAAGAAAACTTTCATGCCGAAGTCGAAACCTGCCATTTTACCGGTCATGGTTGCCTTAGACTGAATATCTTCCTGACATACAAAATACAACCAAAGATTGCCGAGCTTATCACGCTTGACGGTCACAGTTTTAACAGAAGGAGGAATCTCACGAGACTTCACGAACTTGTAGTTACGGCCCTGGATACGGATCCGCGCCCAATGGGCACCCGCGCCCAGCAACTCCCAGCCAGCCTGTTTCAAGGTAAAAGACGAATATCTTTTGACCTTCTTGAAGCCGGGTGGCGAGGTGCGAAGTTTTGCCTTCAGGTTACGAAAGAACAGGGCGTAACCCTTATCGATTCGCTCAACAACATCCTGAATCGCCTGGGAACCGACTTTGTTCCAGAAGGCATGTTTAGGCAGTTTCTTCAGCCTAGTTATGTGTTTGGCTAAGGTGTACTTGTGCAGATGCCTACCGAACAATCGATAGTACCGGCGATGCAGCGCGATACAATGATTGTAGATGATGCCAGCAATATCAATTTGCTGGATCAGGTGACCATTCTGGTCGGCGCGATAGAGTCTGAATTGATACGTCCGGGTCAGTTCCATAGGTGTATTACATCACAATGTGTAGCTTTTCACTACAATACAGTAGCACAAACCATATCCCAAACGAGTACGTTTGGCGAGCGATTCATCCCTAGGTGTAAAGCTATGGGTCTTTCGCTCGTTTTCGATAAAAAAGGAGTCTGATCAGTTTGGGCGGCATCGCCCAGAGGCGAGAAGGAGTGTAACATAGGCGGGAGAGGTTGTCAACCACAGAAAATTTCGCTCATGGCGGTGCGAAAGTCCTGGAAATGCAATAGAATCGCGTATCCGCGATGCTCAAACGACTTTTACAATTGCCTGATTTTGCTCAAGTCACCACGGTCTGTAAACGTCACTAATAAAAAATACGGCCCCGCAATTGCGGGGCCGTATGGTAAATCTGACAAAATTATTCCTGCGCGGTCCGACCTTTTTTCATCGAACGCTGACGCACATCGTGGTTCAGAATCTTCTTGCGAATGCGCATTGACAACGGCGTGATTTCGAGCAGATCGTTGGGTCCCAGGAATTGAATGGCATCATCCAACGACAAAACCCGTGGCGGATTCATCATATCCGTCGTCGCAGAAGGCTTTTCACGGAAGTTCGTCAGGTGCTTAGCCAACGTCACGTTGATCACCATGTCTTCGGGACGGGTGTTTTCACCGACAATTTGCCCAGCATAGACTTCATCACCGGGCTTGACAATAAATTCACCGCGCTGTTGCAACTTCGCCATCGCATAGGCCGTAATGGTGCCAGCTTCTAGCGTGATCAGCGAGCCACGGTCCTGCATGTCAATTTCGCCGACTAGTGGTTCATAACCTTGGAACAACGTATGAAAGATGCCCGTACCACGCGTGGCGGTCAAGAACGGTTGGCGCAACCCCAACAAACCGCGAGTTGGCGCAACATATTCTGCATAGACGGTGCCATCTTCGCCATAGTTAATACCCTGCATGACGGCTCGGCGCCGACCAAACATTTCGCTGACCGCTCCCAGATAGTCGTTATGGACTTCAATGTAGACGCGCTCGATTGGTTCTAACAGCTTGCCGTTCTTATCTTCTTTGAAGATAACTTCAGGACGGCTGACCGAAAATTCATAGCCTTCACGGCGCATTGTTTCGATCAAGATCGCCAAGTGCAATTCGCCACGCCCGGCCACAACCCATTCACTGGCTGAATCAGTTTCGGTCACGCGCATGGCAACGTTGCTTTCCAGTTCGCGCTGCAAGCGAGCATACACCTGACGGCTGGTCAAGAATTGGCCTTCACGGCCCGCAAATGGGCTGTCGTTGACAGCAAAGGTCATCCGCACGGTTGGCTCTTCGACCATGATAGGCGGCAGCGCAATCGGATTAGCCGGATCGGCCAATGTGTCACCAATGCCTGCGTCGGGGATACCCGCCACGGCAACAATGTTCCCGGCCTGCACTTCATCCACCGGCACACGCTGTAGATCGCGGAACATGAACGTTTGCGCAATCTTGCCAGGCTTCATTGTGCCATCGGGCATAATTTGCATAATCGATTGGCCGGCGCGCAACTTACCACTGCTAAGGCGACCGATGGCAATTTTGCCGACATAATTGCTATATTCTAGGGTTGTTACCAACATCTGGGTTGGGCCATCCACATCAACCATTGGCGGTGGGATATGCGTTAGGATCGTTTCAAAGAGTGGCCGCAAGTCGTCTTCCAACGTCTCAGGCGTAAACCCAGCGCGGCCTTCCAATGCCCGTGTATAAATCACGGGGAAATCGGCTTGTTCGTCGGTTGCACCCAGATCAATAAATAGATCAAAAGTGGCATCCACCACATAGTTGGGGCGGGCAGACGGGCGGTCAATTTTGTTCACCACCACAATCGCCTTCAACCCCTTGTTCAAAGCCTGACGCAGCACAAAGCGCGTCTGCGGCATGGGGCCTTCAACTGCGTCCACCAACAAAAGCACACCATCAACCATATTCACGACGCGCTCAACCTCACCGCCAAAGTCAGCATGGCCGGGGGTGTCGACTAGATTAATCGTGATGTCGTGATAGACAATGCCAGTATTTTTGGCCAAAATCGTGATGCCGCGCTCGCGCTCCAAGTCATTCGAGTCAAGGACTCGCTCAGCCACTTGCTGATTGCTGCGAAAGACGTTGGTCTGCTTTAACATGCCATCGACCAACGTTGTCTTGCCATGATCAACGTGGGCAATAATCGCAATATTACGAATGTCATTGCGCGGTTTAAAGCGGTCACCATTGACCAGCTTATTGTCAGCTTGTGGTTGTTCAATCATTTCTTGCATAAGTTCTACGGTCATTCAATTGATCCTTGTGGTTGTTGCCAGGCAACAGCGTTGCTGAACAATAGAGCCAGCCTAAACGCATAAAAATGCCCGGCCAAACCTTGCAGCCGAGCGTACATTTTTCAAATTCCCTTAACTCCACTTATTTTACACTAGAACTGACAATTTTGCAACCTTAGATGATCTCAGGAATACATTTATCTCTGTATAATTTACAGTTTAAGGCGCTTCTGTTAATGGCCAAGGGATAAGCCGTTAACGCTGTGTAAATTTTAGGCTGCTAGATGGGAGTAGGATCGGTTATTGACGCCTGTTTCGCAGTCTCAAACGTTATACGGAGCACACGAAGGAGCCACAACGTATACAGCGGAAATTAAAGCGACCTTTGCGTATGGCTTGCGTAACAGGCGTAATTTAGTCAACTTTGCCGCTCATAACCGCTCCCACTCCAACCAATTAGGATCTTCTTCTGAATTTCGCTATGCGAATCCGCCGCGCACAAAGGCGCATAGCCAAGCAACGAGCGCCTCAATATCATCTATATGCCCGGTCTCGAACGGCGTGTGGGTATAACGCGCCGGGAAAGCGACCATAGCGCTGGGGATGTCGGCTTTCATAAATGCCGAGCTGTCACTGCCAAACGAGCCAAATACGGCATGTTGGATCGGAATTCCAGCATTGCGCGCCGTTGTTTCCAACGCCGCGGTCAACTTGTGGTCATAATGCACCAATGCATCCTTGTGTACCAGGAGTGGACCAGCACCCAGGCGCGCGGGCATTGCGCGATTGGCCACACCAGGGATATCACCAGCGAGGCCGATCTCGACGGCAATCGCCGCATCAAATTGTTCATGGGCAGCCAAGGCAAAGGCGCCGATCAAACCAATTTCTTCTTGCACAGTACAGGCCAGCGTTAATTCGCAGTGCAATTCTTCACGCGGTACACGCCGCAACACTTCGGTGATTACAGCTAGGGGCACCCGATCATCCAACGCCTTGCCGACAATGTGATCCCCCCATTGTTCGGTGGTGGCATCCCAGATCACGCGCGTGCCAGGGGTGACACCGCGTGCAATTAATTCATGGTAAGCTAGACCCGTGTCCACCCAGAAGTCGTCCCAGGTCAATTCATGCAATTCCGGTAGGGCAAATGAAGCCAGATGCCCAGTCGTCGTCGCGATCACGCCCGGAATGATGCCTGAACGCGCCAAAATTTTGACGCGCTGCCCCAGGTAAAAGGCATTACGATTACCCGCTGGTCGCACCCAATTCTGACCATTCGCCAGCCACAAAAACCCGCTAGGATCAATCGCCCTCACCAGGTAGCAGAGTTCGTCGGCGTGGGCGGCCAACAATAGCTTCGGGCCTTGGCCGCCACAACGGGCCAGCACATTGCCGATCTTGGTGCGTTCGGTCTGGGCGCCGGCTTCGCGCCATAAAGTTTCCATCCGATCTAAGACGATACTTTCTTGCCCGACGGGGCCGACTAGTTCGGTCAGCTCTTTGATCAGTTCAAACATGCGCTATCACCTTATTTATTTACTAATTTTGGTAACAGTAACGAATTGCGAGTTAGGAATTCATGTTACGCCATAGACAACCAAAAACCTGACCTAGAGCCACAAAGGCACAAAGCACAACAAAAACAGGGGTTGAAAAGCTTGTCGCTCACATCTAAGCACCATTGACGGGGTGCGCTTCAGCGGTTTTCCTTTGCCCTTCTGCGGCTCTGCGTTAATTTTTTAGCTTTGCGTAACAGGCGTTAGAAATCTAGGCATCGCAATGCCTAACGCGCAACTCGCAACTCAAAAGACAATCACCGACCGCAGCGTCTCGCCCCGTTCCATGGCAGCGAAAGCTTCCTCTGTTTCATCCAGAGTAATTGTGCGGCTGACTACTTTATCCAAATTCAACTGGCCTTGGCGATACCATTCAGCCAGCAAGGGAAAGTCACGTGTGGGTAGACAATCACCATACCATGAAACACAGAGATGGCCGCCGGTATCAAAGAAGCGTTGTAAATCCAGACTCAAGGTTGGGCCAGGGCCCGGCACGCCAATCAACACACAAGTGCCGGCCAAATCACGACAGAAGAGCGCTTGCTCAAGGGTTTGAGGCTTGCCTACCGCTTCAAATGAATAATCAACTCCGTTGCCACCGGTTAATTCTTTAATTTTAGCAATCGGATCGACTTCTTTGGCGTTGATGGTATGGGTCGCGCCAAATTCTTTAGCCCATTCCAGTTTACGTGGATCAATGTCAACGGCAATAATTGTCGTTGCACCGGCCAAACGTGCGCCTTGGATCACACTGTCGCCGACGCCACCACAGCCAAAGACCGCGGCGCTCGAACCAGGCGTTACGCCTGCTGCATATAAGGCCGCGCCGATCCCCGTCATAACGCCGCAGCCGATCAACGACATCTGTGGCGCCGGCAACATGGGATCGTAGGGTACTGCCTGGTTGGCGTGCACAAGGGTATGGGTGCAAAAAGTGCCAATGCCAAGCACAGGGTTCAGCGTTTCACCAGCCAGTGTACGCATGCGTTTTTCAGCATTCAAGCTGGCTGCGCAAAAATTGGGTTTACCCTTTAGACAAAAACGACATTTGCCACATGGCGCGCGCCAGGCCAAAATCACATGATCACCAACCTTGTGGGTGGTGACGCCAGGGCCAATCGCTTCGATCACGCCTGCCCCTTCGTGCCCAAGTAAAAAGGGATAACCACTGGTGCCATAAACGCCCATTTTGACGCCCAGATCCGTATGGCAAACACCAGAAGCCAAGATCCGCACGAGCACCTCATTCGCACCCGGATCATCAATCGTGAACTCTTCTACTTGGGCCGGCGCGCCAGGCACGCGCGAGATTACACCACGAGCTTTAGTTGGCATAACAATTCTCCTTATA
>JAPLGZ010000167.1 GCA_026389895.1 Chloroflexota bacterium | reverse complement strand
TCGGCCAGGCCCAGTTCCCAAGGCAAACCGGCATGCTTGATGCTGGTCTGGGGGGAAGCGCCGGTGCCGCCATCATGCCCGCTGATCAAAATCACATCAGCGTGACCTTTCGCCACCCCGGCGGCAATCGTACCAACGCCAACTTCAGAGACCAATTTGACGCTGATGCGCGCCTGTTGGTTGGCATTTTTCAGATCGTGGATCAATTCAGCCAGATCCTCAATCGAATAAATATCATGGTGCGGTGGCGGCGAAATTAATCCCACGCCAGGCGTTGAATGGCGAGTTTTGGCGATCCACGGATAAACCTTAGCGCCAGGCAACTGACCACCTTCACCAGGCTTGGCGCCCTGCGCCACCTTGATCTGAAGTTCTTGCGCCTTGACCAGATAAAGGCTCGTCACACCAAAACGGGCTGAGGCCACTTGTTTGATCGCGCTATTCTTAGAATCATGCTGCTCATTCGTCCACGCGTACCGGTCAGGATCTTCGCCGCCTTCACCTGTATTGCTCTTACCGCCAATCCGATTCATGGCGATGGCCAGCGTCTCATGCGCCTCTTGGCTGATCGAGCCGTAGGACATCGCGCCGGTCTTAAAACGTTTGACAATCTCCTCAACTGACTCGACTTCTTCAATCGGAATCGGCGTTTCGGGGAATTGGAAGTCTAACAGCGCGCGCAGGGTAGAAAATTCCTTTTCCTGGGCGTTGATCAACTCTGAATATTCCTTAAAAACCTTATAGTTGTTGGTGCGGGTGGCGTATTGCAACTTGTGAATGGTCTGCGGATTAAAGAGATGGCGCTCGCCCTCGGCCCGCCATTGATAAGCGCCACCCGCGATCAACACTTCGGGCGTGCTTTCGCGTTCCGGGAAGGCGCGCAAGTGGCGGACTTTGATCTCTTGGTAGATCTGCTCCAGACCGATGCCCTCAATGCGCGTTGGCGTCCAGGTGAAATATTTATCCACCAATGCCCGGCTCAAGCCCAGCGCCTCGAAGATTTGAGCGCCACAGTAGCTTTGCAAAGTGGAGATGCCCATCTTGGAGCAAACCTTGAGTACGCCCTTGAGGCTGGCCTTCATATAGTTATATTCGGCCTTTTCAAAGCTGGTATCGGTCAACAGTCCTTCGTCAATCAGACCGCGCACTGTTTCGTATGCCATATAAGGGTTGATGGCGGTGGCGCCATAGCCGATCAAAAGTGAGAAATGGTGCACTTCACGTGGCTCACCCGATTCGACGATCAGGGCCACTTGGGTACGCGTCTTTTCGCGGATCAAATGATGATGCAACCCAGCCGTGGCCAATAAAGCGGGAATTGGCGCCAGTTCACTATTGATGCCACGATCAGAGAGGATGAAGATGTTCACCCCGTTTTTGATCGCTTCATCAGCCTGCTTAAACATCATATCCAACGCTTTTTCTAAACCAACACTGCCTTCGGCAATGGGGAAGAGCATTGAGAGGGTGTGCGTCTTATAGCCCGGCTCGCGAATATGCCGAATCTTGAACAGTTGTGCGTTTGATAAGATCGGGTTCTTCAGCTTGATCTGCCGACAATTGGCTGGTTGCGTCTCGAGAATATTCTGCTCGGTGCCCATCATGACATCAGAGGAGGTGATCAACTCTTCGCGAATGCCATCGAGCGGCGGGTTGGTTACCTGTGCGAACAACTGGCGAAAATAGTTATAGAGGAGTTGAGATTGGTCAGAAAGCACGGCGATAGGGGTGTCATCACCCATCGCGCCCAACGCTTCAACCCCACTTTTTGCCATCGGGGTCAAGAGCGCCCGCTGGGTCTCAAAGGTGTAGCCAAAGGCATGTTGATGCTGTAGCAGCGTGACCCCATCGATGATCGGCAGATCAATCTTCGTATCTTGGACCAAATCATCTAATGTCTTCAAATTCTGTTCGAGCCATTCTCGATAGGGATAAGCGCGGGCGATGCTGTTCTTGACTTCTTCATCGGCAATAATGCGCCCCTGCTTGGTGTCCACCAAGAACATGCGGCCCGGCTCTAAGCGGCGTTTATACAAAATTCGCTCGGCCGGAATGTCCAGCACGCCAACCTCCGACGCCATCACAACCATATCATCTTTGGTGACATAATAACGCGATGGGCGCAGACCATTGCGATCTAATACCGCCCCAACAATCGTGCCGTCGGTGAAGGCAATCGAGGCCGGACCGTCCCACGGCTCCATCATGGCCGAGTGATATTCATAAAAAGCCTTTTTCTCATCACTCATGCTCTCGTGATTCGACCACGGTTCAGGGATCATCATCATCACAACATGCGGCAATGAACGCCCGGCCAAATGTAAAAATTCCAAGGTGTTATCAAACTTCGAGCTGTCGCTGCCATCCGGGTCGATAATCTGGTTGGTCACCTTCTTCAGGTCGTCGCCAAACAGTTCGGAATGCAACACCGATTGCCGTGCATACATCCAATTCTCATTGCCGCGCAAGGTGTTGATTTCGCCGTTGTGGATAATATAGCGATACGGATGGGCGCGCTCCCAGCTGGGGAAGGTGTTGGTGCTAAAGCGCGAATGCACAACCGCCAACCCAGATTCGACGTCGGGATCGATCAAGTCTGGATAATAAGCATCCACCTGATCCGCCAGCAACATGCCTTTATAGACAAGAGTACGACTCGAGAGACTGGCAATAAAGAACCGATCGGCCTGTGGCGCGCCACCATAGCGGATCGCCTGCTCGGCGCGTTTGCGGATAATATAGAGTTTGCGCTCAAAGGCCATCTCATCCGCGCCCGTTAGCGTGGCGGTATTGCGACCGATAAAGACCTGGCGCAAAAAAGGTTCGCCTTGCTTTGCGGTCTCGCCCAGCGAACTGTTGTCAGTTGGCACTGTACGCCAGCCCAAAAACGCCTGTCCTTCCTCGCGGATGATGGTTTCAAAGCGTTGTTCAAAGTCGCGCCGCGCCGTTTCATCTTGGGGCAAGAAGATCATGCCGACCCCATAGGCGCCCAGTTCAGGCAAGGGAGTCGGCAAGGTCAGTGCGTTCTCGGCCTGAAGCTTTCTAAAAAATTTGTCCGGTAATTGGAAAAGTATCCCAGCACCGTCACCTGTGTTAACCTCTGCGCCACATGCACCCCGATGATTGAGGTTGACTAAAACGGTGATGGCTTGGCGGACGATGGCATGGGATCGTTCGCCTTTGATGTTCACCACAAAACCTACGCCGCAGGCATCATGTTCATGGGCTGGGTCGTATAAGCCTTGCTTCTTCGGCACGCCGGTGATAGCATATTCGGGATCACTTTTCATTTTCAATTCTCCTATACCGATAGGCCTACGGTGGTTGTAGGATTAAGCTTTTACCGCAGGAATGATGACAGAACGATAAATTTTAAAATGTTTGGGCGAGTAACGGCGTCAATTTTTAAAATTGGTTTATGGCCGCCCTAGTGAACATTTGCCAGATAGCAGACTGGCGCCAGATATTAGACTGGAACGCAAGGTAAAAAAAAGCGGCCAACTTTGGTTATACTCCTGTTATGCGATAAAGTTACTTTCTCGTAGAGAAAGATGGTTTATAACATAACAAATGTATAAAAGTCGGGCCACCCTGCCCTGTGTAGGGTACTCGTCTACATATAGCTCAATCGGATCCGCTGGGTTGAGCGTTACACGTTTACGGGAATTCAGGAACCTGTGCGAAAGGAGGATGTCACTATCCGCGCGTCGTTGCGTTGCTGGTTCGTCAGGCTCAGTTGGGTATTCGGCAACCAGCGCGGTCGCCGCCTATCCCTCCGTTTATTTCGTGACTTTCTTCATTGCGTTGGGTAACTTAGATTTCGCAAACTAAGTTATGCAAAATTAATTGCAAATCGGCACAAAATTCGCTTATGGTTGTTTGATTGTGCAATAGAGAACTATTATACACGAAACGTTATCTACATTTCAAGTGGACTGAGGGATTGTGAACAAATTGGCACCTAACTTGACAATTATATAACTTTGCCGCTAAATATGCAAGCTTTTTTTATTGGCCTATTGGCAATGCAAGTATACATGATATCAATAGGGCGTGATTGGCCTCTACGATAAGGAAAGTTATGTTTACATTCCAAGACCCTGGCAGATTAATTGATCGCGATCTCGAATTAGTCCTAGCAGAAAAGCGTCCCGGCAATGCATTCCTGAATTATGTGCCTACCTATCGCTTCAAAATGGTGCAGGCAAGACAGGGCAAAGAGATGGGTGCTATCGATTTACGGATTGGGAATACACCGCACATTGTTATGTATAGCGGGCACATTGGGTATTCCGTATTATCACCCTTTCGCGGCCATCATTACGCAGCCAGGAGCGTGCTGCTCTTGTTGCCACTTGCGCGCAGCCACGGGTTAGATCCCTTATGGATTACGTGCAATCCCGACAATTTCGCCTCGCGCCGCACCTGCGAATTGGCCGGCTTTACCTTTGTCGAGATTGTTGACCTGCCACCCGATACCGATATGTACCTGGATGGCGAACGCCAGAAGTGTCGGTACAGACGCATGTTGTCGCACAGTACAAACCATCATAATAACGGTCATAACCCCATTTAGTCACTGATGCAACACACAGAGTCCACGGAGAAAAAATAGGCGCCACTTTATTTCTCTGTGCGCTCTGTGAAATTGCTGTAGTGGCCTAACATCCGTTTTGGCAATGCGTGGCGGTCAGGCGTATAAGCCACGCGCAAAAAGCCTCTCCAATTCTCAGGCCGTGGCAAGTAAACCACTTGCGGTGTGTACATGCAAAAAATTCTGCCACCGTTCCCCGGCCAACCGCGCAGGCAGTTTCTGTTTTATCCAACCTGGGCGGAAAAGTCACCTCGGCCACTTCTTCCATCATTCCTGCATCACCATCGATCTTCTTTTAGGCTGTACGCTGGTTTGGGGAACGGCTAGGCCCAAAATAACAGGCAACCTGAACTTTGTCAAACTTGTTTTTTATAGGGAGTGGCCACCCCATACCCGCGCATCGCTTAGATAGTAACGCAGGTTATGCAGGCAAAAACTCCACAGCACACATGGGGGAAACTTAATGCACCCCGTGTATTCGCGCTCCGTATGCGCTGTGGAGTTTTTTTCTCTGCGTCCGCCGTGTAGTCGCTTTTCATGCTGCTCGCGTAACCCAAGTTAGTAAATCGCTTGTTACTCAAAATTGAGTATCCATTCTATAAAATCGAATCGTTATTTGATTATTTATCAATAATTTTGATTTCTTTGCAAAATATTTGATTTATCTATTGACATTCTTTAAATATTTGATATAATCGCTCAAAAGGAGAATTAGCCTATGAGAAAAATTATCGAAAAATGTCCATCGTGTGGTGGCGATCTGGAAGTGACCCGGCTCAGTTGTACAAATTGCGAAACTGTCATTACTGGCCGCTATCAACCATGCCGGTTTTGCAAACTCTCGCCCGACAGCACCAATTTTCTCGAAGTCTTTGTCAAAAGCCGGGGAAATGTGAAAGAGATGGAACGCGAACTTGGCATTTCCTATTGGGTGGTGCGCGGGAAGCTCAATGATCTGATCAAGGAGCTTGGCTTTGATCCAGCGCCAGCCGATGAAGCACCGAATGAGATCGATGAAACGGCACTCAGAGCCCAGCGCCAGGAAATTTTGAATCAGATTGATCGCGGTGAGTTGGATGCGAGTGAAGCAGCAAAATTGTTGGCACAGTTGAAATAACCCATTCGCATCGATTAGGTAAATTTTAGCCCGTGTGGAATTTCAAAGGAGCAACCGACCATGAACGAGGAACGCATCAAAATCTTGAAAATGTTGGAAGAGAGCAAGATCAGTGTCGATGAAGCCATGAGCCTGATCGAATCACTGGACCGCCCCGAGCCAGCGTTTGAAACCATCCCGGTGCAAGCTCAGCCACGCTTAGAACGCCATGAACAAGCTGAACATCAAGAAGAAGAGGAGCAACCTGCACCCAGGCGCAAAGGGCAGGGCTTAAAATTGCAAGAGCTCAGCGGTGCTTTCCTCGGTGGCGCGCAATTGCAGGGCGCAAAACTCGACGGCATCAATTTATCCGGCGCGTATCTAGGTGACGCCGACTTGCGCGATGCCGATTTGAGCAACGCTAATCTTTCTGGCGCAAACCTGGCCAATGCGAACTTGCGCGGTGCCAATTTGCGCGATGCCAATCTGAGCGGCGCCTTTCTAGAAGGCGTCGATTTAGAGGAAGCCGATTTGGAAGGCGCAAATTTTTCGGGCTGCCATCTGCCAGGCCTCAAATTCCGCAACGGTGGATTTCAGCTGGCCTAATCATTCATGCCACTTAGAGATCAGGAAACGCAAGTTACACGGCGAACACAGAGAACGCGGAGAAACTGCTTCTCTTACGTTTTCTCTGCGCACTCTGCGTAACCACTGTTGATTCGGAGAGTAAATTTGCACAGCCAGGTTTTAGATAAAAGGAGCAATCAACCATGAACGAAGAACGCATGCACATCCTCAAGATGTTACAAGAAGGCAAGATCAACGTTGATGAAGCAACGAAATTGATCGAGGCCCTTGACCACAAGCCGGCCGAGCCGCTTAGCACGTTCGTCCCTGTCGCCAACGAAACGAAATCCATCCAGAGTGTCGCGCAACTCGACCAGCCACGGCTAGGCTTTCGCTGGTCGATGCTCAACTTTTTATTTTCCAATCTAGAGGGGGCGATTATCGATGGCGGTGATTATGACGGCGCGCTGATCCTTTGTTCGAATCTGAATTCTGCTAATTTACGCACTGGTAACTTTCAGCAAGCCTGGGTCTTCTGCGCCAATCTAGACAGTGCCAATTTCGAGGGGGCCAATCTGGAAGGTGCGAAGATTTTTGCCTCAAACCCAGATTTACGCGGTAAGACCTTTATTGGCGTGAGCCTGGCTGGCCACAAAGCCCCCAAAGCCGCGCCGCAGGTCGTGGTGGAGGCATAATCATGGCAGAAGAACGCATTCAAATTCTGAAAATGCTCCAAGCAGGCAAGATTACGGCAGAAGAGGCCGCCAAACTGATCGAGGCGGTAGAGGGGCGTGCGCCCAAAACGGCGCCAGCGACTATAGCGCCAGAACATAGCGAGCGACGCCCAGACCACACCATCCGAATTGTCATACCCGATAATTTACCGCAGGGCGCCAATCTCAAAGGCGCGCGCATGGAAGGGGCAAAGCTAGAAGGGGCAAATTTTGAAGCGGCGAATTTGACCGACACCAATCTGCGCAATGCTGATTGTCGAGAAGCCGAGCTCATGGGCGCCAATCTCAAGCACGCGAATTTTGAAGCCGCCAACTTGTATCACGCAGAATTGACGGGTTTGAATTGCAAGGGGGCGAACTTCAATCAGGCTAATCTGAGCAGGGCTAACCTCGTGGGGGCGAGCTTTAAGCATGCCAATTTTCAAGATGCCAATCTCGAAGAGGTCGATCTGGCCGGCGCCATCTTAGACAACGCCAATTTCCGTGGTGCTGATCTGCGCGGTAAAAGCCTGGCCGGCGTCAATTTGGCCGGCGTTAAGTTTCGCGAAGGTATGTTCGAAGATTTCGAGCCTATTGAGGTGTAAATTTTCGTTTTAGGGGTAAACTAGACGAGTGACTCGTGATGAGTGATTTGTCAATGCGATGGAGAGAATAGAGATTGCCTGCCGCAATCTCTATTCTCTCCATCCTTTTTTCCCACACATTCCTCGCTCAGGAAACTTCGTGCGTCTTCTGCACCCTGACAGCCGTACCGATGGCCGTGGCCATCGCAGCTTTTGGCGCAGCAACCCTGGTAACCTTCGTTCTCCTCTGCTGGCCTGGGCAGGTCGAGTAACTGATTAGCTCATGTACCGCAGATATTCATGTAGGGATTAGCCGTATCCCGTGTCCTTAATCCCGGCA
Organism: Chloroflexota bacterium; assembly: GCA_026389895.1. Taxonomy (GTDB): domain Bacteria; phylum Chloroflexota; class Anaerolineae; order Caldilineales; family Caldilineaceae; genus JAPLGZ01. The sequence continues at coordinate 12,082 of JAPLGZ010000167.1, read as the reverse complement.
TACCATGACTGATTAAGCGGTTACACAGAGTACACAGATAATATTGTTTTCTCCGCGTGCCCTGTGGCGCTTTTCCTGCTGGGCACGTAAGCTAGCCTGTTTTCGCTAAACTATTTGACATGCACCCTGCGTCCTAGTGGGATGCATGCCGCCCGCAAAGTCAGGTTGAACGGATAGCCGGCTTAGATTATACTTACCTCGCATTACTCAATTAATTTCCTCGCACGGCAAAGGAGCAAACCGCATGCACATTGACGAACTCGACACCCCCGTTTTAACCATCGACCTGGACGCCTTAGAAACGAATCTTGACCGCTATCAGGCTTATTACACGAAACATGGCATCGGTCTGCGGCCACACATTAAGACGCACAAAACGCTCGCCATTGCCCATATGCAGATGGCCAAAGGCGCGATTGGTCTAACCTGCCAGAAGCTTGGCGAGGCCGAGGTGATGGTAGGCGGTGGTTTGAACAAGGATATTCTGATCCCATTTAATATTATTGGCAAACAGAAGTTGGATCGTTTAACCGCCCTGGCGCGCCGAACAGAGAAGTTGACCGTGGCGGCGGATTCGGCGTATACGATCAACGGACTATCGGCGGCGGCCGCGGCGGATGGCGTCACACTGGGTGTAGTGATTGAGGTCGAAACCGGATCGAATCGCACCGGCGTAACGGCGCAAGAAGCCGTAGAATTGGGCCAATTGATCGACAAATCACCCGGCCTAGAACTGCGCGGCATCATGGGTTTTCCCACTGCGCCCAGTGTGCGCCCCTTGATTCAGGAGATCCTCTCTCTGTTTGATCAGCATGGCTTGCCCCACCCAATCGTCAGCGGAGGCAGCACGGGTTATGCCATGCAGGCCCATGAAATTCCCGAATTGACCGAATATCGCAGCGGCGAATACCCAGTGGGCGGCTATGGGCATTTAGTCGCCGGTCGGCACACCGTGGAACAATGTGCACTGCGCGTGATCGCCACCGTAGTCAGCCGCCCGAACGATGATCGGGTTGTCCTTGACGGTGGCAGCAAGACCATGAGTGCGTCGATCATGCAGACCGACAAAGGGCCGAGCATCGGCTATATTGTCGAATATCCCGAGGCCCGCTTCTATGCTTTTTCGGAAGAGCACGGCCATGTAGATATCTCCGCCTGCACCAAGAAACCGGTGATCGGCGAACGCGTGCAGGTGTTACCAGTGCACCCTTGCCCCTGCGTAAACGAGCACAACGAATTGGTCGCCACGCGCAAAGGTCGTGTGGAGGCGGTCTGGCCAATCTATGCCCGTGGCAAAATCCGCTGATCGAGTGTACATCATCGCTAAACGTAGGGGTGCCCAGAGGGCGCCCAGGTCGGGCGGGAACCAATCATGATTCGCGTTGTGTCTGCCTTCCGCCCGATTGCGTGCCCGGCTGTGCGACCAATGCTCGTTAATGAAGAGGGGCACGCAATGCAGCGGCGAAGGCATAATTTCTGCTCGATCCAATTGGTGTCGCCGCTGCACCGCATGCCCCTACGTTTAGCGATCCATGAGCATAATAGAGCAACTTTCCCCATTCCACGCCACCAAAAAGGAGAAACCCATGACCACAAAGAACAGCCCCGAACCCTTCTACAGCCTGGCGCGCCGAGCCGGAGACACCCTCTACCTTTCCGGTTTTGGGCCAGTAGACTCAAATTTGACGATTGTCGGCGCAAATATCGAAGAGCAGACGATCTTTACGATGGATTTGATGAAAGCCGTGCTGGAAAGCGAAGGCGCGACCTTTGATGATGTTGTGCGAGTCAACGTTTTTTTGTTGAACATGGCTGATCGCGACGGGTTTAACACAGCTTATCTGCGTTACTTCAGCGGACGTATGCCCACCCGGCGTCTGATTGGCGCGGGGGATCTCTTTAAAGGCATCTTGGTGGAGATCGACTGTATCGCCTATCTGGGCGACCAGGATCAAGGACGCGCCCGATGATCGTCGATACACATGTCCATGTTTGGGAAATCGATCCACCGAAATATCCAGTCGGGCCGACAGCGCCCAATTGGACAGCGCTCCCAGACGAACCAGGCACAGCCGATGAATTAATCGCGGAGATGGATGCGCATGCCGTTGATTGGGCAGTGCTCGTCCAGACCAGTTGGTCAACCTGGGACAACGGTTATATTGCTGATTCGGTGGCGCGTTTTCCGAACCGCTTGATTGGCCACGGGTTGATCGATCCGCAGAATCCCGAGAACGCCGAGCAGGTGCGCTACTGGATCAAAGAGCGTGGGCTGGTCGGTTTTCGCTTCCACCCGATGTATTATCCCGACGAGAAAATTCTGTTAACCGCGCAAAATCAAGCCATGTGGGAGGAAATTGCCGCCCTCAACGCCATTATTCAATTTCATCTGCGCGCCGAGCAGGCGGATCAAGTGGCCGTGATCGCCCAGCGCTACCCACACGTAGCGCTGATCATTGACCATATGGGTTATCCGGCGCTGAATGAACCACCTGCGGCGTTCCAACCCATTCTTGATTTGGCGCATTACCCAAATGTGTATTTCAAACTTTCGGACGTAGCCGGTCGTTCGCAGCAAAGTTTCCCGTACACAGATGTGCAGCCATTTATCCAACAACTGGTCAATGCGTTTGGGACGCAGCGCACGGTTTGGGGCACGGGTTATCCAGGCCATCATCGCACAAAGCACAAGTGGCCAACGCTGGCTGAAGAACTGCGCCTGATCCGCGAAGGTTTGCCATTTTTGACGACAACGGACAAAGATCGCATTCTCGGTGGCACGGCGGCCGAGATTTGGGGGCTATAAGCTAGAGCAAGTCTCACGCAAAGGCGCAAAGGCCGCGAAGAAAAACAAGGAGAAAAGAGCTATGCGCGGCAATCGCGTTAAACAAAAATTAGAAGCCGGCGAAATCGCCAATGTGCTCAGTGGCCACAGCATTTCAAGCGACAGCATCGACTTTTGTGGGCAACTCGGTTTCGATGGTTTCTGGATTGAAGGCGAACATGGATCTGTCACCTGGGACCAGATTGGTGACATGTCGCGCGCCTGCGATCTTTGGGATATGACATCGGTCATGCGCGTCCACAGCCACGAACCGGGCGTGATTACGCGGGCGTTGGATCGCGGCGCCAATGGGATTGTCGTGCCCCACGTCAACACCAAAGCGCAGGCCGAACAACTTGTGAAAGCCACGCGTTTCGCGCCCATCGGCCAGCGAGGCATGTTCAGCGGCGGACGGCGAGGTTATAGCGATCCGAATTATATCCAAAATGCCAATGATAATGTTTTGCTCGTGATCTTGATCGAGGAGGTCGAGGCCATCCACAATCTGGCGGAGATTATCAGCGTCGATCACATCGATCTCTTTTTCGTGGCCCCCAGCGATCTGGCGCAGTCGATGGGTTTTCTCGGCCAACCGTATCATCCAGAAGTGCAGGCCGCCGTCCGCGGCGCCATACAACAGATTACAGCAGCGGGGCGGGTCGCTGGCACCATCGGAATGGATGCGGTCATTGAAACGCATATTCAAGCGGGCGCACGTTTCTTTATGACCAGTTACGATGCTTGGATCAAGACCGGCGCCAGCCAATATCTGGCCAAAGTTGCGGCGTTGAAATAACTGTCAGACAGCCAGAGCAAGGGGACTTCCGGGAGGTGGCCACGCAATTTAGGCATGACCAACCACTTCCTGGCCACCTCCCGGAAGTCGAGTGCATTTCGCAAATCAGTTTTGATCGGTTATCATGACTTCCAGTAATGCTTGTGTCGTTCTGGAATTATACCTGTGACAACATCGCTCGCTTTTCAAGGCGGCACGCTCGTGCTCAAGGGTGTGCCGCAGGATCAAGCTGTTCACCCCGCCTTTCAGTGGATCAAGGCCCGCTGGCGCTGCGAAGCCTATCACTATCCAGCGCTTACAGATTGGCTGCATGCCCAGGCCATTCGAGATTCGGTGCCGCGCTGGCAAACGCTTCAACTAAAATTACAAGATCAACGCCAGCCGCACGATTATCAGTTGGCAGCCCTTGATGCCTGGGAAAACGCCAATCAATTAGGCAGTATCGTGCTGCCCACCGGCGCCGGCAAGACATTTGTCGCGATTCATGCCATTCAACGGGTAAAACGGTCCACCGTAATTATTGCGCCGACGATTGATCTGCTGCACCAGTGGTATGCGCGGCTGACCAATGCCTTTGGCATTGAGATTGGCGTCTATTATGGCAGTGAAAAGATCGTGCAGCCGATTACCGTCACCACCTATCATTCGGCGGGCGATCTGATTGCGGACTATGGCAATCAATTTAAGCTAATGATTTACGATGAAGTGCATCACCTGCCCGCGCCGAGCTGGGGCGAGACGGCCTTGATGTCGCCGGCCCCTTGCCGCCTGGGCTTAACAGCCACCTATCCAGAGCCGCATGAACAGACCGCTGGTCGCTGGTCGCTGGATCACCTGATCGGCCCGATTGTTTATGAAAAACGGCTTGATGAACTGGTCGGTGAACAGTTGGCTGACTATCGCACCGAACGGATTCGGGTCAACTTAACCGCCAGTGAACGCCAACAATACGATGTCGATTATGCGATCTATGCTACTTTTTTCCGCAGTCGCCAACTCCCGCGCACGCACGGCGCTGGGTGGTGGCGTGAATTGATGCGGCTGAGTGCCTTTGACGAAGAAGCCCGTTGCGCCCTGCTGGCGCGTCAACGGGTGCAACGGTTGCTGGCGGGTGCGGAGGGCAAATTTGCCACCCTGGATCAATTGTTGCATGAACATGTCCACGAACGCGTCTTAATTTTTACGGAGAGCAACGAAATCGTCTATCGCATCTCCAACCGCTACCTGATTCCCGCACTCACGCATGAGACGAAAGCCGCCGAACGTAAAGAGATCCTCGAGTCATTTCAGCGTGGGCGTTATCAAGCGATTGTCACCTCTAAAGTGCTCAATGAAGGCATCGATGTACCCGAAGCTAAAGTCGCCATTGTGCTGGGTGGCAGCGCCGGCGCGCGTGAGTACATCCAACGATTGGGGCGCGTGCTGCGCAAGGTGGGCAATCAGCAAGCGGTGCTCTACGAAATTATTGTGCGCAAGACCGTAGACGAAGGCCGGGCGCAACGGCGGCGCCCCAAAGCGGATCAAGGGGACCATTCCAGGAGCAAGCTCTATGTTGACCGGTGATCTGGTGCGCCCACACCTGGATATCCGTGGCGGTGAGTTGCAGATCGATACCTTAGATGGGAACAGTGTTCATTGGCGCACGACCGCGGCGGCATTAATTACACTCTTGCAACAGCAGGTCGGGCAGACGCAAGAAAGTTGGCAACGGGCGCTGGAACGTTACGAAGGCAATCGCACGGATTACAATGTGATCCGTGGCTTGGCCAAAGTCTTGAGCGACGCTGCCACCTTTGCCACGTTGCCCACGCCGGTTGCGCCGGCGGAACTGCGGGCTAGGCTCTTTGCCCATGGCCCCGTCTTTACCAACGCCACTTTGTTGCAGCCACAGACCCGCGAGGTTGTCTTGAAAGAGGCAGCGGCGGCCTATGGGCTCTCCAATCAAGCCGCCGAGGGCATGCTCTATGCCGACCGGCCCGCGGCCTATCAATTAACCGATGCTGGCCCTTTATGGACGCCCGAAACGCTGATTGCGCGTTATAATTTGGAGCTGGCGCGGGCGGCGCTTTATTGGGCCGATCAGATGGAAGTGCAGATCTATTCGGGCTTCAAAGACTTCTGGAAATACATCAAATTCTTTAAGTTGATGTTTTGGGCCACCCCGCTGCCAGACGGCGGTTATCGGGTTGTATTAGACGGGCCGATTTCGCCCTTTGTGAAAGCGACGACGCGTTATGGTCGCCAACTGGCCGCTTTTTTACCAGCGCTCTTTTTATGTGATCGCTGGCAGATGCACGCCACGGTGCGCCCACCGCAGGCCGAGCAAACCGTCCGCTACACCTGAACCACACAACCAAGCTTGTGACCCATTTCAAACGCAGTGGTGAATTCGACAGCCGGTTGGAGGCCGATTTCGCCGCCGATTTTGAAGCCAAGTTTGGCAAGCATAAACCAGGTAAAGACGCCGGCCAATGGAGACTAACACGCGAAGACGAAGTCATTTTGCTGGGCGACACGGTCATGATCCCCGACTTTGCGTTGACGAATCAAACTGATGGGCGGCGGGCGCTGGTGGAGTTGGTGGGTTACTGGCATCCCGATTATCTGGCGCGCAAAGTGGCTAAAGTGCGCGCGGCCAATCGGCGCGATCTGATCTTGTTGGTCTACGAGGGCGTCAATTTAAGTGCCGAAAAATTAAAAGATACGCCCTCCGAAGTGCTTTATTTTGCCAACAAACCGGTGCTTAAAGATGTGATGGCGGCCGTCGAAAAAGTTGCGATTTAATGAGTGGCGCTACGCCATCGGATAATTTCCACCGGGATGAGTTCTACATCTGGCAATCAGAAGTCGCCACATCCCTTAAGGTATTGAGCTTCGTGGCGACTTCTTACCAGGTGTGATCAACTTTCATTCCGCCCCAATTTGGGCCCCGCCCAGCCCCGGCAAGAACACATGTTCTGTCGACTCATTTGTTGACAGTAAACCAAATTGGCAGTACAATGCACTGAATCGTACTGAGAATTTTCTTTATTTGCGCTCCTGTTTCCGCCCAGTTGAGCATGGTTGAGGCGGGCCACCTGGCGAGATTGACAAAATATTTTGTTACTGAGAAGAGAAGTTTGAAACAGAATTCATCCTGGAATGTGGCAATTTTTCAGGTTTATTCGATAATGGCAATGCACAATCTAGAAATACACAATATGAAGTACACAATATGAAGTACACAATGTAAAGTAGCAGGTTCGCTGCTAAGGGCTCAGGCTTAAGGCTCAAAAGTGAGAGGAGAATTGTATGTACCAACAAATCACGTTGATTGGTAATCTAGGCAGTGATCCAGAGATGCGTTACACACCTAGTGGTGTACCAGTGGCCAGCTTTAGCCTGGCAGTAAATAAGACATGGACGGGTCAGGATGGTCAACGCCAAGACAAGACAACCTGGTTTCGCGTGACAACCTGGCGCAAGACGGCCGAAATCGTCAGCCAATATTTAAATAAAGGTAGCAAAGTATTGGTTGTCGGTGAACTTGAAGATGCGCGCACGTGGACCGATCGCGATGGCAACCAACGGGCTTCTTTAGAAGTCACCGCCCAAACGGTGAAATTTCTCAGCGGACGCGGTGATGTGACCGGCGCCAGCGAATCCAGTGCTGGTGGCCATGCTTCCTCTAATAATAATCATCACGCTGAAAGCCCGGAATTGCGCGACGAAGATATTCCGTTCTAAGCAACAGCCTGCACCATCTACCTCCCTAGCCTGTAGTTCTAGATCAGAGCGTCTCAGTCACCTGAGACGCTTTTTTGTTGGTATCGAGCAAGGCAGTATAATGGATTTTAATGGCAAGTTATTTACGCTCGTCATGCAACATAAAAAGCGACATAGCGGGTACAGAGCAACGACAACAAAAATAGTTTGGTATTCGTTATTATTGCGTTGACAAAGGCTCTTCTAAAGGCTAAAGTAACAAACTCGATAAGCGTCCACGTACCCTGTGCAAATATTATTTTGATCCATCCAAAAGAGATTAGCCGTGTCACAAGAAAATCTACCCGAAATTGTCGAAGCGATCCGTCAGGAATTCACCCAGGTCAATGAGCTACGCGACAAAACCCTCCAACAGAGCCGTGCATTAATTCGCTCGTGTGCCAACAGCATTCGCGCGATCCATCGCCATGAATGGTCTGAGGCCGAAGCGGCACTCGGCCAAGCGCGGGCAGATGCCGAAGCAATGGTGAAGCCACTGGCCAATTATCCAACCTTATATCAGGCTGGCTATACGCAGGACGCGCTAAAGGAGTTGGTTGAAGCGCATGTTGTCTATGCCGCGGTGCGCAATCGTGCCTGGCCGACCCCTAGCGAACTTTATGTCACTGGCGCCACTTATTTGAAGGGGCTAAGCGAAGCCGCCAGCGAAATGCGACGTTTTGTGTTGGATCTGATGCGGCGTGGGCAAGTGCTCGAAGCAGAACCCTATCTCGAATTTATGGACGAAGTGTATAGCTTGTTGATCACGGTTGATTTTCCCGATGCGATCACGGATGGTCTGCGGCGTAGCACCGACGTGTTGCGTAACGTGTTGGAGCGCACGCGCGGCGATCTGACATTGGGCATTCGCCAGGATCAGATGCGCCAGGCGCTACATTCGTTTGAAGCGCGGCTGGATACGAATCTGGGAACCCAGTTTTCTACCACTGCATTACCCGTGAGTATCGAAGATTTGTCGGATGAGTAGCTGGGCGGAGCAAGGGAATGGCAAAAGACCGAACGTTGGTGCGCGCGAGTGATATTGGCACATGGTCCTTTTGCCAACGAGCCTGGTGGCTGGCCCATATCAAGCAGGTGCCTCATCAACGTCCACAAGTTTTGCAGCAAGGGACTATCGCGCACGCGGCGCACGGCCGTGCGGTTGTCCAAGCCTGCCGGCTGCATAGGGTTGGCTTATTTCTGCTGGCCATGGGGCTACTATTGGCCATCGTGACTGGATTATTTTGGTTGTGGACGGGCTAAGGCGAATGTCCAGATCCTATGAGTGTGTCAAGTAAGGAGTACTTTTGACTGTTTTTCGATCCCCTGGATTTACGCCGACATCTACGCCGCGAACCACAGATCTGGTGCAAAGCGCATTACAAGCGCTGGCTACCGCAACAACCACGCCGCCATCGGATGAGAAAATACTCTTCATTGAAGAACGCAGTGTGTGGGAGCCAACATCCTGGTTAATTCAATGTTGTTGGGCGGCGTTGGCCAAGGCTGGTGCGGGTGATGAGGCGTTAAGTGTTGCTCGATTAGCCGCCCTGCGCCAACCGCTGGCGGCGCTTCAGGTATTGCATCAACTTGCGCAACAGGCCGAGCAAAGTCCCGCGTTAACCGTCTTGGTGCGCAATGAATTGGCCGCGCATCAGAGCCGTCTGCTCGAGTCAGCGCTTTCGCCCGCCGGCCGGGATCTTCTGACCGATGATACGAATCAGATCGAAGGTTTGTTATTAGGCGCAGCCAGTGCAGCCTTGATTGGTGATCTAGCATTGGCCGGCGCTTGTCTAGATCGGCTGGATCAGTCGATGATCTCCTGGCGCCGGATTATGGATCAGCCAGAATGGCGCGCCCTCCTCGCCGAAAGTGTCGCCTATATTGGCCTTCAGGCGCAGACCGAGCATCTGATCCAAGGAGCGGTGCGCCGCTTTGATGATGCGGGTGTCCAGTTTTTGCATCAGGTGGCTTCGTTGCTAACCAGACGTGCGAAGGAGCAATTGGACGAGGCGGCAGTAGCATCGACCACTATCAATTTGCTGGCGGCCTGTGTGGAAACGTTGCGCGACGCCACATTGACGAATCTGCAAAGTCGCCGGTTGGCCGTGACGGTGCTCGCCCAAGCGGGTATGGTCGATGATCTGTTGGCCCAGTTGACGATCATTGCCAATTTGCTGACCGCTCAGCGCGACAGCGGGATCAACCGCCAAAGTGAAGGTTTGCTTTTGCGCCAGGTAAAACGGCCCAAAGCCAAACCTGACATTGACTTTCAAGTCTACACGCTCCAAGAAGCCGTTGCCGTGATGCCGATCCAGCAGATTGCGCGCGAACAACGGATTGGGTTGGCCGAACAACTGGCTTGGCTTGGCACGCGCAGCGATGGCTGGACGGCCGCAGGCGCGGCGGCAAGTTTGATCCAATTAGGCGCTGTCGAATATGCCGTGAATGTCGTTGATAAGATTGCGCCCAACGACCCAACCCGCAGCGAAGGGACATTGGCGTTGGTACGCGGTCTGCTGGCCGCCGGAGAACCTGTCTTAGCCGCCACCCAAGTTAACAAAGCCTTAGCCTGGGCTCGCACGCAAGCAGGTCGCAATCCAGAGCGGGCCATCACCTGGGGTTTAGCAGAAATTTATCTTAAACAAGGCGAACCCGAACGCGCCCTGCAACTTTTGAATCAATGGCGCACAACTTCAACGAGTCTACTCCAACGTTTGCGCACGATGGGCAGCAAGCGCCTGGACGATGACGCACTGCGCAACCAAAGTCTCCGTTTGCAAGCCTTGCTGCAACTCAATCAGGCGAACAAGGAAATCCAGACGCTCTTCACAGATTTGGCAACGTGGGCGCCGCGCCTGCTGGACGGAGAGGCGTTGATCAATTTTTATGTGCAGGGATTGTTACAACCGTTGTTAAACGCTAGCCGGTACAAACCAGCCTTGGGCTTGCTGCCTCAACTTCATGCGGCGATGGGGAAGTTAAACGGCCACAAACACGCCGTGCGTGTGGCCGAAGTGACCACGTTGCTCGCCCAGCCACTGGCGCCCACTTCACCCCTCTATAACGATCCTGCCACACGTGACATTTTGACCCAATTCTTGGTCAATTTATGGCAGGCGAGCGCGCAACGTGGCATCTGGCAAGTGGTCCACAGTATCGAAGGCAGTTTACCACTTTTGTTGGCGCTAGAAGGTCCGCAGGCGGCGGTGGAGATTGCGCGCTCGGTTGCCGATTATTAATTGCGCCCCGGCAAGGCATAGAAAATCGCCAGCGCTACACTCATGACCAGACTGGCGATTACGCTAAAGAAGGCTAGGCCAAACGTGATCAGATAGAAGACCGGGCCGTAGGCAAACGAGCGCGTAATGGCCGCAATCGCCTGTGGGTCAGCATCTTTGGCCAGCAAGCCTGGTTGACCCACGATGTAGCGCCATAATATGTTAAAAAATATCGCAATTACCAAAAAGACGCCATTAAAGACGAGTCCAGCGATGCGCTGCTCGGCGTGGCCAATGTATTCGGAGAGTAAAGCCGTAGGAAATGGCAAAACGGTCACGCCCAGGAGGAGTAGACCATTGAGGACCAAGAGCGTATGATCGGTTTGGCTCAGCAAACTGAAGATCCGGTGATGATTGATCCACATAATGCCGATAAAGGTAAAACTAATAAAGAAGGCGAGATAGGCCGGCCACTGCTGTAACAAGGCCTGGCCCAACCCGACCCCTTCGGGTAAATCGCGGGGCACTTTGATATCCAACACCAGCAAGGTAATTGCAATGGCAAAGACCCCATCACTAAACGCCTCAAGCCGCCCTGTCGCTTTTTCTGCCATTCTCCGCTTGCTTCGCCCCTATTGATAGCCCAACGAATTATCCGTACGCCACGCGAAGGGACGATGCCAACTGCGGAAAGGGAATTTGCCGAGCGCTTCTTCGTTGAGATCAACGCCCAACCCAGGTTTTTCTGGCAATTCTAGATAACCGTTGACCAACTTAATCGGTTCATCGACAATATCACAGCGGGGCGATTCATCATCGGCGTGATATTCCAAGATCAGGAAATTATGCGTGCTGGCGGCAAAGTGGACATGAACCGCAGTCGCTAAGGGACCACACGGGTTATGCGGCGCCACGTTGACATAGTGGGCGTCGGCCATCGCCGCAATTTTCTTCATCTCCCACAGGCCACCAGTGAGACAAATATCGGGCTGGATGATGTCTACGGCTTGCAAGCTGAGCAATTCTCTAAATTCGTGCCGCGTATAGAGCATTTCACCGGTCGCCAGTGGCACAGTGACATGTTGGCTCAACTTCGCCATCGCTTCGTAATTCTCTGGCCGCAACGGTTCTTCGACAAAAAATGGGTTGTATTGAGCGACAACGCGGCATAATTCCATAGCGCGCGCCGGTTCAAAGATCGCGGCGTGCGGGTCTAAGCCAATGTCAATATCGGGCCCTACGGCGTCGCGCACAGCAGCCACACGGGCTTCGGCCTCGCGTAGCGCCTTATTCCAAGGCATCGTCTGCCAACCGGGTCCCATTGGGCCCATTTTGATTGCGGTGTAACCATACTTTTCGACTAGTGCGATCGCATTTTCAGCCAATTCCTGAGCTGTTCGGCCGTGTGGTGATTGATAGACACGAATTTTATCGCGACATTTGCCACCCAATAACCGATAGACCGGCAGGTTGGCAGCCTTACCAGCAATATCCCAC
>JAPLGZ010000346.1 GCA_026389895.1 Chloroflexota bacterium | reverse complement strand
ATTTTATCAATGCGGACGGCCGTGTCGAGCAAAAGGTGATCGGCGCTGGCGAACCAGGTGAACTGCATAACAATCTGTTGTCCTGGCTAAAGACTTGTGATGTGAGTACGGTTTGTAAGTAGATTTGAGAATAAAAGATGTTATTAGTGATGAGTGATGAGTGAAAAAGGTCATTTGATCTCACTGTTGTCTTATCACGCTTCACTTATCACGTATCACTTATCACGTATCACTTATCACGCTTCACTTATCACTTATCACTTATCCCTTTAAATCCTGGAGATCCAAACAATGAACAGCGTAAAACCCTCCATCAAACACCGCGGCGAACCCGTCATCGATATCGAAAATTTGACGAAACATTATCAAATGGGTGAGACCGAAGTGCACGCGTTACGGGGTGTTTCGTTGATGATTCGCGAAGGTGAGTATGTCGCCATCGTCGGCGCCAGCGGCTCGGGCAAAAGCACGCTCATGAACATGATCGGCCTGCTGGATCGCCCATCGGACGGCAGCTACCGTTTGCGGGGTACGGAAGTCAGCCAGATGAGCAAAGCCCAGTTGGCCGAGATGCGCAACCGCGAAATCGGGTTCATTTTTCAGCGCTTTCACCTGCTCGCCCGCACCAGTGCGCAACGCCAGGTGGAATTGCCACTGTTCTATGCGGGTGTGCCCGCCCGCCAGGCGGCGGCCACCGCTCGCCAGGCGCTACAACAAGTTGGCCTGGGCGAACGGACCCATCATCGTCCCGAAGAACTTTCTGGTGGCCAACAACAGCGCGTGGCGATTGCCCGAGCACTGGTCAACCAACCCAGCCTGCTCTTGGCCGATGAGCCAACAGGTGCGTTAGATTCCAAGACGGGCCGCGATGTGATGCAGATTTTTCAGAAATTACACGACCAAGGCTTAACCCTGGTCATCGTCACCCACGACATGAACGTCGCCAAACAAGCCGAGCGCATCATCATTCTAAGCGACGGTGAGATTGTTAAAGATGAAATTCAGCGGTGAAAGATGGACCGTGATGCGTGATGAGTGAAGAGTGAAAAAGGTCATTTGATCTCACTTATCACGTTTCACGTTTCACGCATCACTTATCACTTATCCCGTTTTACCCAAAAAGGTGCAATCATGAAATTCCTACGCTACTCCGGTGTCGCATTTGAAAGTATTATGTCCAACAAGCTGCGTTCGATTTTGACGATGCTGGGTCTGATCATCGGTGTTGCTTCTGTGTTGACGACGATTGGCATTGGGCGGGGCGCGGCGCAGGGCGTTAGCAACGAGATTGAAGGCCAAGGCATCAATACCTTGACCATCAACCCCAAAACTGACAATGTGACGGATAACAGCACGCTGACCTCCGGCGATGCCAAAGCGTTGGCCGATAAGACCTTGCACCCGGAAATCGCCGCTGTCGCACCCACTAACTCTTCGTTTGTGCGTGTGGTCTACGGCAGCGTGGGCATTGAGAGCCAAGTGACCGGCGCCACGGCGGCCTATGCCACGGTGCGCAATATCAAAGTCTCCCAAGGCCGGTTCTTCAATGCTGCCGAAGAGGCTGATCAAGCGCGTGTCGTCGTATTATCTTCGATTGCCGCCCTCAGTCTGTTTAAGACGAGTAACCCGGTTGGGCAGACCGTTCGCATCAAGAATGAACCATTTCAGGTGGTCGGTGTGCTTAAACCCAGCAGCGGCGATGATAGTGAATCTTATTTTCGCCCAGTCTATGTGCCAATTGATGTCGTGCAAAGTCACCTGATCAAGACTGATCGTTATCGCGGCGAATATACCATCTCGGAAATTACGGTGCAGGTGGCCAACAAAGAATTGCTGCAAACGGCCGAATACCGCATCGAGCAAACCCTCCGCATCCGCCATAATTTGGAAGCCGCGACCAAGAATGATTTTCATATTCTCAATCAGGCCAAATTGTTGGAAATCGCCAACAATATCTCCACGATGATGACCGCCCTGCTTGGCAGTATTGGTACGGTCAGCTTACTGGTCGGTGGCATCGGCATCATGAACATCATGCTCGTGTCGGTGACGGAACGCACCAGTGAGATCGGCCTGCGCAAAGCGCTAGGGGCGCAAGACAGTGACATTTTACTGCAATTTTTGATCGAAGCCCTGGTATTGTGTGCCATCGGCAGCTTGATTGGCACGGGGCTGAGCTATACGATCAGTTATGTCCTCAATCATATTCCCGACTTCCCGTTCAAAATCCTGATCGAAGGTGGCGCCCTCGGGCTTGCGCTGGGGGTTGGCTTACTCTGCGGTTTTGTTTTCGGCCTTTACCCAGCCATCCGTGCCACGCGCCTCGACCCGATTGAGGCATTGCGTTACGAGTAGACACGATGCGATAGCGGGGTAGCAAAATGATAGAAAATAGCGCGAAGTTGATAGAAAATAGCCCTCGATAGACCTCGTGCATTCTGTTATCCTGATGAGCAGAGTGCTTTTGAAATAACAGTTTGTCAATCAGGAGGTGCAACAATGAGTCGCATTAGAATTATCGTGATCATTATCACAATTTTAAGTGGCATTGATATCGGTCTGTTGTGGAGCGGTGGCGAAAGCAGCCTGGCCCACACGCCAACACCGGGTAGCGTCCAAGTAGAACCAATTACAACGACGGCAGATCTCCAGCCCACGACCCAAGGCACGCCTGTGACGGTGGTTGAAATTCGGCCACCCAACTCCATTGTTGATGCGTTGACTGCCGCGGGCACGATTGAACTGATCAACAAGCAGCAGGTTGTGCTGGCTGTTGATGGGCTTGTCAGTCGAATTGCGGTCAATGTGGGCGATGCGGTAAAGGCCGGTGACTTACTGCTAACGCTGGACACCACCGACCTGAACCGGGCCGTAGCGCGCGCCGAACTAGATCTGCAAGCAAACCAGGCCGACCTGGCCAAGCTCAAAGAAGAGAGCAGCCCCGGTGAACTGGCCGTCGCCGAAGCCAATCTCCAGGCGGCGCAAGCCAATCTGGCGAAGGCGCAGGCTGGCCCGAGCAAGGCAGAATTGGCCGCCGCCCAAAGCAAACTTGCCTCGACGCAAGCTAAATACCAAGAGTTGCAGGCGCCGCCCAGTGGTGCTGAGGTGGACGAAGTGAAGGCCGAACTGGAAAAAGCCGATATTGACCGGCAGAATGCGCAACGTGAATATGACAAGATCAAGTGGCGCAACGACAAAGGTATGCTGCCCGAGTCCGCCGCTCTCTACAAAGCGACCGTTGAATTTGAGCGTGTGCAGGCCAAAGCAAACCGCATCAACCAACCGACCGCCCAATCCAATCTGCAAGATGCGCTGAGCAATATTGAGAAAGCCCAAAGTGACCTCCAATTGCTCCGGCAAAAGCCTTCTGCGGCGGATATCGCCGATGCCCAGGCCAAAGTGATCGATGCTCAGCAGAAGTTGGATAAGTTAAAAATCGGACCGTCACCAGCCCAACTCGAATCAGCCGAGGCGAAGGTGCAAAAGGCGCAACTTGATCTGGATGAGGCCAAGGCTAAGTTGAAATATGCGCAGGTCTTGGCGCCCAGTGATGGCACAGTGCTCGAACTGCCACTCACCGCTGGCGAACGGGGCTCGGTCGGTAAAGTGGTGGCATCGCTGGCCGATACGCGCCAACTCAAATTGACGATTAAGGTCGCTGAAGTGGATATTACCAAGATCACCGTTGGTCAACAGGCACAAATTGCGATTGACGCCCTACGCGGTCACAAGTTTGCTGGCGTCATCGAAAACATCGCCCCGATTAATCAATCCGACAAAGACGTGGTCAACTATCCAGTCACGATTCGCTTGACCGACCCGGCGCTTGATGGTGTACGCCCTGGCATGAATGCCGTTGCCACGCTGACCAATGCCGACATGACC
>JAPLGZ010000173.1 GCA_026389895.1 Chloroflexota bacterium | reverse complement strand
GTTTGTTCACGGAGTGGCGCAACCGTCGTCTGATTGACGGCTGCGGCGGCCGCTTCTTCGAATTCATTTTCATCAATGCTGCGCCCACGCCAGCGCGCAATCGCGACCAATACTAAAAGGACGGTCAACGGGCCGGTGCAGAGCGCCAACGGCATGCTGTAGATCGGCGCTACATAAGGCAAGACATAGCGTTGCGCAATGCTGGGGCTGCGGAAATTAAAATCAACACCCTTGGCTTCCCCCTGCAGCCCAACCAGGTTGAGCGCCAGTTTGCCCGTGTAAAAAGTGCCGCGCACCTGATCGCGTGGGATCATCTGGCGTACAACGAGGGTCACCGGCACTTCATAGAGGCCGGCTTCGGTCGGCTTGCCATTGATTTCAACAGGTGACATCGACAATTCGTTGGTCGAAAGCGCGACATCGCCATTCGGACCGCGCCCAGTCGCCTGCAAATCGGCCAATTGTAGCACAAATGGTGTCTTGCCATTGAAGCGCACCGCCAATTGGGCTTTGATCTCCTGGCCGGGATCTTGCAAATCACCCAGATTGAGTGAGCTGCTAACCAGCGACCATTCAACATTATTTACCCGCATTTGCCAGTCGATCTTTTGGGGGAATACATCATAATCGCTATTGGGGCCGGCCAGGATGAGCGAACCAGTGCAAGTGGTCGGCGCGACAGGGCCACGACTACTCAAATGCAAGGGGAGCACGGTATTGTTATCGACTTGCTGCAATTCACCCGGGACGATGTTCAAATCCTTACATTTGGTATCTTGCACCGAGGTTGTCAGCTTAAATGGCTTGCCTTCAAAGGCAATGGGCAAGCGCACATCCTGGTTCAAACGAAAGTTGGGGGATGTGTCAAAGAGAATATCCCCAAAGTCGGCCATTTGCCCATTAATGCGTGCTACGGGCCGTGCTACTTTAAAGGTGACTGGGAACTTTGTCCCAGGCCGCAACTGGACATCCATGACCTTCCCATTTGGTTTGGTGGCTGTCAAGGTAATCTCACCGACATACTCACCGGGGCGCACCGTGTCCAAATTGTCAACGCGTAGGGTCGTGGTCAACGTGCCACTATCGGGTATTTTTGCTGGAAAGTCCAAGGCAACATCTGGGACAACTTCCCCCGTCTCGACGCGTTTTAAGGTGAGCGCAGCGTTGAGCGCCCCAATTTTCTCTGTAGTGCCCACCGTGATCGCAACCGGCCACCCATCCATTGGCATTTGAGTCAGGTCTAGCTCGGTCGGCAAGCCACTGAGCGCAATCGCGGGCTTGAGTGACAACTCCGCCTGTCCCCAATCGCCAAAGTGGACGCCGTCTTTTTGGCCTTCCACCACATAGATCACTTTATAGGAACGGCCATCGCCCGGTACAAAATTGTCATCGGTGCAGAGGCGATCATCGCAGATGAGCGCCGCCTGATAGACCAATGTGCCATGTCCCCGATCATCGTTCGATTCATCGGTGACATAGGCGGTTGCCGCCAAATTCTGCACACCCGCATTGCCACTAAAGCCAACTTGCAAATGGGCATGACCATTATCCGTCAGGCCTGAATTGAGCGGCTGTGGGGAGAAGACGGCGACTTGAGGCAGATCCGTGCGCGCCTCCAGTTGAAAACTGCGCAACAATTGCAAAGGCGTCGTATCGTTGCCCAATTGCAACTTGATTTCAGTTGGTTTTTCGTCCTTGAGCAGGAGCATCTTTGTGTTATCCTGGCCAAAGGCTTTTAAGGGTGTCTTGCCATTATAGAGCAACTTTTCGGCGGCGCCGGGGCCGTTGCTCCGGGCAATTAACAAGAGTGGCTTGCCTGCTGGATAATAATGCACCGAAGCTGGGCTGTTGGCAATGCTAGGCGGCGGACTGAGTAGCTCAGGATAACTGTCGGTCTGGATCACAACAAAACCGCTGCGGTCGCTGGTGGCGGCGTTCCAACTGCCCGCAGGCGGGGTATCATCACCCGTCACCTGATTGACATCAATGTTGGGGTCGTTTAAGACATTTTGTGTCAAGGCTGGATCTTTGTCGCGGGTCACGTTGAGCAAGCCACCGCGTGGGGTGATAAAGGTCATCCGGCGGACACCGTGTGCGGCGCGTGTTGTCAATTGGAGCGCACCATTTGCGCCACCACTGATCACCGAGCGATCCGGTTTGATTTCGGCAAAGATATTGCTGAAAACGCGCAAGAGATCTTGGGGTGTGCCCGCTTCGCGTACGCCATATTGGGCAAATTGTTTGCGCAAAAAATCACCCGCGCAACCAGCGCTAGGGTTACAGAGCACGATCGGGAAGATAAAGACCCCCGCCGCTTTCAAAGTTGCGATCTGGGCTTGCACTCGTTCCGACTGCTCACCAGCTTCTTTGGGCTGGTTCGGTTCGCCATCGGTAAGGAGCACCACATATTGATCGCGGCCAGGCTCCCGCACATTTTGCAGCAAATTGGCTACTGCATCCAATCCTAGATCAAAACGCGTGTAGCCGCGACTGGCATAATCGCCTGGTGCTTGCAAAGATTGTGCTAATTGAAGGCGATTTTCAACGGGACCGACTGGTTGTAATGCGCCCAGTGCGCCGACGCCTTCCGCTCCGCTGTCGAAACGAACGACGGCAATGCGGTCGCTGTCGTCGGCTAGTTGCACCAACAAGCGGGCCGCGCTGTAGCGCAATTCCCCAGGATCGCTGGGTGGATTTTTACTGAGGCCACCGCAGGGTGGTTGGAAAGGTGTGCCACCATTGGGTGGCCAGGGCCAACAAGTAGCCATGCTGCCCGAATCATCCAATAAAACGACAACATCGACCGGTTGGGTTGGGCTAGTGGCGAGGGCAGTCGTGGCAGTTATGCTAGCCGTCGCATCGGTAGACGAGTCTTGGTTGATCGAATTGTGTGCAACCATCGCCTTTACCGCGGGTAGACTTGTAAACAATAGGCCGACTGCCAAAACTAAGCTGCCGATCCATGAGAACTGTTTATACATTATTTTATTTTTCTTGATGAACCGTAGATCCCATTTGCTAATTTTTGCAGCAACTTTCAGCAGCATCCTTCTTAAACGCTCATCCTTCATTTCTTGTTCCGAAAGATTATTGACTGAGAAGAGGTATTATAGCACAGGGGAAAAATTTCTGTCACGAATGACAAGAATTTTCTCGGCTTTGTTCATGTCGCCCAAGATTATTCGGAGATTGGCCTTACGTGCAGTGGGCGTAGCGGTGAGGCTTCTACGTGCTCACTTGTGAGGAGAATTATCATGCAACACAAATCTTACCGCAGAGATCGCAAAGAGCGCAGAGAAAGTAAAGGGGTTTTCTCTGCGCTCTTTGCGATTAGATAAAATGTGATAGTCAAGATGGTTACTTTTTTAGAAGCCCATCCAGAATTTGAGAGAAATTTAGATATGAAAGGCTACCCTGAAAAATTTTCCCGTTGATCGAGAAACTGGGGCGTGCCCGGATACCCAGATCGTTACGCGCTTTCCCCATGCGCTCAACCTTGGCTGCAACGGCTGGATCGGCCAGGCAATTTTTTAAAACGGCATCATCCAGACCGATCTCCTTCGCAAGTTGGACCATTAAATCTGGGTTGGGGGTCGAGATTTGCCCTTGGTGTTGATAGAGCAGATCGTGCATTTTCCAGAAAGCCACCGGATTTTGTTGACCGGCACATTCGGCTGCTTCGCTGGCCACGAGCGATGGTGTACCAAAATCTAGGACAGGCGAAAAGGCAAAACTTACCAGGCCTTTGGCGACATAATTGGTAAGCAGTTGCGGTTCGACCCGTAATGTAAAGGCGCGACAGGTGGGACAGATAAAATCTGAATAGTCGATTACACGAATGGTGGCTTTGGGGTTGCCCCGTACGTAGAAATCACCATCGACACTCACCGTGTTCATCCAGTCTGTGTTGCTGGCAATGGTCGTAGTAACGGGGAGAGTTGATGCTGGCTGGGGTGTCGGGACAGAGGTGGCTGTTGACTGATCTTGTTGGAGAACAATTGCCGGAGAATTTGTTTGACCACAGGCTGTCAACGCGAACACAAACAGCATCAGGATGAAGTTGTTTTTCATAAATATGACCACTGAGCAGCCTGCGAAGAAACAATGCCGAGTGTCCTGTTCGTAAAGAACAGGACACTCGGCATTGAATACCCTTCACGATATATTTACTGAATTGGTTTTCCGTCAACCACTTGTTGCAAAACAGTGGTAAAGCGATCTACGGGCAAAGCGCCAGGGATAATCCGCCCTTCGCCATTAAAGAGGACAACGAAGGTCGGTGTGCCCTGGACAAAAGCTTTGCCATCTTCCATATCACTTTGCACTCTTTGTTGCGCGCTGCCCTCACCAGTTTCACCCAGGCAGCTTGTAAATTGGTCGGTGTTGAGCCCCAGTTGTTTGGCTAATTCGCTGAAAATTGGATTGGGATCACTAATGGACCACGGGGCTGCATCTTTGAAGAGAAGCTCATGCATCTCCCAGAATTTCCCTTGGTTGGCGGCACACTCCGCCGCAATGGCGGCGGCTGGCGCCTGCGGGTGAATACTCAAAGGGAAATTTTTGAACACCCAGAAGATTTCATTGGTATCGACAAATGTTTTATCCAAGGTTGGCTGTGTTTCCTGAACATGCCGGCGACAGAATGGGCACTGGAAATCGGAAAATTCGACAACAACGACCTTCGCATCAGGATTGCCGCGATATTCATCCCCGGCCATGGTGTAGCCAGGGCGTTTGGGATCTGGTTTTAAGCCCGCGGCCGTGGCCCAGACAGGGATTTGCTGGTCGCCTTGTGGGGCTGGTTCAGCTTGGGCTTGCTCTGGCTTTTTGCCGGCCACCAGAGTATCGATCAAACTGACGAATTGTTCAACCGGTTGGGCGCCGACCAGTGGGAAAGATTCGTTGGTGGCGGTGCGCACAAACTGAAAACTGGGTGTGCCGGAGAAACCAACTTTCTCTGCTTCGGCCACGCCATTTTGAACAAAGGCAGTTTTTGTACCACTCTTTACGCATTGGTCATAGCTTGCCTGATCGGCCCCAGCTTTCTCTACCAGTTGGGCAAAATAAGCATTAGGATCAGGGAGATTGGACCATTCACCTTGCGTTTGAAATAGCTGATCATGCATTGCCCAAAATTTGGCGGCGCCTTGGTCGGCAACACAGTTGGCGGCATTTGCTGCGGCCGGGGCGTTAGGATGTAGTTGCACGATCGGGAAATCACGAAAAACAACGCGCACCTTGCCGCTGCGCACATAACTTTCATCAATCACCGGTTCAGTCGTCGTAAAATATCGGCTGCAGAAGGGGCATTGATAATCACTATACTCAACCATGACGATGGGCGCATCTGGGTTGCCACGGTAGGGAAACCCTTCTTTGGTAAAGCCAACTGGGATATCTTTATATTTTTCTGTTGATACCAGTGTGGCTGAAGTAGCACCAGTTGCTTCTTTGGTTTCGGTTGGCGTTTGAGTCGTGGTTACGGCTGTCGTTGACGTAGGTGTTTCGGTATTTGTCACCGTTGTTGACGTAGATGCTTCGGTGTTTGTTACCGCTGTTGTTGCTTCTACTGTGGTCGTCAGTTGATTGGTGGCTGTGGCAACTGTTTGTGGCGTGGCTTCACTAGCGCTTGGCGCCGGTGGGTTCGTCGCTGCACAGGCGACGAGCAGTACGGCCAGGACAACTCCGACGAGTGCGCAAAGCGCTATAGTGTATAGGGCTTGACGTTGGCTTGATTTCATAATCCAGGGGCTCCCCAATGCTGGTTAATAAAGGCTGAAGCGAACCATAGCTAGGCTGTATAGGCGTGATATGAGGTTGCTCAAGCGCTATTTCGGTATGCTATTTAGACATGAATGGAATTTAAATCCATTGCTGCAATGGTTGTTATTGTAATTCACACCATTCTAATTATGCTACATTATAAAATAGCACAAAAACAGCTTAGAGGAAAATAGCATACCCGCATTTAGCCTACGCATTGGGTTAGCTGGGTTCATCGTGATAGGATGACAAGCGAGCAAAATGAAAGTCGCTGGCTCATCCTGTCACCCTATCACGAATAAGAACAAGCGGATTTGTCCGCATTCTGTTTAATGTCAATGCGTATTGCCTTTTTCTTCACCCAGTTGAATAATTTGACGGATAGTTTCTACGCTGATGTGGTTGACAATGCCTCTGTCAATCAGGTGACGGCGCAAGCGTTGCAACGACCAGCGCGAGAAATGAAGCCCTAATGTGCGTGGGTTCGCCTTGGCAATCCTCATAATGTCATGTCTTTGTTCAGCGCTAAACAATGGCGGACGTCCGGGTGATTTTCCGCTGCGCAAACCATCTACGCCGCTTGAAGAAAAGCGATGAATCCACTTGCGGACGTTAATTGGATGGAGATTGACTTCACTGCTGATCTCTGGTACACCCTTACCTTCTGCTGACAACAACACGATCATCAAGCGATTGATGGGCAGATCTTCCTCGGGTTGATGAACGAGCAATTTCAATTGTTGCATCTGTTCGTTGCTTAGATTCTGGATATAAAGCGCCATACATTAATCCTTTCCTGTTCATATACTTAGAAATATCACAACCGTTCCGATTGTTGATAATTGCCCCAATTTTCGACATTGAGGGCTGAAACTTTCTGCGAAGGACAATAATCAAATTTTGTTAATAGTGTATCAGGAATTCATTACTAGTTAATCATACAAACGGCTGATCTTTAATAGTACTTAAGTGCTACTTAAGACAGAAAAGGAAGCTATTTTATTACTCTGAACACTAAAACATGGTGACTCCATTAAATAGTGCTACTACTAACTTATCCAATCGATACTTTTAGAAGCGGAGTGTTGGACTGTTCAATCTGATATAACGAAGCTGCTCTGCCGCCGACCCTCGACAAAGCGCGTCAATTCTGCTACAGAAAGTTGAATTCCTGTTTTTCTTCATGGTTTACAGCGCTACCCTATCCTTGCCGCGAATAGGCCTTGGTCGGATGTGCAGTTCTGTGCTTAAGTTGATTGTTGAAGCTGATTTGTAACAGATGCAGTGCAAATTAGATAAGACTTTTATTCGACCCAGCTAGAACTGACTTGACCAGTAGACGTAGTATTGAGGCGCCTGCCGCTACGGAAAGCCAAAAGTATTGCCTCGTACGCCGCACAGATCTTCGAGCACCATTTCACTACGCAATTGGGGGATAAGAATCGCTGGCGCAGCATACGTCAGATCTTTAGAGCGTCACAACCCAGGAAATAGCGCTAAAGAATGTTGCGTTATCTAACGCTCGTCGAAAAAACATAAGAAGTGCTCGGGTAAGGCATTGGCAATTCTAATAATGTTTGCACCAATGCCCTACCCCTATTGCCTACGCACTTGCCAACCAGCGGCGCAATAGCGCATTGCAGCGGGCAAGGATTACTTCATCTGGTGTGCTGACCGTAAAAATGGCATCAGCACCTGCGCTCAGTGCATCCAAAGACCACGCCACGGATTGATCATCCGTGAGCATCATCAGCGGTGCGCGACTGCCTAGGCGAATGTGACTGACTGCACTTTTCATGTCGTTTGTGCCATGATCAAAGTATTCAAATAAAATCAGATCATAATCTGCCACATCATCAATCGCTAGATTCACCAAATTGCTGGCTTCAATCACCCAAACATCGACGCCTTCTGTGGAAAGCTGGTTGAGTAAATTGAGACTTTTGGCCAGTTCTTTGCCAGGACGGCGCACCCATACGAGGCGGGTGGCCAGAGTAGAATCGGCTGAATTATCCGTTTCGCCTGTGGCGCCTCTTTGCCCCAGTGTATTCGCTGAACGCTTGCGCTTATTCCGCGAGGAAGCGTTAGCCGGTGATTCATTAAAGATTTTTCTATCCATTTGGGCGTCCGACTGTTCTGAGCTTATTCGTTTCTGGCAGAGATGTTCATCGTCACAAGCGCCTAATTCTGGCAGAGAATCCGGAACACGCTTGCCTCGACAGAATTGATCGCCTAAGAAGTGCTGAGTCATATAGCGATGTAAAATGCCCTTTGATTTGTCCCGTAAGACATGGGTGGAGGCGCACCTTTTTGGGTTAAATTGACGCATACTTATCAACTTCTCTTTTGATATTTGTTCAGATATTCGCAATTAAATTTAAGCAAGAGCAGACGTTCCGAAATTATGCTGGTTTATCGTAAATTTATATAAGGGAATATTGTATTTTAGTAAAAATAAAACAAGTCATATAATAGAGTATGGTCATCTTCTTTTATAATAAGCTATATCTGTCGATTAACAAGATTGTAAGGTTGTCTTTTTTATTATAACGTCACTGTTTATCTATTTCAATATTGTTTACTTACTAGTTGCTGACAATCTTTGCAGGATTTATTAGCAGAATTGATTTTGTGGGTGAGACAGAAAGCAATGCTCTCTATTTGTTAACCGATGATGAACGCAGTAAATAAAGGAGGCAGAGAATTCGTAATTTCTTACGAATCTCTGCCTCTAAGTTTCTCGATATTGCTTAATTCTGTTAATTTAACTCGACTGGGAAGCCTAGTTTTTAGCTGAGTGATGGCTAGGACGGCTGGCCAACTTCATCGGCTATCGACGTCGGTTAATACTGGGTATGGCGACTCCCCAAAATGAGGGTCGTACCTCTGACAATAACCGACAGCAGTTGCCTGCACGGCAACTCTACCTTCGGGATATTCGATTCTGAGCTAACTTTGTGAGTTACAATTGAAAATTGCGGCCATTATCCACAACGGCTTTTTGGCTATAATTGTTTACAAACCCCATAAGCTTGCTATGCAATTTTTTCCAACCGGCGCTACGCAAAATTCCCGCCAGTTTTTCGCGGCTTTCCACCGCGCCTATTGTCAACATTTGAGGGCCTTCGCCATACATTGTGTACAAAACTTCGCTGGGTTCAATCCCAAGCTGCATCAATCTAGGGGCGAACTCGCGCACGACAAATTCAGAAAAATCTTGTTCGCGACCATTTTTGATATCCCATTGCATCAGCAACCTAACCATAGCGATTGATTAAACCCTTTCTTGCCATAAGATCCCATACTCTCGACTGTAAAGCAAAATGGAGATAAATTCTCTTGATCATCTATCTACCGCAAAAGCTATCCACGCTCTGTCGCTCAATTCCTATGCATAGTTGGTGCTATATCTGTATGTCGGTTAAATAAACAACGTCGGTTGAGTGAACATGGATAAGTGGATAGAGAGTCCAGCTAGGGTTGTCTGGTGGGCGGGAGTTCTCACTTGTGCACAACCTTAGCGCGTAAAAATGCTACTTTCCAACAACCGAGAGTATAATTAAGCGTATGTCACAATACCAGAAGCACTTTAGAAATGCAACTTTCTACAGGATAAACCTCATTGCTCTTTGTGGCGTGTTGCTGGGGATCGGCATTTATGCTCCAGCCCAGGCTAGTAGTTTGTCGCTATTACGCCCGTCGCCTGTTGCCCAAACAGCGCCAGCACAAACTAGCGTCAGTGAATTTCGCGTTCTTGTGCTGCTGCCTGTCGAATCAACAACCGTCGCTTTACAAACGCACACGACAGATTTTCATTTGAATTATGCGGATGGCACGTTGACGCTAAATGTCGAAGCGCTTTATCGGCTTAAAAACTCGGGGAATTCCCTGATCATTGTGCCGTTAAAGGTGACGCCGATCCAGGCCGATGCCCAATCGGCTTGGCCTGATAATCTAAGTCTGCTCATGGGTGATCAACCTTTGCCACTAATCTCAGCTGGGCAAGCGCAGTATACTGCGCAGGTGCAGATTGCACCTGGCAGCACGGTTGATCTGAATTTGACTTATACGCTGACCATGGACAACACGCCGTTGCCCACCATCAAGTACCCCCTTGCCTGGCTCAATCAGTGGCCGCTGGATCCTCAGAATGGCGTCAGTTTGCGGGTTGGTATCCTGCCCGCGCCCTCGATTAATCCCGACAGCTGGTTGCCGGCAATGCCAGCCGATTGGCGGTATACTCAACCCGCCGATGGCACACAATTGGGCATTAAATGGTTGTATGATATCCAAGTGCCCGACCAGCCGATCGTCTTCCGTTTTATTCATCCCGCGCGCTGGCAAGAGTTACAAGCCGCACAACAGGCCGCTACACCCGGGGCCGCGCCAGCTGCTTTTATGCGCTTAGGCGAGTTGCTGCGCCAATTCTATGTAGATATCCCAGCCGCCAGTGCGGATAGCCTTATTCGTGAGCGTTTTTACGCCCAGGCATTGGCTGCTTATTCGGCCGGTCTTGAGAATGTCGGTAGCACGGGGGCGCCGCTAGACTTGGCCGCGTTACACAGGGGCTTGGCCATGCTCTATCGCACTCGTACGATTGACGCCGAGGGTAAGGTTGATTTTGACTATGTGGCCTTGATGG
This sequence comes from Chloroflexota bacterium, assembly GCA_026389895.1. Taxonomy (GTDB): domain Bacteria; phylum Chloroflexota; class Anaerolineae; order Caldilineales; family Caldilineaceae; genus JAPLGZ01. The sequence goes on along the minus strand of JAPLGZ010000173.1, from coordinate 1,833 downwards.
CAAAAGAGGCCGAATTAGCGCTACAAATTCTGCCTACGAACGGTGATCAAGCAACCAATGATCAGCGTCGCGAATTGATACAATGGCAGACAGAAGGCTTGACTGCCCAATTAAACGCGGCGCGTCAACAACGTGCTTGGGGTGATGCCTTGCGCATTGTCGATCAATTGGCCGCTTTGCCACCAGGTATTTCTGGCCTGGAATCGTTGACCGAGACCCGGCGGTCGATTACGGTGCAGCAGGCATTGGAATTTCTGGAGCAGAACAACCAAGCCGCCGCCGTTGCTTTGGCTGGTGATGAAATTAGTGATCCAACGTTGTTACCGCCGTCTGAAGCGCGGCCATTATTTGCGCATTGGCACATAACGACAACCATTGCGCTGAAAGAAACCCGTATTGAAGCGGCTGCTCTGCCCTTGCCCGACCGGCGCGAACAAGCGCGTAAGGCGGTGCAGACGTTGATTAACTTGTGGCAGATGAGTGAAACTTCTGGTCAAAGTTCAACGTTTGCACTAGAAGAATCATCGACACCAGAGCGTGATGCCGAGCCTTTGCGCCTGCTCATTACGTTGCCCGCTGCGACTACGGTTGCAGCAACGGCGCAGAAAATTCCGCCAGATGCCAATTGGTCGCTATTTCGAGCCTTATTGCTACAAATTGCACCACGCATCGAACAAGAGTCTGTTTGGTTGCGCCAACGTGTTAACCTGAGCCAATCGCTTGATCTGCGGCCAGCTGGTGAGCAATGGGCGGCGATGGCCAGCAACCTGGATCGTGAAGCGACGCAATTTGAGCAACAGAGCGCGGCGCTGAATGCTCCGGAACTCACGAAAGCGGAAGATGCGTTGCGTTTGCGCATTCAGTCAGCCAACTACCGGAATGCCGGCCAAGAGTGGCGCAATTTAGCACATAATAGTTGGGTGATGACCACACTGACTGCGCCGGCTGGGTTGCAGACACTCTCGCGCTCCTGGTTGGTGGCTACGACAACACCAACTCAAGTGCTGACTTTGCAAAGCGAAGCGCTCAATATCGGCCGCTTAATGGCCGTCTTGGTCGGGTCACTGATTGGCCTATTTTTGTTGGCTGGAACGCTCTGGTGGCTGCTCTAGCTGCGATTGACTTACTGTGATTAAATTAAGCTGCGACCATAAAAATGGTGGGCTGACGGTCGTAGGAACCCGATGGGCCTGATTGCAATCCTGCCTCTGACAAAAGGTTTGGTTGCTAGATTTTAATCACCGCTGTACGATATGTTCCCCGTTGGCCTTTGGTTTTTGAAGAGATTACATTTATGACAACAACTGCTCAATCCCATAATTATACGAATTCGACCTACCCCAATCGCTATATAGACAATATCTATTTTCAAGATGGCATGGTGCTCACAGGCATTCTGGCGGCTTTGCTCTATCTGATTCTCGCGGTTGCCCTGGATGCTGCTGGCCATGTCCCCAGTATGTCGCTTTTGCTGCCGGTGACATTTGGCGCTATTGTGATGGGCGTTTTAATGTCCTATAGCCGTTTTGATGGTTTCTTTGCCCTTTCGCATAGTATGTTCACCGGCCTGGCCTGGATTCTCTATTTAATGGGCGGCATGGTGAAGACCCAAGAGATCAACTCCTTTCTGCATTATGGTGTGCCCACCACGCAGGCAAAGATCTACTTTGTGCTCTATCGCCTGCTCACCTGGATCGATGCCGCTTGGCGGAATGAGGCGAGTAATGACAATTACATGTTTATTTTTGAGATCAGTTTTCTGGTCTGGTGGTTGACGTATTTGGGGATGTGGGCGATCTTTCGCTATGGCTACACATGGCGGGCCATTGTCCC
>JAPLGZ010000513.1 GCA_026389895.1 Chloroflexota bacterium | reverse complement strand
CTTCATGTCACCATAAAGGCGCACCCAAACCAAGCCCAGGGTCGCCAACTGAAAGAGCGAGGCCAGCGCACCCTTGGGGGTGGGGCGCTCATCGATCAAATAGGCCACAATCGCGGGCGGCAAATCCGACGGCGGCTCGCTCAAATAATCGGCCACGGCTGGCACAGGTTTGTCGCGCCCACGGCTATACCACAGGGCATAAATGCCCAAGAAACCGACCAGGAGCAGCATAATCGCGCCACCACCAAAGCCTAACTTATACTGGGCGCGCCTGATCTCGTCTTGGCGCGCGGCTGCGGCGGCCCGTTCCAAATCTTGCTGCCATTGCGCTTTGTCGGCCAGCGTTGCATTGGCGGGCAATGTGACTTTGATCGCCCAGGCGCGCAAAGAGGGGATCGCGCCCGGCGCGCTGATCAGAACCGATCCGTCACTTTGCCGTTCAACCGTGCCGCCGCTGATGGTGACGTCTTCAAATTTGATACCAGATGGCAAATGCAGATGTACTGTCGCGGCTTCGACACGCGCTTGGCGCTCACCAAAGACGGCGGTCCAGTTCAGTTCTTGTTTGTCGGGCGCTTGTTGCAGCGCACCGGTTACACGATACTGCAAATGGAGAGTCGTTTTCTCACCGCGCACCAAGGCTGGAAATTGCCAGTTTAGCTTGATTGCGCCGGACAACTGATCATTAATCAACACCTTCCGCTGGTGCGCATCGTAAGCCACCCACTTGGCGTTGCGCGGTGTCGTAGTCATTTGTAGACAGTAGGCGCAATTTGTGTTGGCTTCTGTGAACACTTGGTCACCCTCGCGCACGCTTGCTTGATCCACGGTGTCTAAAAAGCGCGTTGAGAGCGTCCGATAGCCTTGGTTAAGCGCACCCGCATCCACGGCGATCTGTTGCGCTTCATCGACCCAAAGCGTGCCATCTGAGTTGATCGTCAAATCGGTGTCTAGGCTGAGAAAGCGATAGGCTAGCTGGGCCGTATCTTCGCGATCTTGCCAGGCCTGTTTCTCGGCGGGCACTAAATTGGGCGGAAAACCCACTTGCACTTGAAAATTAACGCCGTCGGGAATCGGTTCGTTGGCGGTAAAGACAACTTGTGACAGCGTGGGTGTCAAGTTCTGTGTCGCCATTATGCGAGGCGTAAAATCTGGACCATAAGCCGTATACTGCAATTGATCCGTGGCGACGGTTGTGGGAAGTGTGACGGTTACGGCACTGTTTTCGACCAAAATGCCACTGCGTTCGGCTGGCACCGCCCGCCACTCGAGCACATTTTGCTGTGGATAGACCCACAAACCACCTTTGACGCGATATTGCAGCGTAAATGTGCGCACCTCGCCTGGTCTGGTATAGGCATATTCCCAGTTGATGATCACAAAGTCCGAATCGGTGTTGACCGTAAACGAACCAGGGCCATACCCGCCTAACTTATAGGGTTGATTATCGCCATAAATTTGGATGTCCTCAATGCCCGCCGTCAGGGCCACGGGAATTTCTGCATTGGCCGTATGAAAACTGCCATCGAAGCGAATCTGCTGGATCTCGCGCACGATAAAGTCACCATTGGGTTGCAATTCGATCGCAACATCATAATGTTCATACGTGATCGGTGGCGCAGATTGGGCGGCGCTGGTGCCAATGTTGCAGAGTGAGACGAGGAGCATCAGACCAATCAAGAGCGATTGAGGGTATAAGCGAACACGTTTTTTCATGCGATAAATTCCTTTACGGCTATTCTGAACCCAGACGCGCCAAAGCATGGACGGCCGTGCTGGTCTGCGTATACAACGCCTGCTCCGGCCCAATGCGGGCGATCCCATTGCACAGCCAATCGACAGAAACATCGTCGGCCTGGCGGGCAAATTGTTGGCGAATATAGGCAATCACGGCGTCTTCATGGCCAGAGATGCCGGGCAGGGCGATCAATTCTTCAAGACGATGCATGACGCTTCCTTTGCTTACGGCTTGCGCGCCCCGCGCACGGCTTCCATAAACGCTTTGACGCGTTGCGGATCTACGGGGTTCCAGGTGTAGCCATCCACTTTAAGCGCTGACCCAACAATCACACCGTCGGCAATGGTGAGGAATTCGGCAATATTATCGGGCCGCGCACCCGTGTTGAGA
>JAPLGZ010000204.1 GCA_026389895.1 Chloroflexota bacterium | reverse complement strand
GGTCAATCAGGATAAAGCTGCCAGTGTTGCGATTTAGTTGGTAGGGATCGAAGAACAAAGATTGCGTCGTGGTGATCTTGACGCGGCCAATCTCATTTAGGTGCAGAGTTTTTACCGTTTCGCGATGGAGGGTATCTACGTCGATACGATAATTAATTTCGTTGATAAACGCACGCACCTGATGGGTTGTATGCTGCAAAATATAAGAGCCTTTCAGATTCATTGGCTCTTCATCCATCCAACAAATAATACATTCTAATTGATTGCCCACTTGCGGGAGATTATGCTTGCGGACGATCATATCCCCGCGACTGATGTCAATTTCATCACTCAGGGTCAAGATCACCGAATCACCAGCCACGGCTTCAGCTAGGTCGCCCGTAGCCGTGACAATTGCCTGTACGGTGCTGCTTTTGCCCGATGGCAGCACAATCACTTCCTCGCCTGGGGTAATACTGCCCGAGGCGATCTGCCCAGCAAAGCCGCGAAAATCCTGGTGCGGACGAATGACCATTTGGACGGGAAAGCGGAAATCGACCAGGTTGCGACTGGCGCCGACGTTGACATTTTCCAGATGATGCAATAAAGTCGGCCCGTCGTACCAGGGCATCCGATCACTTTTGTTGACAACATTATCACCGTTAAGCGCCGAGATCGGGATGAACGTCAGATCGTTGATCGATAGCTTGCTCGCAAATTCCGTATATTCGGTGACAATGCGCTCATAGGTTGCTTGATCATAATCGACCAGATCCATCTTGTTGACGGCCACCAGGATGTGGGGAATGTGAAGCAGGGAGGCCAAAAATCCGTGGCGTTTGGATTGGGTTAACACGCCTTTGCGGGCATCGATCAGAACAATGGCCAATTCGGCGGTCGAAGCACCGGTGACCATGTTGCGCGTGTATTGAATATGCCCAGGTGTGTCGGCGATAATAAATTTGCGCTTGGGCGTGGCAAAGTAACGATAAGCCACGTCAATCGTAATGCCCTGTTCACGTTCGGCCCGTAAACCGTCGGTTAGTAAGGCTAAATCGACATAGACGTCACCGCGCTGCCGGCTTGCCCGCTCAACGGCTTCGAGTTGATCTTCGAAGATCGATTTTGTATCATAGAGCAAGCGGCCGATCAACGTGCTCTTGCCATCATCCACACTGCCGGCAGTAGTAAAGCATAGTCGCCATCATCTTGAATTACGATTTTTGATTAACAATTTACCCAATCATCAATCAAAAATTGTCAATTAGAAATATCCCTGTTTTTTCCGGTCTTCCATCGCAGCTTCCGAACGTTTATCGTCCGCGCGCCCCCCTCTTTCGGTAACGCGTGCCGAAGCCACTTCCTGAATCACGTCGTCGAGCGTAGCGGCGGCAGACTCCACCGCGCCAGTACACGAGATATCGCCAATCGTACGGAAGCGCACCTGGCGTTGCTCGGTCTTTTCGTGGGGCAACGGCGTGATAATGCCGGGGAAGGTGGCCATCAGCATGCCTTCGCGGGTTAGTACTTCGCGTTCATGGGCAAAATAGAGATTGGGGATGTCAATTTCTTCCATCCGGATATATTGCCAAATGTCCATTTCGGTCCAATTGCTCAAGGGAAAAACCCGAAAATGTTCTTGGGCTTGCTTGCGACCGTTATACAGCCCCCAGAGTTCGGGACGCTGATTTTTAGGATCCCATTGGCTAAAGGCATCACGATGCGAGAAGAAGCGCTCTTTGGCGCGAGCCTTTTCTTCATCGCGGCGAGCACCACCCAGGGCAGCCTCAAATTTGAATTCAGCCATTGCGTCAAATAGAGTCGCCGTTTGCAACCCATTGCGGCTGGGATTGTGGCCTTTCTCTTCTACCACCCGCCCCTGGTCGATCGAATCTTGTACATAACGTACGATCAATTCAAGGTTGAGTTTGCCGACTAATTTATCACGAAAAGCCAACGTCTCAGGGAAATTATGGCCAGTGTCAATGTGCAAAAGCGGAAATGGCATTTTGCCTGGGAAAAAGGCCCGCTGCGCCAGATGTGACATGACGATCGAATCTTTACCACCCGAAAACAACAACACAGGCCGCGTAAATTGCGCGGCAACTTCGCGCATAACAAAAATTGCTTCTGATTCCAACTGCTTTAAATGAGACCGAGTATATGACGACATAATTTTCTGTTATTTAGACTCAACCTGCCTGAGCAGGCATTTTGCCGCAGATCAATCCTGAACCCGGCCTATGAAACGCAAAGCGCGACATAGGTGTGAAAACGCTGATCTACGAATTATTTTCTCGTTCAAAACCACAGAGCGCTATTTTATAATAGATTTAGCGTTCTCGCTATAAGGTACACTACTATATCACTACTATATTCTTGCTAATTTTTGGATGCTTGCGCACTGACTCAAAGGTGCTTGTCGGCGAATTTTTCTAGATACACATCCCAATGCGGCTGAAAGACCGTCGGGGCTACGGTATAAAGCATGGCCAAGGCACGCTGGGCCATGGCGCGAATTTCCCATTGCGCCGCTTTATCCACAGCGCGCAACCAGAAAAAATGGCTCCATGCCGCAAAGTTCATCGACGTAATAATGCGGGTTTCGGCGGCGTTGGGCAAGAGAAAACGAGCATCCTCTTTACGAATCCCCATCTCGCGCAACTTGGCATATTTCTCTTCGGCAATCGACCAGAACTCGGTCAATTCAGCCAAAGCCGCGGGGTTTTCGGCCATCGCCGCAGGTACAATCGCCTGCCAGCCGCCTTTGCTTAAGTCCACATACCGTTGTGATTCTTGGCTAAAACTACCCAACCGATGGCGCACCAATTGATGTGTGCAAGTGCGACTAATGCCTTCAAACAAAAAGACGGCGGCGCCATGATCTTCTAGCACTTTGGGATCAGCCAATCCCGGCTGCGTAAAACCCAACAGAGTGACGCGCATTGGGCCATCTTGGGTGGGCAAAAGGGCCTGCGGATTGGAGATTGCGGTTTGCGGAACGGACAACAGGGTCGCCTGGGCTGTGGCCAATTGTGCTTCGTTCACCGTTAATTCGGCAAAGACTGCGGGGGCAATGGCCTTTAGGATTGGCAAGGCTTCGAGAGCAATATTGCGCCGAAAAAAGTCAAGCCAGACGCGCGTATTGCCACTGACAAGCCATTGCTGGTTGCCTAGTTCGCTGACCTCGCAGTGGCGGTTTAACATTCGCCAGCGCAAGGGTTCATCCGTCTCACTGACCTGCACGGTGACAACCACATGCTCAATAATATCTTCGTGCCCCTCGCGGACGCGTGCGGCGATAAAATCGGGCGCGGTGCCCATGCGCTGGGTGCTTAGATAGCAGACGCGCCCGGCATATTCCATAATATTTTCGCCAAAGGTGCTCTTGCCTTGCCAGATAGTGGCAAGATCACTAAAACCGGCCACACTTTCGGGCGTCAGCGCGGGGTTTTGCTGGGTGTACGCGAGCAACTGAACCTGCATAAGTTTTCCTCTTGGCGCTGAATTCGTTTATCGATAATTTTGCAGCCAACGAGCTCGACATATTTGGCTGGTCTTGTGCAAAACTGCACAATAGCATAGCACTGAGCCCGATAAATACCAAAACATCAAGCGAATGGAGAGCCTATTTGTTGGCTATTATACCAAGCTTTTTACTCTTTAATCGGCCCCGATTGGCCATTTCTCATTTGCAATTTGTTTGACCTTCAACTAGCTCAATGTTACAATTGCTCCTTATGAGCAAACAATCTTCCAGCAAACAATATTACGGTGGCCAGGCTGTCATTGAAGGCGTCATGATGCGTGGGCGCAAGACAATGGCCGTGGCGGTGCGCAATCCGCAAGCTGAAATTGTGATCCACGAAGAAGCGCTGACCGCCAAAATCTACACGAGCAAATGGGGTCAATGGCCGTTTGTGCGCGGCCTGGGCATGCTATGGGATGCCTTAGGCTTGGGCATGCGCGCCTTAATGTGGAGTGCGGAGGTTTCTGCGCAAGAAGAAGGCCAGGAGAAAGTAGAATTTTCTGGGCCGGTAGCGTGGACAACAATTGCTGGCAGTCTGGCCTTTGCCATTGTGCTCTTTTTCTTGATCCCAACCTTTGCCAGCCGCTGGATGGCAACCTACGTCAACGATAATCGGTGGGTCGATGCCCTGTTCGAGGGCTTGATCCGCTTGGTTCTCTTCTTAGGGTATCTAAAATTGATTGGGCGCATTCCAGAAATTAAGCGTGTCTTTGGTTATCATGGCGCCGAACATAAGACAATCAATGCCTATGAAGCTGGGGCGACCCTAACTGTGCCGGAAGTACGTAAATATAGTGTGCAACATACACGGTGCGGCACCAGTTTCTTGCTCTATGTGCTGGTGATCAGCATTTTTCTCTTTGCGCCATTGACCTTTAGAGGCATTGAACCGGCCGCGCTAGCGCTGTTGTTGCGCTTCATAACCAGGCTACTGCTTGTGCCCGTCGTGGCTGGCATCGCTTACGAAATCCTCCGTTTTAGCACCGCGCACCAAAATAACCCGGTGATGCGGGCTTTGATTGCGCCGGGGTTGGCCTTACAAAAACTCACGACGCGTGAGCCAGATGATGATATGCTTGAATGTGCGATTGCAGCGCTCAAGCCCGTGCTCGTTGCCGACGGGTTGCTGGCGCCAAGTGTGAAAGTCGAAACGCCAGTCAAGCCGCTGGGCGCAGTCGCCGCACCAGCTAGCTCTTAAGCAAATACTTATACCGCAGTGGGGGCTTCCGCAGCGGCAACACTACGAACAGGTCGCACGGCGCGCTTAATGCGGCTTGCTGGCTCAAAATAGTGCTCCATCGCCAGCAAGAGACGATTCAGAATTAACGCCAGCAAGGCGACCACCACGGATCCGACCACAATTTTATCATAGCGATTCTGGGCAATGCCATCAAAGAGCAATGTGCCCAATCCACCCGCCCCAAATTTAGCCCCAATCGTAGCAATGCCAATCGCCACCACCGTCGCGAGGCGCACGCCAGCCAGAATAACCGGCAGGGCCAACGGGAATTGCACCTGCCACCAGCGTTGCCAAGCGGTCATCCCCATCCCTTTAGCCGCATCTAACATGGCCGTAGGCACACCTTGCAGGCCAGCCACCATGTTGCGCACCAAAATGATCTGCGCATAGATCACCAGCGCGGCAATCACGGAGTTGCGGTTGAGACCAAAGAAGGGCAGGAGCAGAATCAATAAAGCAATGCTCGGAATGGTATAGAGGACACCAAGAATGCCTAGAACAAAGGTGGCTAACGGTTTCGAGCGCAGTAGCAACATACTCAGCGGGAGCGCGATCAGCAACGCAATTAGCAAGGCCACTACGGCCATATAAAGATGTTCCCCCGTCAAGCGCAGCACGGTATCAGGGTTGCGAACAAGGTAGTCCATGGGATGCTCTTTTGCCGTAAATTAGGCAGCCAGGGCCGCAGTTGATTGCGCTCGGGCTGCGGTGCGCAGATCGTCCAGCGTCAGCAAGCCAACGGGTGTTTGTTGATCCAACACTAACAAAGCTGTCGCACCAGGTTGGAGCAAGATCGAGAGGGCATGGCGCAAATCTTGCTCACAATTGATCGTTGGTTGGCCATCTACATGAAAGTCCGCTGGCAACTTTTGCATCGCGACTTCGACACGGATCAGGCCTAACTGGCGCACAATATCTCCGCCCCCCATGAGTTCCTTGACAAAGGCATCAGCCGGGTGGTTTAAGATATTCAGGGGTGTATCGTACTGAACAATTTTACCGTTACGCATAATCACAATTCTGTCAGCCAGTCGCAGCGCCTCATCCACGTCATGGGTCACAAAAAGGATAGTTTTGCGCAGCTTCTTTTGGAGCGTGATCATCTCATCTTGTAAAGATGTACGCGTAATAGCATCGACAGCCCCAAACGGTTCATCCATCAGAATGAATTCAGGGTTGCCAGCCAAGGCCCGCGCCACACCCACGCGTTGCTGCTGGCCGCCAGAAAGTTGTGCTGGATAACGTGTGCGATATTCCGCAGGTGGCAGATCGACCAGGGCTAATAGTTCATCCACGCGTTGACCGGTTTGCTGCTTGGGCCAACGCAACAGATTGGGCACCGTGGCAATATTTTGCGCCACGGTCATATGGGGAAAAAGTCCGGTCTGCTGAATTACATAACCAATCTGGCGGCGCAACTTATTGACATTCAATTGGCGAATATCGACACCATCCAAGTAGATAGTACCGGACGAGGGTTCATAGAGCCGATTGACCATCTTCAGTAAGGTGGTTTTGCCACAGCCAGAAGGCCCAAGTAGCACCACAAATTGGCCTTTGTCAACCGCCAATGTGCAGTGGTCAACGGCTGAGCGCGCCATGTTTGAAAACTCTTTGGTTACATTTTCAAAGCGAATTGCGCTCATATAGGTCGATTCTCCTTATTACTTCACGTTCTACTGGCTATGTAAGGATAGGGAAACAGGATACGGGATATCGTCTAATCCCGTATCCTGTTTCCCTATCCTTGCCCCCTTAGCACTTAACTATTTGATCAATTTCTGAGCCGTGAGGAATTCTTTCGCCACGTCGGCGGGTTCGCGTTTGTTGCCGCTCACTTCATTGTTAAGTTTCTGCATGGTTTCATCCGTGAGCAAAGGCGCCACCTTGTTGAGGATCGCCGCAACATCAGCATGGTCAGTCAACACAGCCTGGCGGATGACAGGTGCTACTTGATAGGGCGGATAGAGTCCCTTATCATCTTTGAGCAACACGAGGTCGTTCGCGGCAATTTCGCCGTCGGTGCCAAAGGCCACAACAACATCAGCTTGACCACTGGTCAGCGCTTGATAGCGCAAGCCTGGATCAATGGGTAGATAACTCTTCAGTTCGAAGTCGCCATAAACCTTCTTCAGACCCGGCAGACCATCCTCGCGTTCGGCAAATTCTGGTGGACCAACCAACGTTAGTTCACTGGCTTTGGCCACCATGTCAGAAAAGGTGGTGATGCCAAGTTCAGTGGCGCGCGCCTTAGTCATGGCCAGCGCTTGGGTATTGTTCATCGGCGCGGGGTCCAGCCAGGTTAATTTGAACTGGCTTTCATATTCTGACTTTACCTTATCATAGACGGCCTTCGGATCGCTCATCACCGGCAATTTTAAGACGGTCAACAAGCCTGTGCCCGTGTACTCGGGATAAACGTCGATTTCGCTGTTCAACAAGGCTTGTTGCGCAACTGGCGTGCCGCCCAAATTGATCTTACGTACAACCGTATAACCGCCGTTTTCCAGCAGCAGGGCGTACATTTCCCCTAAAATAAATTGCTCGGTAAAGTCTTTGGAAGCAACAGTGATGGTACCCTTGTTAGCCCCCGCAGCCGCGCCACCCGCAGCAGCCCCGCCAGAAGGCGGTGCAATACAGCCGGCCAACATGCTCACGAGGAGCAAGAAGGCCATTGCGGCTGTGCCTCTTTTTCGATTGAATAGAGCTTTCATGTAAATTCTCCTTGTTCAAATTTGGACGATTTAGAAATAGATAAACTTAGCGGAATTACGCAGCCGGTGGCTCTAAAATTCGCTGGACGCTACTCAACAATATTTCGACAACCAACGTCAGTAAAGCAACCGGCAGCGCCCCCACCAGCAGAATGGGAATATTATAGAGAGAAAAGCCCCGCACAACAAAGAGCCCCAAGCCACCGGCCCCAATAAAGGCTGCCAGCGTTGCACTGGCAATCACTTCGGTGGCGGCGGTGCGAATGCCAGTCACCATAACGGGCAGGGCGAGTGGCGTTTCTACACGCCAAAGAATTTGTCCAGGCGTCAT
>JAPLGZ010000056.1 GCA_026389895.1 Chloroflexota bacterium | reverse complement strand
GAGTGGGACGCGCTGCCCTTTTACATTTTCGATGACGGTGAATGGTTTTTTCTTAGGGATAGTTGGCCTCTCAACAGCCTCCGCTGTGGCCGTCCCTCCTTGCATCTGGTTGGACATGGGAGTTTCTCCTTTAAGTTTAGGTTTAGTCTATTTGTCTAACTACTTTTAGGCATTGGTAGATATTGGAGTCTTCTGTACCCAAAAATTTAAGTTGACATTAGCTTTAAACCGTTGTAGAATTTAGGCTTAAAGGAGCGCTTAAAGAAGTGCGCTTAAAGAAGTGCAGGGCTAGTTTTGCTAGCCCCGCATTTTACTTCGAGCATTCGAACATTAGAACTATAGCTTGCAGGCAACCGGTTCTAGGGTTCGAGAATGAGTTCATGCATATGTGCATGAACTCATTTTTTTCGCTTTACCGGATCGACAGGCACATAATGTTGGCCAGGCTTTTCAGTAGGCGGAAGTGGTTGGCCTGCTGTCGATATTACTTTTTTCCCTAGATCTCCACCTCGTGGTCCTACCACGTCATATGGCCCTGTTTTGGGTGTGATATGACCTGGTTTTAGGACTTTTTGCTTTTCCATTAGATTTCACCTCCTTTCTTAAGATAAATTAGGCAGCAGCATTGCCACCCACTTTTGTCGCTAAGCTGTTGCTTAGCGACAAAAGTCGACTGCGATACTGATTCTTCTGTTAAATTGGTTAGCGCCCCATGAGCCGATCAATTTCGGTGCGTACTTCGGCTACATCGTTCATATTGAGATAGACACTGGCAAACCGGATATAGGCGACCTGGTCGAGATGGGCCAGGTGATCAAGCACCATGTTGCCGATAACAGTGCTGGCCACTTCGGAGCGACCCATGCCTTGGAGTGCTTCCACGATCTGGCTGACCACATGCTCAATCGTGTCGCTACTGATCGGTCGTTTGGCCGCGGCCACTTGAATGCCAGACTGTAACTTCTGCCGGTCAAAGGGCTCGCGCCGGCCATCACTTTTGGTAACGAGCAGATTGGCCGCGACATGTTCATAGGTTGTAAAGCGCTGATTGCATTTTTCACATTGACGGCGGCGGCGAATCGCATCACTGGCATCGCGGGTGTCGATCACTTTGTGTTGGGCGTGACCACAATGGGGGCATTCCATAGCAGATACCTATACCTATTTCTGTATCCTAGATCTATATCTGTGACTACATATTGTGCTTTTTGTTACAATAACCACTACATATTGATTGTGGGATGAAAGTATAGCATAGGTAATTCATGCTGGCAAATACGAAACAGTTGTTCTACCAGACAAATCCTAGTGTGTAGCAGGGCCGGAGATTGCGATGGCGCAAAAATTTAATGTAGCAGGAATTAAAGATCGTAAGGAGCGATTGAGGCAGGCCAAATAATGGTAGAAAACCAATTGAAACAGCAGCGTCCTCATTCTCCTACTATAAGAATGAGGACGCTGGGGAGCGCTAAAAAGTACGCTTAATTTGTTGAAATGCTTACCTGTATCCCATTGACGCTGGGCATGCGGCGCTTATCGGCCGTTATTGCGGTTACGGCGCAGAAAAGCCGGAATGTCCAAATCTTCACGGTCGAATGTGCGCACCGTGTAGTCAGGATTCGGCTTGGGTGGTGGTTCGGCGCCACCGCTTGTTGGGCGTGAATCGTAGGGCCGTTGATTGCTATAGTTCGTGAGCTGCTCCGGTGGCTTGGGTTTGTCGAAGCCGGTGGCAATTACCGTGATCTGGATTTCGTCCTTCATTGAAGGATCGATGACAGTGCCAAAGATAATTTGTGATTCGGGGTGCGTGTTGGCGCGAATAATTTCGGCTGCCTCGTTTACTTCGAAGAGGCTCAGATCATCACCACCACGTACGTTGAACAGGATCGAACGTGCGCCATCGATCGAGACATCAAGCAGCGCACTGTGGATCGCCTGATTGGCGGCATCTTTGGCGCGATTCTCACCGGCGCCGCGCCCAATCGCCATCAAAGCTGCGCCGCCTTCGATCATCACGGCACGCACGTCGGCAAAGTCCAAATTGACCAAACCAGGGGTTGTAATCAATTCGCTGATCCCTTGGATGCCTTGGCGCAATACGTCATCGGCGGAACGGAAAGCCTGATTGATGCTAGCCTTTTTGTCTACGACCTGCAACAGGCGGTCGTTAGGAATAGCAATCAACGTATCTACATTGCGTCCCAATTCGGCCATTGCGCTTTCCGCCGTGCGGCGGCGATGGCTTCCTTCGAAGGTAAACGGCTTTGTCACAACGCCAATCGTCAAAGCGCCCAGGTCGCGGGCGATGCTGGCGATGACGGGCGCCGCGCCAGAACCGGTGCCGCCACCCATGCCAGCCGTCACAAAGACCATGTCCGAGCCTTTGACCATCTCTTGAATCTCTTCACGGCTTTCCTCGGCTGCGCGTTGACCAATCTCTGAATTGCCGCCGGAGCCTAACCCTTTGGTCAGCTTTTCGCCGATGCGTAGCCGTTGTGGTGCGTTAGAAAGCATCAAGGCTTGCGAATCGGTATTGACAGCAATAAACTCAACGCCCTGAATGCCTTCTTCAATCATTCGGTTGACGGCGTTTTGACCACCGCCACCAACACCAACCACTTTGATCTGGGCGAAATTCTCCACATACGGCGGGGCTGCATTTTTACGGGTCATATAAAAGCTCCTTGTCAAATAAAAAACAAATAAAGCGAAGCGGGAGTAGTCTGTGTGATAAGAGCGTTTTGATTTACGATTTTTGATTTACGATTTACGAAGTATTTTCGGCGGCATAGATATTTTGCTGTCGAGAATACTTTGGCGACAGCCGAAGTAACAACACCGTCGAATCAACTTCGTAAATCGTCAATCGTCAATCGTAAATCCTATCATCCTGGCAAAAGATTTTTTAACCAACGCATGGTCTGGCCGGCCCAATCGATGCTGCCGGTGTTCGATTCAGCGGCGAAGCGCCGGTGCACAGCGCGGGCATCTTCATGGAGGCCCCAGAGCAATAGTCCAATGCTCGTGGCATAGGTGGGCGATTGTAATGCCCGGCTGAGGCCATGAATGGGCAGGTGGGCGGCTGGTATCCCAATCCGTGCGGGCATGCCTAACACCTCGCGGCTGAGTTCGCTCAGGCCGGGCAATTGGCTAGAGCCACCGGTAAAAACGATGCCGGCGGGCAACTGTTCGAGGTAGCCGCTGTCTTCTAATTTCTTATGAATAATTTCTAGCATTTCGGTGGCGCGTGCTTCTAAAATTTCGGCAATGAACCGGCGACTGAAGCTCCGTTCTGCCTTCTCTCCAAAGACGTTGGCCCATACTTTCTCGTCTTCGGCCACCCGTTCTGGCAACACGGTGCCATAGCGCAATTTTAATTCTTCGGCCGTTTCAAAAGGGGCGTGTAAAACATTACCCAAATCGTTGGTCAGGTGATTGCCGCCCATATCCAAGATCACCGTATGGCAAAGCCCATCCTCGCGAAACACGGCCAGATCGGTGGTGCCTCCTCCCATGTCCACCACCGCCACCCCCATGCGCCGCTCTTCGGGCTTTAAGACAGCTTCGTTGCTGGCCAGAGGTTCGAGTACTAACTCATCAATGTCGATCCCATGCGCCACGACACATTGCACCAAATTATTGATGGCCGTGCTGCTGCCTGTGACAATATGCGCATCCACTTCCAGGCGATAGGCGCTCATGCCGACGGGGTGTTGCACGCCACTCTGGCCATCCACCGTCCATTGGCGGGCAATGGTATGGATCACTTCCTGATTCTGGGGCAGCGCTACGGCACGGGCCCCTTCCAACGCGCGTTGCATATCCTGGCCCGTCACACCATGCCGCCGGTCAACGGGGCTAACGCCTTTGCTGTTTAGGGTGCCGATATGGCTGCCTGCAATGCCTACATAGGCATTGACGATCTGCTGGCCCATCTCGCGTTCGCATTTTTCTACAGCCTCGGCCACCGCGGCGGTTACTTCGGGCACATTCATGACGACGCCACGGCGAATGCCACGACTTTTGGCCTGGCCCTCGCCCAGAATGCGTAGGGTCATATTGCCCAAGCTATCATGCGTTACCTCTGCGGTGAGTGCGCAGATTTTGGTTGTGCCAATATCGATGGCTGAAATGGTCTCTTGCACGATAAAACCTCATTATGTTGCAATTTGTAGGTGGCGGGTCCATTCACCTGGCACCCGCAAAGTTCTTAGTGCTAACTTCTCAGTTTTAAACGGAAATATAGTTAAAATTCGGGTTCTACTTACCGACTCTTGCCTATAAATCCGATTTTGTTCGTTCACTACTATAGCCTTACTGGCAACTTACACGAAATTTTTGCTTCGCTAATTTTATTCATCGCAACGGCGATTTAGTTCATATAAGGCCGTTCAAAGCGTACATCAATGATCTGGGGTTGTTTCTTGCCTGTTTTAATTAACGTTTGCATGGCGGCTAAATTAGTAAATTTCGTCTCTATATTGGTGCCGTCACCCCAGTAGACCCAGGCGTTGCTGCTCGGCAGATGAAAATTCAGGCCATAATCTTTGTTGAACCGCATTTGCTCGATTTCGGGCAGTTGCTGTTTAATCGCCAATGCACTCTTCAAGATGCCTGGATCTATGGCCAACCCTTTGCGCGTATCCAACGCTTTGGCCTCTTGCGCACCATCGACAATTTGCGGTATATCTTTACTGTTTTGGGTTTGGACGGCCAAAGCCGCCCCATCGGCCAGTAACCATAAGGTGCCTTGATCAGTCACCCACAAGGCGACAGGTTGGGCTTCTTGCACGTTGACCTTGATGCCACTGAACAGGCTGGTTTGCACCTGTGCATCTACGATATAGGGCAGGGCGATCAGCCGCTGCCGGATATTTTCTGGCCGTAACCAGAAAATGTTCCAACCGTCGATGCCGCTCTCTGTATACAATTGCTCCGCATCCAAGTAGTGTAAATTTTCAAACTGGACATTTTCTCGGTAGATAAACCAGCGGTCATCCAGATGGACCCACGCAATGCCACTAATCGCCCCAATCAGCAAGAGCACACTAAGCACTTTGCTGGGTGACCAACCACTAAAGCCGATTTGGGCCAAACGTGGCCTGGACCAATCACCGCGCCACTCTTTAACCTTGGTTGGCAGAATGGCCAAACCCGTCTCAAAACGTTTCATCCGCTGGGTAAGCTGACGTTTGCGGCGGGCCGGTGTGTTCGGGCTTGGTCGATTGCGGCGCACGGCGGCGCGTGGCTCACTGCCAACAGTCAAATTGTTAGGTGTATTCCGTTTGGTGGTGCGTGCTTTGGTTGCCTGTGCCATGGTTAACTGTTACGCCTCGCGTGTTGTACTATTTTGTAAGCGATCTTCGTGGCGTTCCAGGGCCAATTCGAGCAAGCGATTGACCAGCTCGGGATAGCTGAGGCCGCTGGCTTCCCACAGCTTGGGATACATGCTGATGCGCGTAAAGCCGGGCATCGTGTTGATCTCGTTCAGGTACAACGTTTTGTCCCCATCATCCAACAAAAAATCGATCCGCGCCAGCCCGGCACAATCGGCCACCTGATAGGCCTGGCGCGCCATCTGTTGCACCTGCGCCGTCAACGCTGGGGTCAGGGTGGCCGGAATCAACAACTGGCTCGAATTGTCCAGATATTTGGCCTCATAGTCATAAAATTCCCGGCCGGGCACAATTTCGCCGGGTACGCTGACCATAATGTCGTCATTGCCTAAGACGCTAACTTCAATCTCTCGGGCATTCGGCACGGCAGCCTCGACCAAAAGTTTGCGGTCATAGCGACAGGCCAAATCTAAAGCGGCTACCAGTTCTTCGCGAGTGCGCGCCTTGCTCACCCCGACGCTGCTGCCCAAATTGGCGGGTTTGACAAAAACTGGATAGCTAAATTGCGCTTCCAAGGTGTTGATGATCGTGGTCGGTTCGCGTTGCCAATTTTTGCGCATCACCACTGTAAATGGCGTTTGAAGAATGCCTGCCTGTGCGAAAAGTTGTTTGGCAACCGCTTTGTCCATTGAGACCGCGCTGCCCAACACGCCGCTGCCAACATAGGGCAGGTTTGCTAATTCGAGCAGCCCTTGCACCGTGCCATCTTCGCCGTGGGGGCCATGCAGCACAGGGAAGATCACGTCGATCATCGGCAAGGGGGCATCTTGGCGGGCTTGTGGCAATAGCGCCCAAGCCTCCGCACTGCCATCCTGACCATTAACGGTTACGGCGGCACGATTGCCAGGGAGCTCTTTTGCCGGAACGGCTTCGCCTGTTAAAAGCGCAAGCGGATCCCCAGTGGTCAACCAGTGACCCTGCGGGGTGATTCCAATCGGCACGACCTCATGACCGGCCTTGCGTAGCGCCTCCATGACGTTGCGTGCGCTGGCCAATGAAACCTCATGTTCACTGCTGCGTCCGCCAAAAAGTACGCCGACGCGAAGTTGTTTGTGAAGCATGCTTAATCCAATCTTCAGGTTGTTTTGATGAGACAAGGCATTATTCGGTGCTACTGCCTTATCGGGCTTATTGTTTGATTGGCGTGCGCAGCGCCCACTCGCCGGCTAACTGTACTTCGGGTATTAGCCGTAAGCTAAAGCGTTCTTCGACCACGGTTTGGATATGTTGGATCAAATCTAGCACATCTTGTGCCGAAGCAGCGCCGATCCCGCCAGGGTTGACAATAAAGTTGGCATGTAACTGGCTAACCTCTGCACCACCAATACGTGTGCCTTTCAACCCAGCCGCTTCAATTAAGCGGCCAGCATAGTCGCTGGGTGGGTTGACAAACGTACTGCCTAAACTGGGTTCTACGGGCTGAGTCTGACGGCGATGACGGAGAAATTGCTCGGCGCGCGCATTCACTTCTACTTGTACACCGCTGTTAAGGCGGAAGTTTGCGCTAAGGACGACAGGCTTCAATGCGGCTTGCAGAGGTCGGAGTTGCTTAAGTATACTATCGCGATAGGTATAGTGAAAATTGTGTGCATCATATTCTTGAATATCGCCCTGTTCGTCGAGCAGTAAGGCATTCTCCAGGGTGTCTTTGACCTCGCCGCCATGCGCACCGGCATTGCCCACCACCGCGCCACCGACTGTGCCCGGCACACTGACAGCCCATTCTAGCCCCGTTAATCCGGCGCGCACACTTGTGCGCGCCACGCCTGCCATGGCGGCGCCGCTTTCGGCAAAGAGATACGGGCGTTCGTCGAATGGACCAATGCAGCGGATCGGCGCCGCATCTAGCCGCACCTGGCGACAACGGTTATAGATCACCAAGCCGCAGATGCCCTGATCGCTGATTAAAAGGTTGCTGCCACCACCCAAGATGAAATAAGGCAACTCTATGTGCCGCGCCCAACGCACCAATTTCAACAGCTGATCAGTGGTGTTGACCGTGGCAAAATATTCGGCTGGCCCACCCACCTTCATGGTCGTTAACGGCGCCAGACTCACCTGTTGGCGAATCTGAATGCCGAGTGCCGTGGGGATGGTGAAATCGTGTTCTTTAACCTTTAGCATGCCGACGCCTAGATAATTTCTAACCAAATAAGGCCATGATGCGTGATCTCCGACTGGGCTTTCTCACGCATCGCTTTTCAACTTTGCCAACAACAGCGGCGCAATTTTGTCACTATCGCCGGCCCCCATTGTAATTACCACATCACCGGCTTGTACTTGTTGGGCCAGATAGGTGGCGGTAGCGGTCAATCCACTCACATGTTGAATTTTTCCATGCGAACTAGCGGCGACAATATCCTTGGCGCCGACGCTGCCATCATCCTGTTCGCGCGCTGCGTAAATGTCAGTGACAATTACCTGATCGGCATCGGCGAAACTATCGGCCATCTCCTGCAGCAAATGTTTGGTCCGGCTGTAGGTATGCGGCTGAAAGATCGCCCAAATGCGCCGTTCTGGATAGCGTTTGCGCGCGGCAGAGAGGGTGGCGCCAATTTTGGCCGGATGATGCGCATAGTCATCGATTACCGTCACACCTTGTGCTTCCCCTTTGTATTCAAAGCGCCGGGCAGTTCCGCCGAACTGTTGGAGGCTTTCCAGCGCCGCCGCGATGGGTAAGTGATACCAGCCAGCAACGGCAATCGCGGCGAGCGCATTGCGCAAGTTGTGCAGACCGGGCACTTGCAAGGTTAGTCTCCCTTGTGGTCTATTGTGCCACACGATGTCGGCCTGATAACCCGCACCACTGACCGATGTCACAGCCTTGGCTTGCCAAGTGGCTTGGTCGGCTGTTCCGTAGGTGATCCACTGCGGACCGTGCGTTTGTTGCTCGGTGCGCAGCTGTTCTGC
This sequence comes from Chloroflexota bacterium, assembly GCA_026389895.1. GTDB lineage: Bacteria > Chloroflexota > Anaerolineae > Caldilineales > Caldilineaceae > JAPLGZ01. The sequence goes on along the minus strand of JAPLGZ010000056.1, from coordinate 17,888 downwards.
GCCTGGATCATCGGCACAGGAGATGATGGCGCCATTGCGTTGTACAGACTCCGTAAATTGCCTAAAAGCCTGGCGAAAGCTGGCTGGCGTCGGGTAACAATCGGGATGATCCCATTCTATGTTTGTAATCACGGCTACGCTGGGACTAAAGCCCAAAAACATTCGATCATATTCATCCGCTTCAAGCACAAAGTACGCATGTTTACCGGCTGCCGCGTTGCCATAGCCCGGTAACTCTGTGCCAATAATATAACCCGCTTCGATGCCGGCTTCACGCAGCACTTTGACGATCATTGCCGTGGTGGTGCTCTTGCCGGCTGTCCCCGCTACCGCGATTAATTGACGGTTGCCCAGCAGCACGGGTAGAAATTCCGAGCGCTTTACCACTGGAATCGCCAATTGCTCGGCTGCTTGCCGTTCAGTATTGTCTTGACTAATTGCACTGCTGATCAAGATGACATCGGGTGATACAACCTGATCTGAGGTCAGATTGGCGGCTCTTTGTTCGGCAAAAATCGTGACGCCTAAGGCGGCGAGCCGTTGCATGTTTGCGTTCAGTTGCCGATCACTGCCGCTCACTCGAAAACCCATTTCCACCAACACCTGGGCAATCGCGCTCAAGCCTGCACCGCCAATGCCAAGCAGGTGAATGTGTAATGTCGCGTCTTGCGCGGCAAGCCGGGTTTGCCAGGCTTGCTTGGTTGTCATCGTTGTCTGTGTCATCTAAGTTTGCGAATCTATTTTAAGTAAGCAGAGCGTAGGCGTCAGGATTGTTCCTCTTGCTGGTAAATGGCTTAGCCGCGTACCAAAAAAATCAGTAAGACTGCCACAGGCACCATCCAATAGACTGGCGAGTCAAAAATTCTTTGGGGCAGTAGCTCAACAATTGCTTCTCCGGTCGCGGTTAAAGGGAGACGGATTAACCCAAAACGTTGTAAAGGATAGTTAAATTTATCCTGATAATACCAGAGCGTGCCAGCAATCAGATAGCCATTAAGCAGACCGACCAGCAAGCTGATAATAAGCCCGTGCGGTGGCCCCGCTGGTCGCCCCCCAAAGCTGGCAAAGGCGAAAACTCGACCTGAATAGCTGGCAAAGACGATACTGATAAAGAGCAGGGTAAAGACCGTGCTTAAAAAGAAATTTAGCAGATCCGATTGATCACCGGCAATGCTAAAGACCCGCTGACCTGTTCGACTGAAAAGGTTGAGAATCAAGCTTTCTTGGAACGTCAATAAGAAAATCGCCGCCATAATTACTAAGGTGTTGCCAAGCTCTCTGGCATAGCCACGCGCCACCCCAACCAGCGCGATCATGATAGCAATGGTGCTATAAATTACTTCAATTGGCCCCATCTAAACGTTAACCCTTATTTATGAGAAAAGATATCGGCGCATTGGTAAATGCCAGCTTGCACTAATAATTGGGCAGCGAACAATTTCCCTGACCTTTCTTTAGGTCTTCCGAGCGTTGCTGCGGTTTAAGGTGCTGGCTGCCAGCACGAGCAAAAGCGTTAACGTGATTAAAATAATCAGCGATGCTTGCGGTCTGACCAATTGCCACACATTGACCAGGCTGGTGCGCAACAGCGTCAGCGTGGTGCCGAGTACATCTAACGCACTGCTGGTGCGAATGATCTCCGTCGATGTTGCGTCGCCGGGCACCACCAGCGCAATTAATCGCGGGAGCAAGACCGTGACATAGAGCAATCCACTGCCGAGGCCAAACAGCACCGCCCATCCATCCGCTTTATTATTTTTACTCAGCCAGGCTTTGCTGCTGAGCACATAGGCCAAAATTAAGATAATCACCCATAGCACAAATAAAAAACCTGGTGCGTTCTCGGCGGTCAGCAAGGGTGGGACACTCTTCAGCGTGCCAATGGCGGCCGTTTGGGTATCAGAATTTGAACTTAGCCCCCCGGCTTTCGCCAAATAAAAGAATTTCTTGCCCAAATTAGCCAGACTAATAAAAATACCGCTAAATCTCTGGAGCAAGATCCACGAACCCAAAGCCACTGCCAGCGTAAACCCTTCGCGCTTGCGCCCGCGCATCCAGCCGATCCAGCCAAAGAACGCCAGATAAAGAATAAAGGTAACCAGAATTTCAATCTGTTCGTTCATGCGTATTAGGCCACAGGCTCCAGACAATGCGGACGTAAATATCCGGCGATCACGGACCAAACTGGCTGGTTGCCGTTGGTCCGCTTATCAGGCGTCAGGCCTGTCTCCCATCTGCGAGCTGACAAAGTTCCTGCGCAATTTTTAAAGCGGCATCTGGCTGCGCTAAATTCGCCAGCGCGTTTTCCATGGCGAGCCGTTGCGTCTGATCCTGCAATAGGGCCAATAACCTGGACGCTAATTGCTCTGTGAGCACCGCGTCGGCAATGATGACTGCTGCCCCATGCTCTTCTAACAAAAGTGCGTTCTGTAATTGGTTGACCCCCAGCAGTGGCACCAATACTGAAGGCAGGCGGGCGACTGGAAATTCACCCAAACTGCTCGCGCCGGCCCGAGCCACACTTACATCCGCCGCCACTAAGGCCAACACCATCTCTTCGTGTAGATAGTCTACTGGATGATAATGCCCGGCCTGTTCGGGCGTCAATGGATGTTGCTGTAACCACTCCTGCATCAGTGACCAATCGCGATTGCCAATTACATGCAGGATATGCGCCTGCGTCAATAATTGCGGTAAAGCTTGCCAGGTTGACTGGTTGATGTTGCGTGAGCCCTGGCTGCCACCCCACACCAAGACTAAGGGTAAGGTGCGCCCCGCTTGATCCGGCGCTGCCAACGGTCGTTGCAAACGCTCCGCCAGTTCGGTGCGCACTGTTGCACGATTGTGGGCCTGGGCCTGCGCGTCTAGCCGGCCACCACCCGCCGCCTCCACCAGTTCGCTGCGTACCGGATACCCCGTTACAACGGCTTTGCCTTGCGGTGCTTCTCCACCAAAATAGGTGGCAACCTCCGGAAAGCTGACCGCCACCCGTTGCGCCAAGCGACTGAGCAGCCGAATCGCCCAGCCAGGCAGCATATCCGGCAAGTAGATCAACACCGGCACCCGCTGTAATCGACAAGCAATGGCCACTGGCGTGCACACATAACCACCAGTCACAAAACAGACATCTGGCTGGAATTTACGTAGGATCGCCAGCGTTTGGCGAACACCAGCCACCATTTTGACGCCACTCATCAGGGCGGTCAACGGATTGACGCCCCGCACTTTGCCTGTATCAATCCCCTGATAGGGGATGCCCGCATGCTCGACAAGCGCTTGTTCCATCCCATCATTGCTGCCTACCCACAACAATTCAACGACTGGTGAAGCGTTAACCGCTCTGTTGTTCATCAAATGGCCAGCCGCTACAGCCAGCGCACCTAATGGCTGTGGGGCGGCAAGGCTAGCTTCTTTGGCGCTTCCGCACTGGGCTAGCTCGGTTGCTCGGGGCAACTGCGCTATGACGGCTAGTGCGGGATACACGTGGCCGCCGGTTCCGCCACCCGAAATCAAAACGCGCATACGTTAAATTTCCTAATTCCGAAGACCGTTGGGCTGTTTCGCCACTATAACGGCCAACACTGAGTAAGATGCCAATCGCGGCCAGGGCTGTCACCATCGAACTGCCGCCATAGCTGATAAATGGCAAGGTAACCCCAGTGGGCGGTGAAGCCGCGACGATGACGGCAATGTTGAGCAAAGCCTGCAAAATAAGCGACGAGGTGATGCCTGTGGCCAGCAACATACCAAAGTTGTCGGGGGCATGCAGCGCAATGCGTAAACCGCGGTAGGCTAAGAGCGCAAAGAGCAGAATGACCAGCAACGTACCAATCAGCCCCATCTCTTCGCCAACGACGGCAAAAATATTATCACACCAACTCAGGGGCAAACAGCCCGGTAATTTAGCCTGGCCGTCCCCAATCCCCGTCCCTACCGGACCGCCGCGCGCCAGCGCTTCGACACCAAGTTGTACTTGATATTCGTCGCTTTGCATGGGGTTCCAGATCGAATCCAGGTAGCGATCCAGGCGGCCTTGCGCATAGCTGCTATTGCTGATCACCAGCCAGAAGGTGGCGGCGGTGCAGATGCCAACCACCAGCAACTGTTTTAGTTCGGCGCCGGCAATAAAGAACATAACTGAAGCCGTGGCCACAATCAAGATCGCCGCGCTGATCTCTGGTTGGGCTACAATTAACACGGCAACGGCGCCCAGCAATACGCTAAAGGGTAAAAGCCCTACCCGTACATCTCGAATGCGTTTACCTTTGCTCGCCAACCAAGCACTGATGTAGATAATGACGATAATCTTGGCTAGTTCGGCTGGTTGCACACTGCCACCGAAAAAGGTGCGCGTGGCGCCGAACTTTTCACTGCCAAAGACCACCACGGCCATCAAGGCTAGCAGCGCCAGCCCCATCATAAAAATGCTCCAGCGTTGCCAGAAGGTATAGGGCACACGTGCGCCGATCACCAACATGACCATCCCAATAATCGTCCAGATAATCTGGCGTTCGACGAAGTAATATGCGTCGTTATACCCTTCCGAGCCACGCGCAAAGCTGGCGCTAAAGACCATCACCAAGCCGAGCGCCAGCAACACTACCACCACCGAGAGCAACCCCCAATCATAGCTGCCGGTCTTTGCTTTTGCATTGGTTGGTGCGCGCATTTTTGCGGTTGTTGTCATCATGCTGTCACCTGTATCTGCGCCCACTTGGCCACTAATTGTCGGAAATGTTCGCCACGTGCTTCAAAATCTCGATAGGCGTCATAGCTGGTGCCGCCCGGCGATAGCAGGACGACCGTATGGGATAGGATGGGTTGGCCCGCAATACCCTTGTGGCCATTGTTCGCTAGACTGAGCAACGAAACCCGCGCGGCCAATTCCACGGCTTCATCCAGACGCTGAACAACGGCGCAGTTCGGCGCTTGTTGCTTATTGTAACGCGCTCGCTCTTGCACCAGGTTGATGATCATTGAACCGGCATGGCCAAAGCCGATCAAGAAATTAACCCGGTCTAAGGCTTCATTGGCAAAGGTTTCCCAAGGCAAATTTTTGTCCTTGCCGCCGACGAGCAAAACTAATGTCTGCGCGCCCGGTGTAAAGCTGCGTAAGGCCGCCACGGCGCGCTCTGGTGATGTTGCAATGCTATCATTGAGCCAAGTGACACCGTCGGCCTCCAGCACCACTTCGAGCCGGTGGGGGACGCCCATAAAGGTGCAGGCCACTTGGCTCATGCCGGCGACCGTCGCCCCCGCCGCGCCGCTAATGGCAGCTGCAGCCAACATGTTGCTGATGTTGTGGTCGCCGCGCAAATGGATCTCGGTGCGTTGGCAGATGGCCTGCTGATTGTAGAGTAACGTCTCGCTTTCTAGCCATGCGCCGCGCACCAGCTTGGTTTGGCGGCTAAAAGCGATGGGCGGCGTCTGAAAGGTCGCGAGCCGTGCCTTGCCTTCAGCCAGTAGCTCGTCTAGCGCCCAGGCTGACAGTAAGGGCGACAACTTGCTTGGCGCTTGTGGCGCTAGTCTTTGCGTCACGGGATCGTCCGCGTTGACCACAACCTGCGCGGTTTCCGGCAGATACCGCAATAAATTAAGTTTTGCCGCGGCATAGGCGAGCATATCGGGGTGCCGATCCAGGTGGTTAGGGGTAATATTGAGCAAGGCCGCGACATCAGGCCCGCTCTGCTCAAAGTCACCCCAGGCCAGCAGCGGATCGAACAGTTCCAGTTGAAAACTGCTTAGTTCAAGCACGATACAATCACCCTTTTGGATCAAGTGCATGCGATCAAGCAGGGGCGTGCCGATGTTGCCGCCGACATGCACGCGTTTGCCACTCTCTGCCAACATTTGACCCACTAAGGTCGTCGTAGTCGTTTTGCCGCTGCTGCCGGTGATGGCAATGATCGGCCCCAAGCCAAGCTGGCGCGCCCGTTGGATCGTCAAGAGACTGTCGTTGCTTAAGCGGATGCCACGCGCAATCGCGCTTTGTACAAGCTCAATTTGGGGCGGCACACCGCCGCTCAGGCAAAGCAGATCGCAATGATCGAGCAAAGTTAAAGGATGTCCACCCAACACCAACTCGATCGGCAAATCAGCCAGCGCGCTTAGTTCACTTTGCAACTTATCGGCGCTTGCCATATCACTGACCACAACCTGCGCCCCTTCACTTACGAAAAAACGCGCCAGAGCTAGCCCTTGGCGGGCTAGCCCAAGAATCACGATTCGTTTACCAGTGAACGAAAGCTCAGTATTCAAAATCTTCTAACTTTCTCTAGGAAATTGCCAACCCTGTTGTTGCTTGATGCTGACTGGAACCGATAACACAGTAAGCCATAAGCGATGGATAGTCGTACGAATGTCATCATCTTGCTTGTCTAAATCAGCTGCCATCGGCATGAATAGAATACGTTTATACAAGCGCTAACGCCACGCCCAGCATACCGCACAAGACCGCCACCAGCCAAAAGCGTTCTTTGACCTGGGTTTCGCTCCAGCCTAACACTTCAAAATGGTGATGTAGCGGCGCTATTTTGAAGAAGCGTCGGCCTTCGCCATAGTGGCGTTTTGTCCATTTGAAATAGGTGATCTGAATCATGCTGCTGGCAGCCTCGGTGACAAAGACAAAGCCCACCACCGGCAACAACAGCCATTGCCCGGTCATGATCGCCACCAACCCCAAGGTGGCGCCTAAGGCCAAACTGCCTGTATCCCCCATAAACATTTGCGCGGGATGGGCGTTGTACCAGAGAAAGGCCAACAGCGCACCGACAATCGTAAAACAAAAAGCCATCAAATAGATCTGGTCTTGCAAATAAGCAATAATGCCATAACTGACAAAGGAAATACTGCTAATGCTGCCCGCCAAACTGTCCAGGCCATCGGTTATATTGACGGCGTTGCTCATCCCCACGATGATTAATATAGTCAACGGAATGATCAGTGGTCCAATCCGAAAGAATCCACCTTCAACCGGCCCGCGCAAGCCTGGTACGCCGACAAAATCCCAGTGCGGCGGCCCAAAATAGAGCACAAGCGCAACGATCGTGGCGATCACAAGTTGACAACTGCTTTTCATCCGGGCCGTGATGCCTTCACCTTTGGCATGCAACCCTTTGACCCCTTGCCAATCGTCAACTGCCCCGAGCAGGGCATGCGCCCCCAGGCAAAAGACGAGTACAAGCGTACTTTGTCCGATCAGCGTCATACCGGCAATCTTGGCCACATTCAAGATCCCGGTGATCAACAAGACCGGCACCACCACCAAGATGCCACCCATCGTGGGTGTACCCGTCTTCGTTTGATGGCCGCCTGGCAATTCTACGCGGATCTGTTTCCCAATGCCCCAACGCTTCAGCAGTGTAATCAATGGGTTGCCCCAGATGACGGCGATGAAGAAACTTACAGTGCCCAACGTCAGCGCGTAGACCATGGATAATCCGATCCCTAATTTAGGCGAATTGCCCCATGTGATATTGTTCAGAATATAGACAACAAGCACGCCAAGACTTGAGGAAAGTAATAATTGCAACTTTATTTTTGGTAGCGTTACATCTCTTTGATAAATTCTCATGATGCTTTACCGTCCAAATTTGAAATAAGGGATTGAACAAATATGCGCAAAGGTACAGATAAAAATCACAAAATAATCGACAAAAAAAATTCATTGCTGGCGGCTCTTCCATTTCTCAGTGGGCTTTTGCCCGTCTAGATGTACCACTAGTCACAATTTTAGTGACAATCGTATCCATACCCACCGCACGGCTGCCTTTGACTAAGACTAAATCGTCCGGGCGGAGTGCTTTTTCTAGAAATTCAACGGCCTGATGATCATCTGGCAACGTGTGTACTTTGGCGGCGTCGATGCCAGTCGATAAAGCCTCTTGCGCAATGGCGTGGCCTAATTCGCCAACCGTCACCAGCAGGTCAACGACATCGGCGGCGCGACGCCCCACCAGTTTGTGCCCTTCTTCTGTATATTGACCCAATTCCAGCATATCACCTAATACGGCCACCCGCCGACCGAAGGGTTTGGGTTCCAGATCGGCTAATAAATTGAGGGCCGCGATGGTGCTGGCCGGGCTGGCATTGTAGGTGTCATCAATAATAGTCGAATTGTTAATGCCTGGTACGACCACCAGCCGCAACTGATTGACTAAATTTTGGAGACCCGCAATAATTTCATCCCAACCCAAGCCTTCGACCAGGCCCACCGCCGCGGCGCGCAGGGCGGTTTGGATGCTGTGGCGGCCCAACAGGGCAACGCGCGCATGCAAAGTTTCCACTTTCTGCGTGCCAGGTTGGCGATAATGGAAACGAAAACGAATGCCATCCATACCGGCGCTTTCAATCGCATCGGCCCAAAGATCCGCTTCTGTCGTTAGCCCATAACGGAAAATTCGGGCTTTGGTCAAGCCTGCCATCTGCCGGACGAACTCGTCGTCCCAGTTGAGGATCGCAACCCCGCCATCATCAGCACTGGGCAAAGCTTGGATCAGCTCAGCTTTGGCCTGGGCAATGCGTTCAATGGTGCCTAGTTTGCTCAAATGGGTCGGGCCAACGTTGGTCACGATGCCCACGTGGGGCCGGGCCAAGGTACAGAGGGTATGAATTTCGCCAAGCGCCTCCATCCCCATCTCGAGGACGGCCCGTTCGTGTTGCAAACCCAGCGAAAGCAGTGTAAAAGGCAAGCCCTGCTCACTGTTCAAATTACCAGGGCTGTGCAGCGTCTGAAAATGCTGGCTGAGCACGGCTCCGATTAATTCTTTGCTGCTCGTTTTACCTACGCTGCCGGTCACGGCGATCACACGCAAATCTGGATGGCAGCGATGCATGCGTTGAAACGCCCCCACTTTTTGCAAAGCGCTGGTCGTATCATCGACCACATAGGCCAGTGGTGTCGTCGGCGCCATCGTAGCTGGCAAGCTAGCCACAGATTCCCAGCGCCCAGTTGTACAATCGATGATCACTGCACCTGATTGAAGCGCTTGCTCGCGACCCCGTTCTTCGCAGATAATGGTGCTGGCGCCACGTGTCAGCGCCGCGCTAATATAGCTGTGACCATCAGCCTGACGGCCCACAAACGCCACAAAGAGATCATTGGTTCCCACGTCGCGGCTATCCAAGACCGCATTGGCAATAGGCTGGGCCGCCAACGCCAACGGCGGCATCTGACCAGTCAGTGCCTGCCATAAGGTATGTTGGGTAATTTGTGTAGCAATGACAGGACGCACAGTTTACTCCACGTAATTCGTTGATTCTCTTAATTTGGGAAAGGCAATAGGTCAATGGTACAGAGATGATAGCTATACTGTCTGGCTGTTTTATGGTGCGGCTGTTTTACTCGCTTCACTGATCACCTGTTTCACGGTATCTGGCGGCACATTCAAGTGATCAAATAGCCGGCGTGCGATCTGGGCAAACATGGGTGCGGCGTTGAAATTGGCCCATTCCGTAATTCGGGGGTCTGGCCGGTCTAGCTTGACCAACATTACAAATTGTGGGTCTTCTACCGGTCCAAAACCGATGAAGCTGGCTGTTACCTCATTTTCCAGGTAGCCACCCTTGGTTGGAATCTGAGCTGTACCACTTTTGCCAGCGATTCGATAGCCAGAGACATTGGCCGCTGAGTTGCCATGATCAACAACATAGATCATCATTTTGGTCAAGGCTTGGGCGGCCTCGGGTTTCATGACCGAATGCACATTGATCGGCTTAGTTTCGAGCACTTGACCATCGTGCACGCGGGCCTGGACAATATACGGGCGCATAAGCTGGCCACCATTGGCAATCGCCGCGACTGCGCTAACCATTTGCAGTGGTGTGACCGCTAGACCTTGACCAAAGCTATTTGTACCCAAGTCGGATTGGCTCCACATTTCATTACCGGGCGTTTTGAGCAAGCCAGGTAGTTCGCCAGCCAAATCAACTTTTGTTAATTCACCAAAGCCAAACCGGCGTACATAGCGGTAAAATTGTTCGCTGCCGACGCGCAAGGCGACTTGCGCCGTCACCACATTGAGCGATTGCGCCAGCGCTTCGGAGACCGTAACGCGACCGGCGGCCGTGCGGCTACTGTTGTAAATAATCCGGTCGCCAATGGTAATATAACCGGTGTCCGTAAAAATCGTCTCTGGCTCAATTAGATTAGTGTCCAGTGCGGCGGCCATGGTAATGAGTTTAAAAATTGATCCGGGCTCATACAGTGCGCTAATTGACGGATTGGAGAAGCGTTCAAAATTGACATTGCCTACGCCGAAATTGTTAGGATCGTAATCGGGCCAGTTTGCCATCCCAAGAATGGCGCCCGTTTTCGGCTGCATAACAATAATCGAACCCCCTTGGGCCCGATACTGAGCGACACCGTTGCGCAATTCCTCTTCAATAATCCACTGAACTGTGCGGTCAAGCGTGAGCACCAGATCTTTGTCGGCCATCGAAGGCACAAAGCGGCGCACGGCTGGTGAAAGTACATCGAGCTTATCCGTGGTTTTGCCCAACAGGCCCACACCACTATTCGCATTCAAAAATGAATCATAATATTCTTCCAACCCATAAGCGCCGCGCCCATCAGCCTGGACAAAACCAAGCAGATGGCTGCCAATGGAGGCCTGGGGATAATAGCGTTGGGGAATGGACGTTAGATCAATATAATCTAACGACGAGAAGCCTTTTTCGGTGCGTTCTTTGGTCTGAAAATCGAGTAGTTTTTGCCCTTGCGCCAGCGTAATCGTCTTGGCGATTTCGACAAACTCTCGATCAGAATTATTGAGCAAGATATTGAAGGTCTGACTCGCCGGCAGCCCCGTCAAAATTTCTAATTCATCAGCCACCTGCTTGCGGGCCTGATCGGTTCGGATGTGCTTTGGTGTGGCCGAGACACGGTAAAAATAGCGATCAGCCGCCAACAATTCGCCATCACGATCAACGACCACTCCACGGGGTGCCAGCTCATAAGCTGTGGCTGCCTCGACAGTGGTCGCCCCCCATTCTATAATTTGATATTCTAGCAGCCGCGCAACCACCAAACAGGTGAGCAAGCCAAAACAGATGCCGATAAACCACATGCGCCATCGCTGGCGCTCTAAGGCTTCGGATGTTTCGCTTGTGGCCTGTTCGCCAAGCAGACGCGCGGTGGGCTCTGCTTGCTCAGGCATCAGGGGTTTAATCATCGGTGAAAATTGCATAAGCTATGAACTTTGCAGAATTGACTGCCATTGTTTTTGCCACCATTGCCGCAGCGCATGGGTGGCGGCTTGTAAATTGTTGGCGAAACCAGCACTCGTCATTTGCTTCGCCTCGTCGGTCGAATTTGTGGCGCTGGTTTTGTTACTGACATTGTTCTGTGCTTGTACGGCTGACTGAATGGTCTTGGGCTGACTGTTTTGGGGAAGCGCGGTGGTCGCCAACTGGGTAGACCCTGGCGCCGCTATATAATAGCGATCCATGACAATTTTATAATTGAGGGCTTGTGCGCGCTGGCGGACGCTCTCCAAGGTTGATGTTTGGGCAATCTCCCAGACAATGGCCGTATTTTGTTGCTCAATCACTCGATATTCAGCTTTAAGTTTGTCGATCTTGGCCGTCGTCTGCCAAATTTGAATCGAGAGTGTGATTTGCATCACCATGCCGCCACAGACGACAGCCAAACCCAGCAAAAAGAGTAAAAATCCACGTGCTGTGTTGGGCAGTGGGATCGTGAGACCCAGCGCTTTGAGCTTCCAGATTTTGCCGCCAGAGAGCGTCTGCTGCAATGACTCAGTAAGCTCCATTGAGATTGGGGAGGAGATGGCACTTGGTTGAAGCATAATTTGTTCCAATCGTGAACTGAATCAATCCCTTTGTAAAGTTACAATCTTTGTAAAGATACAATGTTGTATAGGTGCAACATCGGATTTATTTGTACTCAATAAAAGTGAAAGATTTATTAGCGGGGGCGCTCTATTCGTTATTCTTCGTGTAATTATCAGCATCTATCAAATGTGGCCGCTCGGCAATGCGTAATTTTGCTGAGCGACTGCGTGGGTTTTGGTTTGCTTCGTCTACTGTCGCAGTCAACGGTTTTGGTGTAATGATCGTCAAGGTTGGTTCTCTTTTTTGGCCGCCAAAAGGGTGCAATGGATCATGTACATAGGTCCGAGCTTCCCGTTGCATCCATTGTTTGACAATGCGATCTTCTAGGCTGTGAAAACTGATAACAGCGAGCCGCCCCGCTGGTTTTAGTAAATTCAGACATTGCGGCAACACCTGTTCAAGGTGTGTTAATTCTTCGTTGACGGCAATCCGCAAGGCTTGGAAGGTGCGCGTGGCCGGATGAATCCGACTGCCCTTTCGGCCACCAACGGCTTTCTCGACGGCTTGCGCCAATGGGCCTGTGGTGGTAAATGGCCGGTGCTGAACCAAGTAGCGGGCGATCCGGCGACTGCGAGTCTCTTCCCCATACTCATACAGCAGATTGGCCAACTCTTGTTCTTGCCAGGTATTAACAATTTCGGCGGCATCAAGCGCTTGGGTTGGGTCGAAGCGCATGTCCAATGGACCGTCCTGCATAAATGAAAAACCGCGTTCGGCTGTTTCTAACTGAAAACTGCTAACGCCCAGATCCAGCAAGATCGCATCAACATTAGCAAACCCGTGCGCCTGGGCAATTTGTTCTAGTTCTACAAAGTTGCCAGCAGCGACCACCAGCCGACCCTGGGCAATTTCGTCTGGAAATTTTGCTTGAACTCGGCGAAGCGCTGCAGGGTCGGCGTCCACCCCCAGTACTGTGCCATCCGGTGCTGAGCGTTCAAGCATTTGCGCTGTATGCCCACCACCACCCAGGGTGCCATCAATCATCCGAATCCCTGGCCGAATATTTAACCCAACGATGACTTCGTGCGCTAAGACCGCAATATGGGCGGCATCTTTAGGGTCGTCCGCAACAGAATCAAGAGCATTCATATAGATTACACGTTTAGTGCCGCGAACAGGTCGCCATTGATCTCGCCTGCATCCAGTTGTTGGATGACTTTCTCTTGCCAGTGGATTGGTTTCCAAAGTTCAATAAATTTATCGACACCGGCCACTACAACATCAGCTTCAATCTGGGCATATTCACGCAAGCGTTGGCTGATCAAGATGCGTCCTTGTTTATCGGGTGTTAAATCTTCGGCGGCGCTGAAAATCGCGCGGCGTAATAGGGCTGAGTGTGGGTTCGTGAGGGGCAACGCGCTGATTTTGGCGGCGACGACTTCCCATTCAGCCTGGGGCATCACGAGCAGGCAACGGTCCGCTGGATTTCGGGTCACCACCAACCCCGCCGCTAATTGCTCGCGGAATTTCGCAGGAATGGTCAGCCGGCTCTTATCATCTAAACTATGCGTATATTCACCCAGGAACATTGCGTTGTTGCCGCCAAGCTAGTGTTAGATTAATTTTTGGGATAAGTCAATTAACCCAAATTTGAACATTCGTTCTGTTTTCTCCCACCTTTAAAGTGAATTGTGGGAGAAGAATCAGGTAAAAACTTCACAATGCCCCACTTTACCCCATTTTGTCCCACATTATAACCTGTTTTTTTTGGTTTGTCTATCCGCCAAATCTACTAGTTTGGGATTTTAATTGGGTTATAGCGCGCCAAACTTACGATAATAGAGTAGCACTTACTAAAATTGTCTGCGTCATAAAGAGTAGGTCAATGTACCAGAGAAAAATTTCCATTGGCCAGCCGGTACTATAAGGCTCCTTGGTAGCTCTAATCTCCAAGAACACATAAATGAGTGTAAGTTTGATTACTATGAATATGGGATTTTTCGTAAGGTAAGGCGAGCCAATATGGGCTTGTGCTTCAGTCCTATGTTCGATTGCTTTGGGCGGTGCTTGTGCGGCCTTTGGGTAATAAAATTATGACTTAAAACGAAATGCAGCTTACAGCCTAGAATTTCTAATCCTGCTATTATATAAATAATTACCGCCGCTGTGTTGTTATGTCGAGCAAAGCTCAAAGAAGAGATTCCTTGAAATTTAAATTTGGTACTTGACAAGCGTCGAGAGTTATGCTATAGTTTGCCAGTTGCGCAATACCTGCCTTAGTGGCAGGTAAATCTATTGTTGCTATAGGTGCATAATGTGGCATGGTTTAGACAGAATCGGGTATTCATACGGTGGTTGAAATAATCCTCTTGTAAACCGCTATGATGACCGATTTTTTTATTGGATGCCATCCAATAATTGTTTAGCCTGTCAAGTTGATTCAAATTGATAATGGCCCGCGAAAGACACCAAGATGTAAACGGGAGGTTCGGCTATAAATGATTCTATAGTCGGTTAACCTGCGTTTACCCTGGTGTCTTGTTGTCGTTTTTGCAAACGAACCTACATAGCGGTCGATCTGCTACACAATATGAATGATGATACAAAATGTGATGGTACAAGTCTGTTTTCCAAAGAGTACTGTCACAAAGTGTAGTAGAGTTTAATGCAAACCTGTTGCCCAGCGTGTTACTTATCACCATAATAGACGTATGTTAATAGTACATACGTCTATTATAGTCCCGTTTTGTATCGATGTAGCAGATATTTTTCTGATTTCATCAAATGTTAGGAGCGGATAATACATGAGACTATCCTCAAACGGTACTAATTCTTCCAGTCGGTTACGGACACGGCGTAAAAACTATGCCCGCACACCGACCGTTTTGGAATTGCCCCGGCTGACCGAGGTGCAGTTGCGTAGTTTTGAATGGTTTAAAACTGAGGGATTACGCGAGCTGTTTGCCGAGATTTCGCCCATTACGAGTTTCAATAAGAACTTGGAACTTCATTTCGGTGACTTCTATTTTGGTGAACCCAAATATCCTGAAGATGAGTGCCGTGAACGCGACATCACCTTTTCTGCCCCGCTTTGGGTCAAAGTCAAGCTAGTCAATCGGGATACTGGCGAGATTAGTGAGCAGGAAGTTTTTATGGGGGATTTCCCGCTCATGACTGAATCGGCAACGTTTATCATCAATGGCAGCGAACGTGTGGTCGTCAGCCAGTTGATCCGGTCGCCTGGCGTCTATTTTACCGTCGAAGAAGATCGTGCGACTGGCCGCGAATTGGCCGGCGCCAAGATGATTCCCAGCCGAGGGGCCTGGTTAGAATTTGAAACCAGCAAACGCGATATTATCAGCGTTAAAGTCGATCGCAAGCGTAAATTGCCGGTGAGTATCCTATTACGGGCCGTCGGTTTTGGCACAGATGAAGAAATTCGCGCCCTATTTGCCGACGTGGACACGAATCTGGATCATCCCTATATTGAATCGACTATTGAACGCGATTCCACCAGTAACCCTACCGACAACAATGAAAAAGGGGTGGAAGATGCGTTATTAGAATTTTACAAAAAATTACGCCCAGGCGATCCCCCAACCTTGGACAATGCGCGTAACTTTGTGCAGAATCTGTTTTTTGCCTCTCGCCGTTATGATTTGGGTCGGGTAGGTCGCTATAAATTAAATCGGCGCCTAGGTTTGGACACAAGCTTAGAAACCCGCATTTTGACGATGGACGATCTTGTTGCTGTTATCAAGCGGATCATCGACATTAATAATAGTACAGCCCGCCCCGATGACATTGATCATCTGGGCAATCGGCGCATCAAAACCGTCGGTGAGTTGATTCAAAATCAGTTGCGCATCGGTTTGTTGCGTATGGAACGGGTGGTGCGCGAGCGTATGTCGATTCGTGACCCCGAACAAGTGACGCCGCTAAGTTTGATCAATATCCGTCCGGTTGTCGCTGCCACGCGCGAGTTCTTTGGTGGTAGCCAACTGAGCCAATTCATGGACCAGACGAACCCACTGGCCGAGTTGACCCATAAGCGTCGGCTAAGCGCCTTGGGACCTGGTGGCTTGCGTCGTGAGCGCGCCGGGTTTGATGTACGTGATGTCCACTTTAGCCATTACGGGCGCATCTGCCCGATTGAAACGCCGGAAGGTCCCAATATTGGTCTGATCGGTTCGATGGCCTCGTATGGCCGTGTCAATGATTTCGGTTTTATCGAGACACCGTATCGCAAAGTCTACAATGAAGTGGCGCCGAACGCGAGCGAATTACGCGACCGTACACTGAATGCAGATATCGTTGATCCCGTTACTGGCGAGGAAATTGCGGCCAAGGGCACCCAGATCGACGAGGCATTGGCTGAACGCATTAGCCAGATCCCCCAAATGGGGAAAGTGCGGGTAAAGCCGTTTGCGGGCAAAGAAGTGGTCTACCTGACCGCTGATGAAGATGAACAAGCTTCAATTGCGCAAGCTTCATCGCAGTTAAATGCCCTGGGCGAGTTCCAAAATCCCCGCCCTTCGGCTCGCCATGCTGAAAAGTTTTTGTTTGAACAGGCCGAACGTATTCGTTACATGGACGTTTCGCCCAAGCAGATTGTCAGTGTCTCGGCGGCGTTGATTCCATTCCTGGAACATGACGATGCCAACCGAGCTTTGATGGGCTCCAACATGCAGCGCCAAGCTGTGCCGCTGGTCCGCCCCGATGCACCCATTGTGGGTACTGGGATGGAATTCCAGGCCGCAATTGATTCTGGCCAAGTCGTTATCGCTAAACAAGCGGGCGAAGTGGTCAGTGTCATCGGCAATGAAGTGATTGTCCAAGAGGTGGACGGCACGCGTCGCGTCTATCACTTGCGTAAATATAATCGCAGCAACCAAGCCACCTGTATTGACCAACGCCCAACCGTCTTCAAGGGCGATATGGTGGAGGCAGGAGCCGTATTAGCGGATAGCTCCAGCACTGAGAATGGCGAATTGGCCCTCGGTCAGAACGTGGTTGTCGCCTATATGAGCTGGGAAGGTGGCAACTTTGAAGATGCGATCTTGGTCAGCGAACGATTGGTGCAGGACGATAAATACACCTCGATTCATATCGAGAAACACGAAATTGATGCTCGTGAAACCAAACTGGGCCCAGAAGAGATCACCCGTGATATTCCGAATGTGGGTGAGGATGCCCTGAAAGACTTGGACGAAGATGGCATTATCCGCATCGGCGCCGAGGTCAACCCTGGTGATATTCTGGTCGGTAAGATTACACCGAAAGGTGAAACCGAACTGACGCCCGAAGAGAAATTACTGCGGGCGATCTTTGGTGAAAAGGCGCGCGAAGTCAAGGATAGCTCGTTGCGTCTGCCGCATGGTGAACGCGGTAAGGTCGTGGATGTCAAAGTCTTCGATCGCGATGAGCACCGTGATATGGCTGCTGGTGTTGAGAAGATTGTGCGGGTTTATGTTGCCCAACGGCGTCGCTTAACCGAAGGTGACAAGATGGCCGGTCGGCACGGCAACAAAGGTGTTATCTCCAAGGTTGTGCCTGTGGAAGACATGCCCTTCATGGCAGACGGAACGCCGGTGGACATCATCTTGAATCCATTGGGTGTGCCAGGGCGTATGAACATTGGCCAAATTTTGGAAGCCCACTTGGGTTGGGCCGCTGGTCGTTTAGGCTTTATGGCCGAGACGCCGGTCTTTGATGGCGCCAAAGAAGATGAAATTGAAGCTGAATTGGCCCGTGCCTGGCTGATCGAACTAGCTTGGGCGATCGCAACGCAACGCGCTTGGGAAATGCTCAATGCCGCGGGTGTCGATAAAGATGAACTACGCGACGATGCCGATGCTCGACAAGTCTATTTGCTAGAATGGCTAGAGCCGCTAGGTTATGATCCTGAGCAGATTCATGCGGATGAAACCTACGCACGCTATGCTTGTCTGCGTGAATGGGTGCGCGAACTTGGCTTCGAACCGAATGCCGTATTGCCAGACAGTTATGGTGGGACGCGCACCACGCGTGAATCCAATGTACTGGTCCGTGAGATCGCTTTACGCCAATGGATGATCTATCATGGTGGTGAATCT
>JAPLGZ010000905.1 GCA_026389895.1 Chloroflexota bacterium | reverse complement strand
TAGCCAGTCGGCCCTGCCCCTAAAGTCTGGGCTGCATCCGAAATATCGAGCAACAGGCGTTGTGTTTTCTCCAAGCCCGATTGTATCCAGGTAATAATCTGGGCATGCCGAATGTGCCCTTCAACTAATTTTAGAAGGCCTAAAGACCTATTGACAAGTCTGAAATTACGGCTACGATAAGGTTATCTAATATTAATATTTCCTTACGCAAAATTGCGTATACATATAGATCATCACCATAGTCAGTGGTCACTTCACTTGATAGAGCGCCGTTAAGCGCCAGGAAAGTGGCTACTTTCCTGGCAGTCTTTCACTCAAAACGCTTAATTAATAAGGAGATTCTACTATGTTTTCAGTATCCTTGCGCACGCGACGAGCCGTGCTAGGGGCCATCATGATCCTCTTGATGATTATCCTGCTGTCTGGGGCAGCGCGCTCTGCCCCAAACGAGATTGACGCCACCGTTGCCCTGCTGCAAAAGCAGAGTGACGGCGCCGTGCATGTTGATATCTATGCGCCGACGGGTGCGGCGCGCTGGGTCTTTGCCGAAGGCGGGACGCTTACGCGCGAATTCGCCAAGCAAGGTATGGCGCCGGAAGGGATTGCACGAGCCTTTTTCGACGCCTATGGCAATTTGTTTGGGATCACGGATCAGGCGACCCATCTTCAGATGCTGGGGGTTGAAACGGATACAGCAGGTCAGCAACATGTGCGTTTCCACCAGGTGCAAAATGACGTCGCCGTTTTTGGCGCCGACCTGGTGGTGCACCTGGCCATTGATGGCGCTGTACAGGTAGTCAATGGGTATACGTTGCCCGGCGTCGAAAACATCAATACCACGCCCACCGTCAGCGAACAGGAAGCCAACCAGACGGCAGTGACGCATGTAGGGCTACCGGATGGCTACGCAGCGGAAAGTAGTTTGATGTTGTTCAATGCTGGGTTGCTTTCTGATCAACCGAGTGCCAGCTATCTGACCTATCGGGTACGCGTCGACTCGGAGACCCAGCCCGATCAGGCAGAATGGGTCTTTATCGATGCCAGCACCGGCGAGGTGCGTTTTAGCTACTCGGCCATCGATGATAGTCGTAATCGCTCCACCTATAATTTGAAACATGGCACCACCTATTCGAGTGCAACCCTCGCCCGCACCGAAAGCCAGGCGGCTGTCACCAGCGCCCCCAGTTGCACCACAGCCGATATCAACAACGCGCATAACTATGCGGGCAACACGTACGATTTCTATTTCAACCGCTTTGGGCGTGATTCCTATGACAATGCCGGCGCAGCGCTCAAATCGTATGTCTGTTATGGCACTAATTATCAGAACGCATTCTGGGACGGCGCGAAGATGACCTATGGCAATGGCTTTGCAGCCGCCGACGATGTGGTGGCGCACGAATTGAGCCACGCCGTGACCGAAAGAACATCCAATCTTGTCTACAGCAATCAGTCGGGGGCACTCAACGAGAGCTTCTCGGATATCTTTGGCGAAGCCGTAGATTTGACGAACAACAGTGGCACGGATACCACCACGGTGCGATGGGACATGGGCGAAGATATTCCAGGCATTGGCGCGATTCGCGACATGTTGGATCCGACCCGCTTTGGTGACCCCGACAGCACAACCAGTACGAACATGTATTGTGGCACAGCGGACAGTGGTGGTGTCCACACCAATTCTGGTGTGCCCAACAAAGCCTTTGCTTTGATGGTGGATGGTGGCACATTCAATGGCGTCACGATTGCCAGCATTGGCATCGACAAAGCCGTGCAAATTGAGTATCGTGCGAACACGCGCTATCTAAGTTCGGCGGCTAAATTTCTGGATGATTACAACGCGTTGAATCAATCTTGCACCGATCTCTACGGTGCGGGTTCCGCGACCTGCAACAGTGTCGTGGCCGCTTTACAGGCCACCAAGTTGAATGGCCCTGTCTGCGGCAGTGGCGGCGCGACCGCTACACCGACCCAGACATCCACTGGATCGACCGCTACCCCTACGCCTACCAAGACACCAGCTAGCGCGACCGCTACACCGACCCAGACATCCACTGGATCGACCGCTACCCCCACGCCCACCAAGACACCAGCACCTGCTACCTCATTGATCAATGGTAATTTCGAGTCTGGACGCCTGGTTGGCTGGGGCGAATCTTCGTCCCACAGCTACGCGCTGGTAGCAGCCGGCAAAGGGCAAAATTCCACATGGGGCGCTTGGTTAGGCGGCGCCAACAACGAGATCTCAGAGATAACGCAAAACTTCACGGTGCCAGCAACCGGCGGCACACTTAGCTACGCCTATCGGATCACGTCATCGGACTCGTGCGGCTATGATTACGGTTACGTGAAGGTGAACAACACCAATCTAAAAACTTACAATCTTTGTGCGTCTAACGCCACGAATGGGTTCGTGCAAGGGTCGGCAAGTTTGAGCGCCTACGCTGGACAGACTGTGACGCTCAAATTCCGCGTGACTACAGATGCTTCTTTGCTAAGTTCTTTCTATATCGACAACGTCACCTTTACAGGGGGTGCACTTGTAGAGGTGCTTGATCCCTATGCCAGCGAAGAATTAGCCACACCTGAGCCCAAAGCAGAGGCGCCACAGGATAGCCCAG
Organism: Chloroflexota bacterium; assembly: GCA_026389895.1. Lineage (GTDB taxonomy): Bacteria > Chloroflexota > Anaerolineae > Caldilineales > Caldilineaceae > JAPLGZ01. Next base: position 3,456 of record JAPLGZ010000905.1, on the reverse strand, counting down.
AAGAGCGGGGGTCGTTACAGCTCTTCCTCCCGTTACTATCAAAGTAGAACGAGCAATCCGTAGGTGCGGTTTTTAACCGCACAAGTGAATCAAACCTGTGCGGTTAAAAACCGCACCTACAATGATTGGCGTTCCTAGATTCGCCACAAAAAGACCCACCCAGCCTTGTCGAAAGGCTGGGTGGGTCTTTTTGTGGCCGCGTCATGTTATATCCTTGTACTCAATCACCCAGGGCAATCTGTTCGCGGCGTACATTTTCTGAACCAGCCAGCAGATGCGGCCAAAGCAGGAAGCTAATTACACCGATACAAACCCCCAGCCACAGCGTGGAGAAACGGATGAGTAGCGCCGCGGCGGTGGCGGGTGCAGCCCCCAGCCCTAACAAGCGCACAGTCAACGTTGCCAGGCCACCTTCCACACCGCCCAATCCGCCGGGCGTGGCCACGACTGCACCGATCACCGTGCTCATACAGAGGATGAAGATGGCGACCAAGGCATTTTCAAAGCTGGCCACCACCCCAAAACCTCGCAACACCACATAAAAAGCCAGGCCTTCCGCCGCCCAACTGAGCAGACCAATCCCTAATGAAATGAGAAAATTGCGAGGTTTAAAGATCAGATAACTGCTTTCATACAAATTGTTGAGGTGGCTGGCAAACTTTTTGACAACGGGCAAACGCTGGCCCATGGCCAAAAACCAGAGCGCTAAGGGGCGAATCTGGATGACAATCACGGCGATCACAAAACAGGCTAACACAAACAAGGCAATGCGTCGCGCCGCTACTTCTGGGAAAGCAAAAAGCCCCGCGCTGCCCAACAAAAGCATCGCCATACCATCGGTAATGCGTTCGGCCAGGATAATGGGCGCAGTGATGCTCATGGATGTACCGGTGACATTTTTCACCATATAACTTTTGAGAAATTCACCGGCCTTGCCGGGTGTCATGACCATCAGCATACCCACCCCAAAGATGCGGGCGCTGTCGACGCGGGTAATTTTGACCCCAAGCAATTGGAGATACCATTGCCACTTAAGCAGGCGGCCCAAGTCATTGGCAAGGGCCAAAGCAAGGATCAGCGGGAGCGAGAGCCACGGGAAGTCAGTGAGCGCGGCAGCCAACTGCGACCAGTCATTCCAAAGGATCAGCCCAACATAGACCAGAAAAGCCAGGATCAGGGAGTAGAAAATTTTTCGGCGGAAGTCGTTGTTCATGGTGGGGCATTATACTGGAATTACCTTTTTTTGTATAAAAAGGTGTATAATTGCATTTGTAAGTTAATGATTTTAGGAAGGTGGAACGCTAGCATTGGCAAAAGAATAATGCCCGAAATATCACGTTTTTACGGTATCATCATTAACATGTACCACGAAGTCGGGCGTCACCAACATCCGCATTTTCATGCTCGTTATGGGGATTATAAAGCTAGTTTTACCATTCAACCGCCGGTACTACTGATTGGTGCTATGCCTCGGCGGCAACAGAATCTTATTCTTGCTTAGGCAGAAATCCATCAACAAGAGCTCCTAGAAAATTGGAAATTTATTGAGCAGGAGCGAGTTCTCCGCAAAATAAAGGGACTAGAATAAAAGGTGACCTATAGAAAGCGAATTCGACATGATGGAAAACGCTGAACTGCATGATGTAAAGAGTTTTGAGTTTGTGGGAAACTATATGATCCGCATTAAGTTTGATGATGCGACCGAACGCGTCATCGATTTCGAGCCGATCTTGTATGGGCCGATGTTCGGCCCATTGCGCGATTTGAACTTATTTAATCAGGTAAGATTAGACCAAGATTTAGGCACACTTATCTGGCCGACAGAAGCAGATATCGATCCAACGGTACTACACGATTGGCCTCAACATGTAGATGCAATTATCAAGAGACGTCGCGAGCAATTTCTAATGACCGCTTAAACGGATAAAAAACATGTTTGTTCAAGTGACATTAATTGGTAGTGACGAAGGTTAGATCATCCGTCCATTTTTTAGTAAAGGCGCAGGCCCACTGATCGGGAAATCAGTGGGCCTGCGCCTTTACTAAATTTTAACTAGCGAATAGAAATGTACTTCTTTCTTTACGGATAAAATCCGCGCAGCTTGACAGCATCTACAATCCGGTTGATGGCAATGGTATAGGCAGCCGTGCGCAAATTACACTTGTGACGCACAGTGGCGCCGATCACAGCATCCAGATTATCGGTCAACGTGCGCTCCATACTCCGGCGCACCTCCCCTTCGTCCCAGAAGAAGGATTGCAAACCCTGCACCCATTCAAAATAGCTGACAACCACGCCACCAGCATTGCATAGAATATCAGGAATAACGGTGACGCCCATGTCGCTCAAAATGCGATCAGCTTCGGGCGTTGTGGGGCCGTTGGCGCCTTCAGCAATCAACTTGGCGCGAATCCGGCTGGCATTCTCTTTGGTGATCTGGCCTTCCAATGCCGCCGGCACCAGTACATCGACATTCATTTCCAACAATTCCTGATTATTGATGGCGTCGGCGCCGGGATAGCCGACGACCGTATGCGCTTCGTCGACATAGCGCTGCAATTGGCGTAAATCCAAGCCATTTTTGTTATAGATCCCGCCATATTGATCACTGATCGCCACGATACGGGCACCCCGATCATGCATGCTGCGCGCCGTCCAACTGCCCACATTGCCATACCCCTGAATCGCGACCGTGACATCTTCCAAACTGCGCCCAGAGAGTTGCTTGAGCAAGGCGCGCGTGACATAGGTGATCCCCAAGCCAGTGGCGCTTTCCCGCCCAGCCGTGCCGCCAATCGCGACCGGTTTGCCGGTCACGACGGCTGGGATTGAATGCCCCTTGTGCATCGAATAGGTATCCATGATCCAGGCCATGATCTGCGCATTCGTACCGACATCCGGCGCCGGAATATCGCGCTCGGGGCCGATGAAGAGACTAATTTCGGTGGCGTAACGGCGCGTCATCTTCTCCAATTCATTCTGGCTTAACGTCTTGGGGTCAACGATCACGCCACCCTTGGCGCCGCCATAGGGCAAATTCATCAACGCGCATTTCCACGTCATCCACATGGCAAGCGCGCGACATTCGTCAAGAGATACGTCAGGATGATAACGGATCCCCCCTTTGGTAGGCCCTTTGATCGTGTTATGATGCACACGAAAGCCGGTGAACATGTGCATGTGGCCATCATCCATTTTGACAGGAAAATGGACAATCAATTCGCGCTGGCAGGTGCGCAAATAGAGTCGCAAATCATCATCCAGCTTCATAAAATCGGCCACCGTGTCCAATTGTGCCTGCGCCACAGCATAGGCGCTCTCGCGCACAGGCTGAACATACGGATTCTCTTCACCAGAAGGATAATGCGGATCGAGGACACGGGTTTGCGCGGGGAGCACAGTTGCTTGAGAAGCAAGATTATCTAACGTTGGCAACGCCGTTGTTGCGGCTTGAA
>JAPLGZ010000449.1 GCA_026389895.1 Chloroflexota bacterium | reverse complement strand
AAAGCTGCGGGGGATATAGGCGTGCAATTCATGGCGGCCTAAATGGTTGAGCATCTCTTGTTCGGTGCCGTCTTCGTTCATTTGCCAAGGGAAAAATTGGTTGTAGGTATGGCCCGCCAGATTGGTGCCAGCCAGCAGATCGGTGCGCTCGGCGCGTGGCTCGGGGAAGACTTCGGCCCGACTGTTTAGCACCGCGGCATTGGCAGACTCGTCGGCGTAATTAAACGTCCCATACGTATTGCCGTGTAGTACATCCGTATCCGCCTGCTGGTCGCGCTGCAAATGATCCCACTGGGTAAAAATCAACCGGCCATAACTGTCAATCGTAGGGGTAAAATCCCCAGAAGGCGCATGATTGAGCAAGCGCAAATCGCCGGTGGCAGGGGCAAGGCTCCAGATGCCGGTGACGGTGGGGGCTTCTTCGTATTCGTCGCGCTGTGGATAGAGATAGGCTTCACCATTGCGCGGCCGGTCGGTGGTAAAGATAATGCGATCGTCCGTGCCATAGATCGGGCTGATATTGTTATAATTCGCCGGTTGATTGGGCACTTTGGTAATGACCGGTGTCTGATTCTGGCCCAGCCCCGTGATTTCGTAAAGTTGCCAGAAGAATGTTTTTACCTGATATTGTTGGGTGGGTGCGCCGATCACCATGCTAAAAATTGCCTTTGTGCCATCCCAATACAGGGCTGGATCACGCACTGCAATGGCATTAGCGCCTTGTAAACCGCTCATGCCATACCCCGCCGCTACCGTAAGATTCTTCAACGTGCCATCCCCATAGCGAATCCACAGATCGCCCCCCCGGATGGCTGATTGTACGTCGGCCTTCTGGTTGCCAAAGACCGAGTTGACGGTGGCGAAATCTGCGGGCAAGGGGGGCTGAGTGACAAATAAAATGGGGTTAGGCAAGACTGGGCCAACCGTGGGGGATAATTCCTCGGCCCGCGAAGTGGTGGCTCGTCCCAGACTTAAGCAAAGCACTAGCAGAATAACCCAATGACATACCAACATGAAGCGCTGTCTCATAGTAATCCTTTCTAGGAAATCATATTTTGTTTTACAGAGTGACAATTTATCATATCAGATTTCCGTAAGGAAGTCATCCCCATCGGGCAATTTGCTAGGTGCGCTTATGTACATTGGCGCTGTGATCTACTACACAGCTTACCTTGTAGCGGATGGGCGGTTGCCATCATTGCCTGGTTTTCTTAGTGTGTCTTTCGTCATAGCCTTACACCTTTCAAACAATCAGTTAAGGATTTACAAAACAGATAGCCGTCACCTGCAGAGGTGACGGCTATCTGAGACAATGTTTTTGCGACGCCGCGGCTTATCGGCGCTTTCGCTGCACAACGAGCAAACGGCTAATAGCTGGTGAACAATAACCGGTTAGGTGAGCCAGCGCCTGGACTGGTTACTTTGTTGAGGGTGGCGATAGACTTCAATGCCGAGTCAACTGTGCTGGGCGACGCGTTTAGATGCGTCTGAAGGTACAAGGCCGCCACACCCGCCACATGCGGCGTCGCCATCGACGTGCCACTGATGGTATTGGTGGCGGTATTGCTGGTATTCCAGGTGGAAAGGATGTTGACCCCTGGCGCAAAGATGTCGACGCAGGAACCGTAGTTAGAAAAGCTGGCGCGCGCATCGTTCGATTGGGTGGCGCCCACTGTGATCGCGCTGGTAACACTGGCCGGGCTGGAATTACAGGCATTGGTGTTGCTATTCCCGGCGGCGACCGCAAAGGTGACGCCGACTTGAATGGCACTTGTAACGGCCTGATTTAATGCGGAGGAGAAAGAGCCCCCTAAGCTCATATTGGCCACCGCTGGAATCGAGACATGGGCTTGCTTTTGACTCTTCACCCAGTTGATGCCCGCAATCACGCCCGAGTTGGTGCCTGACCCACTGCAATCTAACACGCGCACTGCAACGAGTTTGACCCCCTTTGCCACACCATAGGTGGCGCTGCCGATCGTGCCAGCCACATGCGTGCCATGACCGTTGCAATCATCGGCTGGCAGCGAACCATCCACTGCATCATACCCATAGCTGGCGCGACCACCAAACTGGGTGTGGGCAATGCGGATGCCGGTGTCGATGATATAAACGTTCACGCCAGCGCCGGTAGCCACGTAGTTGAATTTCGCGTTGAGGGGCAGATTATGCTGGTCAATGCGATCCAGCCCCCAAGTGGCACTACTTTGGGTTGTGTCAACAGCGTTCTCATCGTCGATGCTGACCACGCGATCGGGCTCCACGTAGGCCACGCGATTATCTTGTCCTAGGGCGGCGGCGGCGTTTTCCCCGGCTTCTGCCGTAAACTTGACGGCGAAACCATTGAGGGCGGTGTCATACGTCTGGAGCAGTTCGCCACCATATGTCGCGGCCATATCTGCGGCGACAGCCGACACACTGGCGCTGGTGACCAACTCATCTTTTAGTACCACAATGTATTGACCAGGAATCAGATCGGCGACGACATTGCTGCCACCGGCCACGAAGGGTAAATAGATTTTGGCGGGACTGCCGGCATCGCCCGCATCTTGGGCATAGGCGCAGACGGTGTTCATCAGCAGTGTACAGACCACGGCTAATGATAAGATGGCTCTTTTTGTTCTGTTCATACTGCTTGGTTCCTTTGCGTTTGACGATTGATAATCATTGATAAAGTTACCTGATGCGACTAGGTCGCTTTATCGCGCGCGCGATAGCATAGACCCTGCGCAAGCGTTGAGCCGATCAACGAGCCGATCAACGTTTGACTAGTGGTAAATAGGCTTTGGGTAACCAATGGCTGGGCAGCGCCGTTGGCACCAGGGTTGGCACCAGCGTTGGTGTGGGGGTTGCATTGCCAGTGGCGCGCACTTGGCCCGAATCGGGATCGAGCATCAGCGAAGATTCATCCACCGCCTCAAAATCAGCCCCTGTTACTTGGTGCAACTCATGCAGAGCATCGTTATCCCAGCGTTCATCGGGCGCACCGGAGATATACCAGGAAGAACCGTTGTCCGCTAGAATCATGCCATATTTCTTCAGCGCCCGGAGAATGACCTGGACTTCTGGCGCAAAACCGCTGATATTATAGTTGGCTTTTAATCGGAAGCGTTGCCCCATGGGCGGATATTGCGCGCCGGTAAGGTCTGACGCCTGGTGGCGGGCTGGCCAGAGATAGGTGTTGCGTGTCTCGGGTACCGTGAAACGGATGGCGTGGTTGATTTCGCCGCTGGCCACTTCTTCATACCGCACCAGGCCAGGCAAAATTGGCAAACCCGCGGCATCGGCGGAGGTCCAGGTGTCTGGGCGCAAGGCATGGCTGCGCAAATCGTATTGAGCCGTAGCATAAACTTCCCAACT
>JAPLGZ010000602.1 GCA_026389895.1 Chloroflexota bacterium | reverse complement strand
GGCCGCTCATCACAACATCGATGCCGAAGTCGTCGATCTGCGTAGCATCGTGCCGCTAGACATGGAGACAGTCTTGGCTTCTGTGAAGAAAACCGGCCGCCTGTTGGCCGTCCACGAATCGCAGTCTAACTGTGGCATCGGCGCCGAAATTGTCGCGCGCATCTACGAAGAAGCGCCCTACCTATTAAAATCACCAGCGCGCCGCTTAGGCATGGCGCCCGTTTCTATTCCTGTGTCACAGCCATTGGAAGAAGAGATTCTGCCTTGGAAGAAGAACATCAAGGCAGCAGTGTTAGAGATGATGCGCTAATTCAATGAGGGGTAAAGCGTGATGAGTGAGAGCAAATGACCTTTTTCACTCATCACTCATCACTTATCACGCTTCAAACTGACAATCATTCATTATACCGAATGAATTACAGCGAAACATTGTCAGTCGATTCTCGTTCCTATCGATTCTTTACGAGGAAATCATGGCCACAGAAGTAAAACTCCCAGACTTGGGCGAAGGCATTGAAGATGTTACCATCAGCCGTTGGCGCGTCAAAGAAGGTGACGAGGTTAAGGCAGGTGATGTCATTGTCGAAGTCGCCACCGACAAAGTCGATACAGAAATTAATGCGCCAGCCGACGGCAAGGTGCTCAAGATCAATTTTAGAAATGGTGAAATTGCCCCGCTAGACGCCGCGTTGGCCGTGATCGGCGCCGCCGGTGAAAGTGTTGGCGCGCCGGCGGGCAGCAATGGGGCCACCGAAGACAAGGTTAGTGCGCAAGGTACAGCGGTGAAAGAACCGGATCAGGATAAGCCAGCGACGGGCAAAACCTTGCCCATTGGGGAAGAAGCACCCGCAGCCGAAAAGCGTCCAGCGCCAGAAGAGGCAGAAGGCCCGCCAGCCGCCCGTTCATCCTCGGACATCGCTTCTCCAGTCGAAGCAGAGTCAACGGAAAATGGTCAGGATATTAAGGCTTCGCCTGTTGCCAAACGCTTGGCGGCAGAAAAAGGCATTGCGCTAAGCAAAGTCACTGGCACCGGCCCCGGCAACCAAATTACCAAAGATGATGTCATTGCGTATGTCAATGGCGGTGCACCAGCGACCGCTGCAACCGCAGACGAGCCCGCGGCGTTGCCAGGTGATTTGGCGGATGTGCCTAGCTTGGATGTAAGACGCGTGGCGGCCTTATACAACATTAATCTAGCTGAGATTGCACAAGGTCGACCGATCAGCGCCCTAACGCGTTATGATGTGATGCGCGCAGCGGGTGTGGCTTTCGACGAAGAGTTCATTGCGCCCAAAGCGGCCCCTCAGGCTGCGGCACAACCGGCTGCGGCACAACCGGCCAGCGCACCAGCGCCAGCCGCCCCCAAGCCCGAACCCGCCGCCCCGGCCGCTGCACCCGCAAAACCAGCGCCAGCACCCGCAGCTCAAGCGGTGCCAGCCCGTTCAGGCGAGCCAACACGGCCAGGCGAAGAACTGATTAAACATTCGCGCATGCGTCAAGCCATTGCACGCAGCACAACCCAAAGCCTCTTCACGGCACCACATGTCACCACCATGTGGGATGTCGATATGACCACAGTGATTGCCAACCGCAAGGCTCAGAAAAAAGAGTTCGAGAAATCGGGCGTCAATCTGACAATCACCGCCTATCTAGTCCAAGCGGCGATTGCGGGTTTAAGAGCGGTACCAGCGGCCAATGCGACCTGGACCGAAGAAGGCGTGATCATCAAACGTTATTATAATATTGGGATGGCGGCTGCCCAGCCCATGGATGCGAACGGCTTGGGCGGTTTGATTGTGCCGGTGATCAAAAATGCAGGCGATCTAAACCTGATGGGTACGGCGCGCGCCGTTAACGAACTGGCCGACAAGGCCCGCAAGAACCAGTTGCGCGGTGAAGATCTACAAGATGGCACCTTCACCTTGACCAACTATGGCACATCTGGCAGCCGTTTTCAGACCCCAATCATTGTCCAGCCACAAGTGGGTATTCTGGGTACGGGTTCGATTGAGAAGCGCCCGGTCGTCGTTAGCAACGGCAGTCCGCTTGAAGCCAATACAGGGGATTACCTGATCTTTAAGCCGATGATGACACTCGGCTTCAGCTATGACCATCGCGTGCTAGACGGCGCCACGGCGGACGCCTTCTGTGCTGCCGTAAAAAATGCCTTGGAGAATTGGAAATAGGTTCGGCGTATAGCGCATAAAAAAGGCTGCGCCGGTGGGCGCAGCCTTTTTTATGCGCTGTTTTTTAGCTAAGTGGTAGGCTAAAGAGAAAGGTGTTGCCCTGATGCGGCGTTGATTCAACCCGTAAATTACCCTTGTGGGCGCGCATTACCAACCGGCAAAAAGTCAGATTAATGCCTGTCCCTTGACGAATCGAAACCTGGGTAGCATCTTCCATCTGGACAAAACCATCAGAAAAACGCTCCTGCTCTTCTACGGGGATGCCAGCACCAGAATCCCGGATATAAACACACAAAAAATTCTCTTGGACCACCGGTCGAATTTCGATGTAATCGCCCGCGCCCGTGTACTTAAGTGCGTTAGCCAGCAGATGGTCAAACACATGACTGATCAACTCGCGATCAGCCACCACAAGCGGCAGATCATCGGGCAGATGTAGCGCCAACCTTTTTTCCTCAAAGTTGGCCTGCGACCGATAGGTTTCAACCCTTTCGTGCAGCAGGAGTGAAAAATCAACCGGTGTCAAGTCTGGCTGCAATTCATTATGGGCAAGCCTGTGGACGTCCAGCAGTTCATCAACCATGTTTAAAACTTGCTGGCCGGCTCTTTGGGCGCGCTGGACATATTTTAAACCACTCTGACCTTGGTGTGAACGATTTAATACTTTATCCAGAAGATTCAGTGAAAAGTTAATGGTGGTCAGGGGATTGCGCAGGTCATGCACAATGCGGTGTAAAAGGTCGTCACGCAGGGTTTCGGCCCGTTGTAGACTGGCATAGGCTTGTTCAAGTTGCGCATTAAGTAAACTGACTTCTTTAAAGCGGCGGGCATTGCGAATGGCGCCGGTCAATTGTAAGGCCAGCAAATAACCAATGCGTAAATCTTCATGGGTGTAGACGTGGGCCTGGGTGCTGGCAAATTGTAGCGTCCCCAGGATTTCGCCTTCACTCTCCATAGGAATAACGATCCGAGAGCGTAATTGCCAAGTTTGGATCGAGGCGGGCTCATCTTGAATAAGCTGCGATTGTTTGCTCCTGATCGCCACTTCAACCACGGCGGTCATCAAGGCTTCATAAATCGCTTGGTGCGTGGGTGTACCCAAAAGCATCACAAAACGGCGCGGGTTACCGACATCGCAGAGGCAGACGCCACAATAATCAAAGTCTAGCAGCCACTTGGCATGCCGGCCCACCAGCGCTAAAATTTCATCTAGGTCGAGCGTTCGGTTAATCGCCACGGCAATTTCATTGACAGCCGTAATACGGCTGGAAAGGGCCTGAAGTTCCACGAGCAAGCGCTCATGGTTGGTCTGCAAATTGGCATCGGCAGCGACTAACATGGCACTGGGTTTGGACGGCATAAGCGATACATTCATAAGCGATCAATTTCCAAGTCAATCGCATCGGTATATTGGTTGACTTCGGTGAATATATTGGCGGTTGCGATGATTTCAAACAATTCAACATCATTCAGCCCCATGGCGCGCAAAGTCTGATAATGAGTGTCCGTCAAGTTATGCGGTTGCGTGGCGGCCAGCAAGCCGAATTGAATGGTCGCTTTTTGACGTTGCGGTAAGGGACAGTGGTTAAAATCTTCTACCAAGAGACGCAACAATTCTTCGCTAATCCCCAGGGCGGATAAGCTGTGCAAATGGACTTGCAGTGCATAAGGGCTATGGTTGGCCTGTGAAACAACAACCCCGATCATTTCTTTGAGGGTGCGCGGTAAAGTCCCAGCGAGCACGATAGCCCGAAATTTTCGCCAACTGGTCTCCAGAAAATCTGGGTTAAGCGCCATCGATTTGAACAGGTTAGGCACCATGCCAAATCCGAGTTCGGCACTGATCTCCTCATAAATTACTCGGACTTTAGCGTCAGTAACATGCGCATATTCAATAATCGGGAAGTAAGCCATATTTCTCTCCTTTAGCGCGAGTAGCTACATTTTTCTTGGGTGAACTAATCTCAAGGCTACCTAACGTCCATTTGGGCAAGATTGTGGTAACGGCTTCGTCACTTTTCATCCTCCTCTAGGCAAGGATATGGTGGGGATTAGTTAATCAGATAGCATAGAGAATGCTTGGCTCTTGTGAGGATTTGGCTGTATAGAGCCTGACTCAGGTCAATCAATCCCATGTGTGGCTCGATTGACCTGACGGAAGATAAAATGCGGGTCAATAAAAACAAAGCTGTACATAGCAAAACTGTAATGCCCAAAACTTGCATTACATCAATCTGACGTAAGCATGAAGTAAATGGATCTATCCAATTTCAACGAGTTTTTAGAATATTTGATTTACCGCCTGCACGCCTAGCAGAATCCATAGAGCCCTACCGGATGCCCCATAAAACCACGCCATCCTTGTCATATCACCTACAATTTAGCTACAAATTCCAGGTTCGCCAAATAAATTTCTCAATCCCCATAGATAGCTTTTCAACGACCTCTTAAAAAACTCATGATTTAGATCTCAAATTGCATAGATCTATTTACGAATATCTTGCGTCTTAGTTTGCACAGTTACCTACCTTACAGATTAACACCACTGTATTTAAGGTATCTGAGGTTCTATACCAGGCTTTCTCCTCAAAGCTGCCTTCACTCCCAAACCAAAGCCGCCACTTTGCAGAAATCTCACGAGCGCGGAGATTTCACAGATCAAGCTATTTGCTTGCGTTTTTGTTGTATACCTGAGCTATATCATCTCAGGTATTTCATCAGAAAGGATCAATGATTATGTGCAAAAGTTTTATTTCCGGCCGGTCTGTGGCTCAAGTTCAAATTAAACAAAAGACCAAAACAGAACGGCGACCGAGGGCTTTATGGTGGGGCGTCAAATCCGTATGGATGGCGCTCACACTCATCGGTCTATTCTCGCTGTTAGCCCATCATGCCCAAGCCCAGGCGAATTGTGATAATATCGCCTGCGTAACATCAGGGCCACACCTGGCCAACATAGATGAGCAACAGAATGTTTTGCTGAACAGGCTGCTCGGCAACCTGTCCGGCGCCGACTTAAATTTATCCGTGCTGGACTCGAATGCGCTCGCTCAGGCTAACATTAGCGAAAGCGACCTCTTGAATCAACTGCAAACCCAACTGGGGGTGGCCAGCCCTCAGGATGTCTTGACATCGAGTGTCACATTGGGCCAAGTTATTCAGGCCCTCACGCAGGTGACAACCGACACGGCCACCATCAACGCGCTTAATGTCTTGGCGCTCAGCCCCAATCTGCCCACGACAGGCCTTCAATTGGGTGACTTGCTACAATCGAGCACATCCGATGGCTCATTGAGTAATGTCGATCTGAATGTGCTTGATCTGCTTACGGGCTCAATTCAGCTTTTGAACAGCCAGAACGTAGTCACCACCCCCACGCCGATCACTATTTCTGGCAATGAGCTTGGGTTGGGCAACCTGATCAATACGATAACGTTACAAGCCCAAGTGGTTGAACCACCGGTCTATGTTTGTGGTGACGTCGGCGCCCAGTTTTATTCAGCGGGTATTCGGTTAAAACTGCACGTGGATCTAGTGGACACAAGTTTGGTTACTACGGGCCTCAGTCCAGTCCTTAACGGGCTTTTAGGGCTGGTGTACAACATTGATGTAGATGCAACCGTTGGTCAGGTTGACCTATACGTGGATGTTGCACGGGGATCCGGGACTATCACCAGTCTCAATGCCGTCAGCAAGGCCGTCACCATTCAGGCCACCCCTGGTGTCGCCGATATCTACTTAGGCACGATTCAGAATGCCACCTTCTTTGACCGCGCCCACACGATCGTGCCGGCCACGGATCTCGACTTTGCAAACCTGGCCACGCTTGGCATCACATTGACCCCCAAAATAGTGGGGTCGCCAATCCAAGTTTCAACGGGGATTGAGGCCAAAAGCTTTGCCAATGGGGATAATCCAACCGAGCAGACGCTGAATTTTGTGGCGCCCTACCCCAGCACCCAAACAGCAACGACAAGCGCCACCTTTGTTGATGACTTAGTCACAGATCTAGTGACCAACTTACAAGTCAGACTGGCTGGCTCTCTAGGCGGCATCCTCGATCCGTTGCTCAATGGGTTGGCGCTGAACAATCTGCTCGACGCTATCCGCACCAGTCTGATCGGTGCGATCAATGACACGAATGCCTTGCCACTCGATTCATTGCTAACCGACCTGGTCGATCCGCTCCTCGCCAATTTGGGCGTCAGCTTAGGCAAAATGGATGTCACCGTCAACAGTGTCGGCCAAATCTGCGACACAGACAATGATGGCATTCCAGATGCCCTGGACAGTGATGATGACGGCGATGGCATTCTGGATACTAACGAAGGCAATGGCGCCGTAGACAGTGATATGGATGGCACACCCGATTCGTTGGATGCCGACAGCGACAATGACACAGTCCCAGATGCGGTCGAAGCCTTTGACGTCAACCATGATGGCCAGCCCGACCGGGCGCCGAGCGGCCACGATGTCGATCATGATGGCATCGACGATGCTTTTGACGTAAGCCAAGGTGGGGTCGTCGCCCCGCTACCCGATACAGACAATGATGGCAAACCCGATTACCGCGATGCAGATGATGATGCAGACGGGATCAATACGATCCTCGAAGATGCCAACGGTGACCATAACCCCAGAAATGACGATACCGACGGGGATGGACGGCCCAATTATCTGGATCCAGCCAATGCCAATGCCTGTCTGCCAAATGCTGGTTCGCTAGCCTGCCCCACTGGTGACAATGACGGTGATGGCACACCCAATGGCACCGATCCCGAACCGACTAATCCTTGCGTACCCAATGCCAATGCTTTAGCCTGCGCAACTGGTGATGCCGATGGTGACGGCACGCCCAATGGTTCGGACCCAGCGCCCACCAATCCGTGTGTGCCGAATGCCAATTCGACTGCTTGCCAGAACGATACGGACGGTGATGGCACCCCGAATGGCACCGATCCCGAACCGAATAATCCGTGCGTGCCGAACGCCAATGCGGTGGCTTGCCCAACCGGTGACGCCGATGGGGATGGCACTCCCAATGGTGCGGACCCAGCGCCACTGAATCCCTGTGTGCCGAATGCCAATAACGCCGCTTGCACCACTGGCGATACGGACAATGATGGCACACCCAACGGCAGCGATCCGGCGCCCACCAACCCGTGCATCCCCAATGCCAACACCGTCAATTGTGCGACAGGTGACACCGACAATGATGGCACACCGAATGGCACCGACCCAGCGCCCACCGATCCTTGTGTACCCAATGCCAATGCGATTGCCTGTACAACCGGTGATAACGATGGCGACGGTACACCGAATGGCACCGATCCAGCGCCGACAAATCCCTGTGTGCCGAATGCGAATTCTGTCGCTTGCCAGAACGATACGGACGGCGACGGGACAACCAATAGCGGCGATCCATCGCCCTCCAACCCGTGCGTGCCCAATGCCAACGCCGCGGCCTGTACGACCGGCGATAGTGATGGCGATGGCACCCCAAATGGTTCGGACCCAGGGCCGCTCAATCCCTGTGTGCCCAATGCCAACGCCGCGGCTTGTACAACCGGCGATAGTGATGGTGACAGCATACCAAATAACAATGATCCGGCGACTAACGATCCCTGCGTGCCCAATGCGAGCAGTTTAGCCTGCCAGATCAGCAACCAAGGGCAACGGAAGCTCTATTTGCCGTTGCTTGCGCGGTAACCTTCGTTTATACGATTGATTCGCAACGGCCAACATCCCAAGCATGGTAGCCAGCCTGGGGTGTTGGCCCGCCATTGGACAATTGAACGGCAACTGCACCCGAAGAATAGAACGGCTCAAAGTGCGCAGGGTGACTTTACGTTAAAGTCACCCTGCGCACTTTGAATGCCCATAACGCATCGCTTAGCTTCAAATCCAGATCAAAATCCGATAAGATTCCTGAGATTAACGCGGACTCAACAGCATATTAGGCACGCGATTTTTGAAGAGTTTCAGAAAGAACTGACTAGCCGGCGACAGATAACCGCTCCGTCGTTGGATCAAACCTAGCGCCCGCGGCTGAAGCCATTCGAGCCGAAACATCCGTAATTGGTGGGCCTTAAGCTCGTTTTTTACCGCAATGCCCGGCAGAATCGCCACCCCTAAATTAATCTCGGCCATGCGCTTCATAATTTCAATGCTGCCTACATTCATCGTCATGGGTGGAATTAGCCCTTGTTGTGCCAACATCTGCTCTAACAGCACGCGACTTGTGCTGCCTTTTTCCAGCAACAGCAGCGTATATTGAGCCAGATCGGCCAAATAAACCTGTTGCTTTTCTACCAAAGGATGTTGATAACCGCAGACCGCCACATCTTCACGCCAGCAGAGCGGCTCGGTTTTAATGCGCGGATCTAGTAATGGCAACGTCGCAATACCAAAGTCAACTTCACCGGCCACCACCAGCGCCACGATCTCTGCCGATTGGCGCAACGTCAGGTGAATTTCCACCCCTGGAAAGCGCTCACGAAACGTTTGGATCACCGGCGGCAGAATATAGAGCGACGTTGTCTCATTGGCGCCAATCGTCAATTGACCACGCTGCATCTCTTTTAAGCCAGTGACATCGCGCCGTGTCTGCTCCACCAAATCAAGAATCTGCTGGGCGCGCTCCTGTAAAACTCGGCCAGCCCCCGTCAGCCGCATCTGTTTGCCATCTCGCTCGAACAAGGTTTGCCCGAATTCTTCTTCTAGTGCTTTCACCTGGAAGCTCAAGGCGGGTTGCGTTACATAGAGTTTTTCAGCCGCCTTGGTCAGGCTACCTTCGCGCACAACAGCCAGAAACCCTTCTAGTTGATGAAAATTCATAGACACCCCAATCATAAAATAAATTTATCGTTTATATAAAATCAATCAGATTGACTTATGGATAAACCTGCCCTATGATAAACAGAGTAAAGTGTTTTGTCAAACTAAATAGACAACTACCAAAATTCTGATGAAGCTAAACATAGGTCACCGGCGTGAAAAAGGAACCCCACCCCGCCCTCCCTTACCAGGGGAGGGCACCGTTTGGTGGACAAAACGATCTGCTATGGCCTTCCCTGATGGCGCTTTCGGGGGCCGACGCTGGACGCGTTGCGATCAGTTCCTCCCCTTACCAGGCTTCGACGTGAGCTCAGCCGAACGGGGAGGTTAGGTGGGGGTTATGCCGCCCTTCCTTATCAAATGGGGGTTAGTAGTTACTAATCAGCAACATAAATAACGAAAACTGGGAGGTTTATGATGACGAAGACAATGGTCGGTAAAATCCAAAGTGTGATCGGGCCAGTGGTAGATTTTATTTTCCCCGCAGGCGATCTGCCCGAAATCTATGATGCGGTGCATGTGACCACCACTGAGGGGGCGCTGGAGACCTTTGAAATTGAGCAACAATTGGGCAACCGCAGTGTGCGTGGCGTGGCAATGGGCAGCACCGAAGGTTTACGGCGGGGCATGGCGGCCATATCACTTGGCCAACCGATCTCAGTGCCAGTAGGAGAAGCAACATTAGGCCGCATTTTTAACGTGACTGGCGACCCGATTGATGGCAAAGGCGCCGTTGCCACCGAATTGCGCCACTCGATCCATCGCCTGCCACCGCTCTTCAAAGAACAAAACAATCAGGCCGATATGTTCGAGACCGGGGTCAAGATCATTGACCTGATCGCCCCTTTCACCCGTGGCGGCAAGACCGGCGTCTTTGGGGGCGCGGGGTTGGGTAAAACGATTATCATTCAGGAATTGATCCACAACGTGGCCGAATTTCACCAAGGGTATTCGGTCTTCGTCGGGGTGGGCGAACGTAGCCGCGAGGGCAATGACCTGCTCCACGAAATGACGGCGGCGAATGTGATCGACTCGACGGTGATGGTCTTTGGCCAGATGAATGAGCCGCCCGGCGCCCGCCTGCGCGTCGGTTTGACCGGCGTAACGATGGCCGAATATTTCCGTGACCAAGGCCATGATGTGATGCTCTTTGTGGACAATATCTTTCGCTATGTGCAGGCGGGCGCCGAAGTATCATCTTTGTTGGGACGCTTGCCCAGCGCCGTCGGTTATGCGCCAACCTTGGGCACCGATTTAGGCGACTTGCAAGAGCGCATCACCTCGACGCCCGAAGGCTCGATCACCTCGATGCAGGCCGTCTTTGTGCCAGCCGATGATTACACCGACCCCGCGCCAGCCACCACCTTTGCGCACCTCGACGCCACGCTTACGCTGGAGCGGTCGTTGTTTGAGCAGGGCTTTTTTCCAGCCGTAGATGCGTTGGGTTCAACCAGCCGCATCCTGGCGCCTTGGATTGTGGGTGAGGAGCACTACACGACAGCACGCCGCGTTCAGCAAACCTTACAACGCTACAAAGATCTGCGCGATATCATCGCGATCCTGGGTGTGGAAGATCTCGGCGAAGAAGACCAACGGGTTGTTGCGCGGGCGCGCCGCCTGCAACGGTTTCTGACCCAACCGATGTTTGTCGCCGAACAGTTCACCGGTCTGTCCGGCATCTTTGTCCCCGTCGCCGACACCGTGCGCGGCTGTCGTGAGATTCTCGACGGTGTGCATGACGATTTGCCGGAAATGGCCTTCTATATGGTGGGTACCATTGAAGAGGTTGTGGCAAAGGCCGTAGCGCTCCGAGCTGCGGCATGAGTGTTTCACAGACCAGTTATCGGTCGATCCTGGTCACCTATTTGCGCCCGCAGTGGCGCAAGGTACTGTTGTTAACCGGGCTGCTCTTGCTCAACATTGTCCTGCAATTGGTCAACCCGCAGATTGTAGGCCAATTCATTGATGCCGCCCGCGCCGGCGCAACCTCGGCAACGCTTACCCAACTCGCGCTGGTATTTATCGGGGTCGCCTTGCTGGGACAAGTGATTTATGCAGCGGTCAGTTACATGACGGTGGCGGTGGGCTGGACGGCCACCAATGCCCTGCGCGAAGATTTGATGGCGCATTGCCTACAACTGGATATGTCGTTTCATACAAAGCATTTGCCGGGCGAAATGATCGAACGCATAGACGGCGATGTTACCTTGCTCGCTAACTTTTTTGCGCATTTTATCATCCGCTTGCTGGGCAGCGGCCTTTTGCTGATAGGCGCGCTGATCTTAACCACGCGTGAGAATTGGGGCCTGGGTCTGTTGTTAACCGTCTTCGCCATCATCACACTGCTGGTGACGAAGACGTTGCAACGGCTGGGTGTGCCTTATCTAAAACGTTGGCGACAGACCGCGACCGAACAAATCGGTTTTTGGGAGGAGCGGCTGGGTGGCCTTGAGGACATTCGCAGCAACGGGGCCATCGAAACCGTAATGCAGCAACATTATCGCCTAAACCGCAGCGCGCTGTGGACGATGCGCCGGGCCTTTCTGATGGCGCGCATCGTCTTCCATACGTGGGAGGTGCTGGATGCAACCGGGCGAGCACTGCTCTTTGCTGTGGCAGCCTATTTGCTCAATCAGGATATGCTCACGATTGGCAGCGTCTATCTGGTCTTTTATTACACGGGGCTAATCTCTGAAAACCTGGGCTGGATCACTTATCAACTGGAAGATCTGCAACGCGCAGCCGCCGGGATTGAACGGATTGCCGAGCTTTATCATACACCGCGCACACTAATGGATGGCGCACAAGCTTTGCCCAATAGCGAGCCACCGGCCATCGCATTCCAAGCCGTCAGCTTTGGTTACAGTCAAACACAAACGGTGCTCAACCAGATCTCTTTTCAACTGGCACCCGGACAAGTGCTTGGCTTGTTAGGGCGCACCGGCAGCGGCAAAACCACCTTGACCCGCTTGCTATTCCGCTTTTATGATCCAAGCGCAGGCACAATTTATCTGGATGGGGTGGATCTTCACCTGTTACAATTGCGCACGTTACGCCAGCGGATCGGTTTTGTCACCCAAGACGTTCAGTTATTCCACGCCACCGTGCGCGACAACCTGACTTTCTTTGACACCGCAATCCAGGATGAACAAATTATGCAGGCGATTGACGAACTAGGTTTACAGACCTGGTTTGCTACCCTAGCGGCTGGCTTAGAGACGCAGCTAGGGCCGGGCGGCGTTGGTCTCTCTGGCGGCGAAGCGCAACTGTTGGCGATGACCCGCATCTTGCTCAGGCAGCCCAGCCTGATCATTCTGGATGAGGCGTCGGCACGGCTGGACCCAGCCACGGAGCATTTGCTTGACACCGCGATTGCGCGACTTTTACACAATCGCACCGCCATTATCATCGCGCACCGGCTGGCGACAGTAGCACGCGCCGATCTATTGTTGATCCTGGATCACGGCCGAGTTGTTGAACAAGGGGCCTACAACCAGCTTGCCAACGATCCCGAATCACATTTTTATGGCCTGTTACAGACCGGCGCGACGGCGGTGCTGGCATGAATACAGGACGCATGCTGGGTCGGCTGATCTGCTTTACACCAGGGTTATATGCTCTGACGCTCGCCCTGCAAATTCCGCGCTTTGTGCTGATGTTAGCACCAGGCCTGATTAGCAAACAGTTATTCGACTATTTTACGAGCAATGCCAACCACACGCCCGAAGCCCAACGCTGGTTTTGGTTCTTGCTCGCGCTGATCATAGCCATCGCCGTGATCCGTTCGGCAATTGTGCTCAGCTCAATTTTTGTCGAAAACACGGCAGCCTTACACAGTTCTGCCCTGCTCCGTAAAAATTTATTTCAGCACCTTTTGCGTTCACCCAACCCCAATCCATCGCGCTATTCGGCTGGCGATCTAGCGACGCGCCTGGATCAAGATGCGCGGGTGATCAGCGATTATCTGCGTTTCTCGTGCTTCACAATGGGCACAGCCGTGGGAGCGGCCACCGCCGTTGTGATCATGTTTCGTATCCAGCCATTGTTGACCGTGATCTTGCTTGTTCCACTGCTGGCGACTGGTGGCATTGTCCAACTGGCGGGCGTGCGCATTCAAAAACTGAGTCGCCAGCGGCGCCAGACCGACAGTACCGTGAGCACTTTTTTAGCCGAAATCTTTGGTGCGGTGCAAGCCGTGCAAGTCAACGACGGCGAGGCGCATGTGGTAGAGCAATTCCGTCAGCTCAATCGCCAACGCCGGCAAGCCGCGCTGAGTGAAAACATCTTTCAAGAAGTTGTCATGGGCTCTGTCTTTGATCATATGAAGGTGATTGCCACCGGCATCATTCTTTTGCTGGCTGGCCAGGCCATGCGCAATGGATCATTTAGCGTGGGTGACTTTGCGCTTTTCATCGCTTTTCTGATGCCGGTCACCGATTTTTCGGTCCAACTAGGACGCAACTTGGCGATGTATCAGCAGGTGAAAGTTTCGTGGGAACGGTTGCAACAGGTGGCGCATCCGACCCCATCTGCTAAGCTCGTACAATTTGGGCCGGTCTATCTGGGGGAGACATTGCCCGAAATGCCGCCAATTGTGAAGCAGGCGGGCGCTCCTTTCCAGCAGCTCAAAGTATGCGGCTTAACCTATCATTATCCCAACACCCATCATGGGGTTGAGAACGTGAATTTACAGCTAGCACGCGGCTCGTTCACGGTGATCACCGGGCGGATTGGCGCGGGCAAGACGACCCTGTTGCGCGCGTTGTTGGGGTTGGCACCAAAGCTGGGGGGTACAATTTATTGGAATGGCGAAATAGTAACCGACCCTGCGACCTTCTTTGTACCGCCACGCAGCGCCTATACGCCGCAGACCCCGCGCCTTTTCAGCCAGACATTACAAGAAAATATCTTGATGGGCCTGCCCGTTGATCAAGTTGATCTGCCCACCGCGCTCTATCAAGCTGTCTTAACGCGTGATGTGATGGAGCTAGAAGAGGGTCTCGAAACACTGGTTGGCCCTAAGGGCATCAAACTCTCAGGCGGGCAAATTCAACGCACGGCCGCGGCGCGCATGTTTGTGCGGGAAGCAGAATTATTGATCTTCGACGATCTGTCCAGCGCGCTGGACGTGGAAACTGAGCGACAGTTATGGGAACGTTTGGCGCAAAGGCCGCAAGCTAATTCATCCTCTACTTGCCTGGTAGTTTCGCACCGCCACGCTGCGTTACGCCAGGCAGACCAGATTATTGTGCTGAAAGATGGCAAAGTGGATGATGTAGGCACGCTTGATGCATTGCTGGGGCGCTGTGCCGAGATGCAACGCTTGTGGCAGGGCACGCCGTAGAAAGTGGAAAATGCTGGGGGTTTAACAGACCGGAGAAGGACGACCTTTGGTTCATCGACAAAAACGGCTGCAAACGCTCGATACACTGACGGTCTATGTCCGAAATCAAGCAAAACAGGCGACTTATAGGTCGCCTGTTTTTAGGTTTGAACAGCAGTTCGGATTTATAAGGACTGGCGATCTGGTCGATAACAGGCGAGGATATTCCCTGAGCCTTGCCACGTACGCGTGCTGAGCAGTTTAAGTGATACCGGCGGACGCTCCACGAACAGTGGTGTCCCTTCTCCTGCGATCAACGGAAAAATTGTGAAGTGAAGTTCGTCGACCAGATCATGCAGCAGCAGATCATTCCAGAGTAGGCGACCCGCAAACATGATGATGTCGCGGCCCGGTTGCGCTTTGAGGGCCGCAATCTCCTGGTAGGTATCCACCCGCTTGATGATGCGCGTGTTTTCCCAAGGCGCTAACTCCTCGCGCATCAGATGATCCGAAATCACAATTTTCTCTACGGACTGGATCAGCCCGGCAAATTCACGCCTGATCCCGGTAGCGTTGGGGTCATTCGGTAGACTCGACCAATAATCCTTGAAACCCAAAAAAGAATCGCGACCACTTAGCAGCAGGGTATCCGCGGCGCGCAGCCGTTCCGTATTATAGTGATCAAAATTCTCATCACCGGCATAGTCTTCATGGAAATAGTCAAAGAGTGCGTTGAGGTTTCGATCCTTCCCTTCGTAATAGCCATCTAGCGTGACGAGGTTACTAACAATCAGTTTGCGCATGAGTTTGCTCCCTAGCGATCAAGTTAAGCGTTCCACAAAGTTTTGCCACGGGTGAGAATCTGGCAATGACCATACAATAGCAGGCAGTTGGTGGCAACGTCATCCACCGAAAGACGTATCAGCCCTGCGAAGCAGTGGTATTCAGGTAGCCGGCAAGTGGGGTCAGCCAACAACCCCGCAAGCTCGCTGAGTTCTCGGTCGCGACCAATGAAAAGAGTAGATTGTTGGGGCAAATTGTGACTGGTCATCTGAATATCTCTAGCAACTGAACGCGCTGAAATTATAGCTCTTTTGTTCGCATTCCAGCAAGTTGTAACGGAACATCGCATCCGGTTGGTGTCGATCAAGCAAACGTTCCATCAGCCTGATAAGGCCTCTATTTTCTTTGTTGGCTAATTGTTGCAAGCGTAGATATAATTGTTAGGGAAGCTGGATTGTCCCAAGCGCAACAGCCGTCAGTTGACCGCGCTTCACGTTTTTGTTAACAAGTCTGAGGCCCAGAAATCCACCTGCGCCAACCGATAAATATTAGATTTAATTTTCGATAAGGAAGCAGTCCTTTGGCCCTATTACGTTTTGCCAATCAAACATTCGACGCGGATCTTGTGATCTTCGACAAAGATGGCACGCTGATCGACTTTAAATATCTGTGGGCGCAGAAAACCAGGGCGGGGGTTGAACGACTGGTCCGCGCGATTCAAGGGAGTAAGGCTTTACGCCAGGCTCTTTATCAGACGCTCGGCTACGATCCAGACGCTGATCAATTTGAAATGCAGGGGCCAATTATCACCGCGGCAATGGGTACACTCTATACGATTGCCGCGACGGTCTTATTTCAGCATGGATGGCCTTGGCTCGAAGCCGAATTGCTGGTGCAAGAACATTTGGTACCGGGCATGGCCGGGGTGTTGAACGCGGACTTATTGCAGGCTACCACTGATTTACAGAAACTTTTTAGCGCATTAAGCGCCGCCAATATCCAGATCGCCGTGATCACCAGCGATGAACGCGCACCTGCGGAGAAGACGTTGAACTTACTGGGGATTCGTGGCCAGGTGGCTTTTGTAGCAGGGGCCGACGATGTCTATCCCCCCAAACCCGCCCCAGACGCGATTTTGGCCGCCTGTCAGCATGTCGGTGTGACACCCGCACGCACGGTCATGATTGGTGATTCGACCACCGACATGCTGATGGGGCAACGGGCGGGCGTTGGTTTTCGCCTGGCTGTACTCACGGGGATGATGGATCGCGTCACTTTGGAGCCGTACGCCGATCTGGTCTTGGATTCAATCGAGCAGATCGGTATTGTCAATTTTTTATAAACAGCCATACTTGACTATTAGAGAAAGAATTTATGTCGCAAACAATTCAATTTACGCTGCCATCCTACTTGCCCGAAGGTCATGTCGTCCCGATTGAAGTAGCCGGTAAATCTCTGGCGCTCGCCAAAGTAAAAGACAAATTTCATGTCTTCGAGAATTTTTGTCCACACGCCGGTTGCTCCTTTAGTGGCAGCGGGGGAATTTACAACGGCGTCTTGGTGTGCGATTGTCATGGCGCAGAATTCAACTTAGAAACCGGTACAGTATTGCAGGGACCAGCCATGGAACCGATTGCGGTTTTTGCGACCAAGCTCAATGAAAATTCGCTGGAGATTATTCTGCCGTAAATAATTTCTCTAACATAACGACTAACCCCACCCTAACCCTCCCCTGATAAGGGAGGGGACTGATTGGTGGGCGGAAGACATAGAGCATTCTGTCTACCAAACGGGCGCGCTCCCTTATCAGGGGAACGCGCCTGGAAGGCAACCGCCTTTGGGCGCGGGTAGGGTTGCTTTATCATTACGTTCGAACCTAGATCTCGCAAAAGCGGGCACACAATCGGCGGCGAAGATCGTTTGAGGCGCTGTCTATTGTTGAGTGCGCCGTCGACCGTTCGGCAGAGCTCACGTCGAAGCCGCATGCCCCTACAGTCTACTCCATATGGTGATAGAGTACATAAAAAAATGCGAGCCATGATGATGGCTCGCATTTTTATGTACTCTCTATTGGCTAGCGGAGGCTCAATGCTTACGCTTCTTGTGACATCGGCAATTCGACAGGAATTGGCGCTTGCTCCACTTTGGTGAAGGTCAGCTTGTTCTCAGCCTGCGAATTGGGATCGTAATCAACCACGACATGGTCGCCGGTCTGATATTCCCCCTTGAGCAGCCGTTTGCTCAGCTCATTCTCCACTCGGCGCTGCAACAACCGGCGCAACGGGCGAGCCCCATAGTTCGCATCATAGCCAATCTCGGCGATATGGCTAGCGGCTGTCTCGGTCAATTCGACCGTAAAGCCCAATTCTTCCATCCGCTTGCTGACATCGTTCATCAAGAACATGACAATCTGGCGAATTTCCGGTCGAGTCAAGCTATCGAAGACGATAATCTCATCGATCCGGTTCAAAAATTCGGGCCGGAACAATCGCTTCAGTTGCGTTGCATATTCGCCTTGTGAATATTTGCTCTCGTCAAATTCTGGTGTAGCAAACCCCAACGGGCCACGCTTGACAACTTCTGCCCCCACATTGCTCGTCATGATCACAACCGTGTTACGGAAGTCCACCGTGCGGCCTTGACCATCGGTCAAACGTCCATCGTCCATAATCTGGAGCAATGAGTTCCAGACTTCCGGATGCGCCTTCTCGATCTCGTCAAACAAGATCACTTGATAGGGCCGACGCCGCACTTGCTCGGTCAACTGACCGCCTTGATCATAACCAACATAGCCTGGAGGG
>JAPLGZ010000748.1 GCA_026389895.1 Chloroflexota bacterium | reverse complement strand
GCCAGGATCAAACTCTCCGCAAAGACACTTCAAATCCCAGTTCGCAAACCAGCATTCTCCGCATCGGTAGAGTTTTACTTCTTACTCTGCTGTCTTATCACTCTTTAATTGTTAATGTGCTTTGTTGACCGTTCGAACCTTCAGTCTAGCACCGCTCACCCCATCTGTCAAGTCCCCACTGCCCTTGCGGGCAATGCTTCCTGGCTGACGTTGGCTCGGTTACTAGTCGTTCGCTGGCCCGAGGAACCAGTTTACCAGCCCCGCACGCCCTTGTCAAATCAGCGGATGTTATATTTTAATTACATCTTACGCCTGTTACAAAGCGGCGTCCACTAGCTGCTAGGCATTTGTTTGACCGAACTTTGTTCTATCGACAAGACTCAACATTCTAGCACTCAGCCTCTTTGTGGCATGTAACCTAGCCCCCAATTGCAATAACCATTTAATTCTCTCATGTTTGCTGAATTTATTCGCTTACCAGGCTCTCTGTTTTCGTGATTATTCCCTTAGCCGTCGATTGCCTTCCAGAGCGATGGGTCATTCAAATTCATCACACACCAGGCATAGTGGCCATCTGTACAGTTGCTATAGGCATTAGCCCCTAAAATACTAAAAAGCAATACATAAAGTTGCAAACGGCCGAGGATATGAGCCCCCAACTTTGCCAAGATAAAATCCAACAATCGGGCGCGAATGTTGAGCTTGTATTCGTCGTACATATCAAAAAATACCCAACCCGTGGCAATATCAAAGAGCGGATCACCAAACATGGTAAACAGACCAAAGTCGATCAGCGCCGTCACTGTGTGCGTCTGATCGAGGAGCAAGTTGCCGGGGAAGAAGTCGCCATGCACAATGCCCAGCGCCCCGCGATAGGGTTGTGCGAGCACCGCGTGCAGTCGTGCGAGTTTGCCAGGAAATTCCTGTACATTACGCGCTAATGGCTGGCCTATCGCTTGAACCTGCACCGTCAACCAACGCCCGAGAAATGCGTGAAAATCGCCAGCTGCGCACGCACTCAATCCCTGTTCGTCAAATAACTTATAGCGGGTGGGTTTGGGCGAAATTCTCACCTTTTGCAACTCAAGCGCGGCTTGCAAATAGGCATCAAACAACTGCGGCAATTGTTGTGCGGTCGCCTGGGCCACAATGGCCGCCATCGGCCTGCCTGGAAAGTATTTCTCGATGGTGAGCAAAGCCCCATCAACTTGTTCGAGCTCTAAGATCTGTGGCAGTTGAAGCTGGGCGGCGCGTGGATCTAAAGCCGTATAAAAAGTTTGCAGCGTTTGCAGGCGCTCAAGATTGGCGGTGCCTTGATAAATTTTCAACACATGCGCCGGATCGTAACGATACACTGTCGCTTCCATGCCCTGCCCAAGCAGATCGGCAGGTGTAAGGTTGTATCTCTGAAGAATGGTCTGAGTAATGGAATTCATTCGCTTCCTCGCAAACGCTACTTCTCATGTTGGTTTCAGATGACGGGTTTCAGACGGTAAACTTTACGTTAGCAGGGTGGCACTGTCCCAAACACGGACAATTTCGACAGTTTTTCGGAACCAGTGGATACTATCTTGAAAAAGAGCTTGGAAGAGATTCGTAAGCAGCGAGAAACGATAATCCCAGAGACATTGCGACCACGGATACTCCTGATAGCCCGCGGCTTGTAGACCCTGGTGATAACGACGCAGGAGGCGCGTGTCGCGGCTTACGCGATCGGGGGCGTCGACGGCCAGCAACATGTACATCAGGTCATGCGGCCCCAGCCCCCGTTTGGCTTGCGTCCAATCCAGAACTTTAAGTGATGGCGCAACAATGGCGGCTTTGGCTAAAAATAGATTGCCCAGCAGGTGAAAATCCCCGTGGAGCAGCGTCACGGCGCGCCCCGCCGCAACGCGCGCCTGAAAACGCTCTCCCCAACGGGCCGCGAGCAAGTGCAGCAGCGTTTGTTCATCGGTGCTTAGTTCATTCACATGGCGCTGCAAGAATCTGTCTAGCGCCTGACGTGCATGTGCTTCGTTGATGCGTAAGCCTTGCCCATCAAGCGCCTGAGGCATGCGCGTCACGGCTTGCTCGGGGGCCAAGAAGGCCGGCGTCAGCAATTGCGGATGCT
>JAPLGZ010000323.1 GCA_026389895.1 Chloroflexota bacterium | reverse complement strand
CTTTCCAGGAGCGTTGCTGCCTCAAACGGAAAAACCGTTGATTGTCCAATTAACCCTCCAAGCGCCCACTGCCCAGATCGAAGAGAAGTTTAGCCTGAATTTTGCCGATTCGCGCAAGCACGAATTGATCGAAGTGGTGGTGACCGCGCCGGGCTTTCAAGAGCGTACCCACAACTGGCGACGTTTGCTCACGGTCTATTATCATTCTGATTCGCAACCAGCCGTTTTTTTGCTCACCCCAGGTCAAACACTTGGGTCTCAAGCGCTCACGGTCGATTTTTATCATCACGGGCGCATGGTGGGCAGCGCGGCTTTGACGACGGAAGTAGCGACCCAGGCGACGATGACGGCTGCGCCATTTCAGGTAGAACCTAAGGCCGGGCCATTGGCTGATTTGCCCGCGGCGCCACCCCCGCCGGCTGACCTGGAATTGCGCGTTGTGTTCAACCGGCAGACGAATGAACTGTATTTTACGCTGCATTCAGAAAACCCGGCATTGGGCTATCAACGCCGGCCAATGGGTTTTACGCCATTGAATCAAAAACCGCGCCAGTTTTTGCAGAACATCTTTGAAAAGCTCAGCCAATACGCGCGTCTGCCAGGCGTCGCCCCCACCGATGACCCCGCTACGCCGGAGAGTAGTCGCCATATCCGGCTCGTCACCGATGCGCAACAAACCTCCACTTTACTGGCGCGCTACGCGGCGATCACCGAAGAAATTGAAACGATTGGTCAGGATCTATTCGCCAAAGTTTTTTCACCGGAATTACAGCGCGAATATTGGCGGCTGCAAACGTTGCGCGAACAAGGTAGGCTCCGTTCTCTATTGGTGATCAGTGATGAACCCTGGATTCCCTGGGAATTGGTCAAGCCCTATTTCTTCGATCAGGATACCAAGCAGGAATATAGCGATGATTATCTGGCCGTTGCCTTTGCGTTTGTCCGTTGGTTGGCGGGGCGCGGCGCAAGCAGCCAGGTGACCGTGAAAGCCGCCCGCCTGGTGCTGCCCGATGCCAATTTGGCTGCTACCGTACGCGAGCAAGCCCTTTTTACCCAATTAGCCACCAAAGGTGTGATGATCGGTCAGCCGCTGCGCACGCGCGTTGAAGTATTGCAGGCGACCAAAGAAGGCAACATCGAACTTTTACACTTGGCCGCGCACGCCGGTTTTAGCCCCGAGAACGCGGATGAGTCGCCGATTATATTGCAGAACCAGGAAAAACTACTGCCTTCAGATCTCGCCGGGGCGCGCTCGATTGGATTTCGCCGCGTCCGCCCCTTGGTCTTCCTCAATGCCTGCCACACAAGCCAAGCTGAATTTACCCTGACGGGCCTGGGCGGTTGGGTAGAGAGAATGATTGGCGACATCAGCGTCGGCGCGTTTATCGGTTCACTCTGGGAAGTCAACGACGGATTGGCGGCTGAGTTTGCCATCCAGTTCTATGATAATTTGCTGGCCGGCCAAACCTTTGGCGAAGCTTTTCATGCGGCGCGGCTTGTCATTCGGAAACAGCAACCCGCCAATCCAACCTGGCTGGCCTATACACTCTATGCCGATCCAAATGGGCGGATGAATCTGTGTAAATAGCCTAAAAGATTCCTCATCTCGGCTATTTTATGGTACAATAATGTGAACATTTGTGCTGCTCACTGCGAACAGAACGCAATGAGTGATGGCCGGAAATGAAAACACCTGGCTGAAGATTCCACGCGCTTTAGCGTACTTCGCACAGCCGCCCCCAGTTTTAACCAGCGGTTGGCTGTAAAGTCGCGAATCATACCGCAGGCTTGCCAGAACCCTGTACCTTTTAGAAAGACATCTTAGAAAGACATCGATGCTATGACGACGCCAATGCGGCAGCAATATCTGTCGCTGAAAAGCCAGTACCCTGATTGTGTCCTTTTCTTCCGCCTGGGCGACTTTTACGAAACGTTTGACGATGACGCCAAAGTGGTCGCCAAGGTTTGTGATGTGGTTTTGACCAGCCGCCCGGTGGGCAATGATCAGCGGGTGCCATTGGCCGGTGTGCCCTATCACAGCGTGGATGGTTATATCGCACGCTTGATTGAGGCTGGGTACAAAGTCGCGATTGCCGAACAGATGACCGAGCCAGGCCGTGGCTTGGTGGAACGCCAGATCACCCGCGTGATCACCAAGGGTACGGTGATTGAACCAGGGATGCTGGATGCCAAGCGGAATAACTACCTTATGGCGGTTAGTTTCAACGCGCGCGGCAACAGTGCTGGGCTGGCCTATTGCGACATTACCACCAGCGAATTTGCGACCACGCAGATCAATGGCAATGCTGAGGAAGTGATGCGGCGCGTGGGCGAAGAATTGAGCCGGTTGCACCCCAGCGAGTTGATCCATGTCGATTGGCGACCCACAGAATCGGATGTGCATAACCTGATCGCCAGCTTGAAGCCAATCTTGTCGACTGTCGAACCCTGGCAGGTGGCCATCGATACGGCGACTACCACGCTGGAACGGCACTTTCAAGTCTCAACCCTCGATGGTTTTGGCCTGCAAAATCGCGCCGAAGCCATTCGGTCCGCGGCGGCTGTCCTTGCCTATTTGCGCGAGATGCAGCCTTCGGCGTTAGCCCAGTTGACCCATCTGCACAGCTATGAAGTCAATGGCTTTATGACGCTGGACGAATCGACGCGGCGCAATTTGGAGTTGACCGAAACGATCCGCGGTGGTGATGCCAAGGGCAGCCTGCTCGATGTGTTGGACAAAACATTAACGCCGATGGGGGGCCGGTTGTTGTGCCGCTGGTTGAACCAACCCCTGCTCGACGTGAACGCGATTAACCATCGATTGGACACCTTGCAGCTTTTTGTTGATAACACGGCGATGCGGTTGGAACTGCGCGAACATTTACGCGGCCTCGGCGATCTGGAGCGTTGGACGAATCGCGTGACCCAAGGCGTCGCCTTGCCCCGAGATTTGGTTGGGATTCGCGAAGTGTTACGGTATGTGCCGGATATTAAGGAGGTATTAGGGATCCAGGAACCAGGATTAGGCCGCACTGATTCGCTCATCCCCGATCTGCCGCTCTGCGAAGACGCGCTTGCCTTGCTCGAAGCGGCCATTGCGGATGAACCGCCCGCCACGCTGGCCACACCGGGCATCATTCGCATTGATTACAGCAGCGAGTTAGATGAACTCATGCACAAGAGCCGCCATGCCAAGGAATGGATCGCTAATTTGGAGCGTACTGAGCGTGATCGGTTGGACATTCGTAGCCTGAAAGTGGGTTATAACCGCGTCTTTGGTTATTATATCGAGGTGACCAATACCCACCGCGACAAGGTGCCCACTGACTATATTCGCAAGCAGACGACGACCAATGCCGAGCGTTACATCACGCCCGATTTGAAAGAATATGAATCGTTGGTGCTTAACGCCGATGAACGCCGGCTCGATATCGAGCAACAATTGTTCAAGGAGATCTGTTTACAGGTCGCTGCGTCTACCCATGCTCTGTTGCAACTTGCCGCAGCCTTGGCGGCCTTGGATGTACACAGCGCCCTGGCAGAAGTGGCGCTCAATCAGCGCTACGTGCGTCCCGTGGTTGATGAAGGCCCAGCCATCGAAATTGTGGCCGGTCGCCACCCGGTGGTCGAACTTTCACTGACCGATGAACCATTTGTGCCTAACGATACCTATCTGCTGCCAGACGCCGCCGTGCATGTGTTGACCGGCCCTAATATGGCTGGTAAAAGCACCTTCCTGCGCCAAGTGGCGCTGATCACATTGATGGCGCAGATTGGCAGCTTTGTCCCCGCCGACCGCGCCCATATTGGCGTGGTGGATCGGATCTTTACCCGCATCGGCGCCAGCGATGAGATTCATCGTGGCCAGTCTACCTTTATGGTCGAAATGGTCGAAACCGCCAATATTTTGAACCATGCCACCAATCGTAGCCTGCTGGTGCTTGATGAGATTGGGCGTGGCACCAGCACCTATGATGGGCTGGCGATTGCCTGGGCCGTGGTCGAATATATTCACAATCACCCAGGCTTGCGCGCCAAGACACTCTTTGCCACCCACTATCATGAATTGACCGATCTGGCCGAACGTTTGCCGCATGTGGTCAATTACAACGTCGCCGTTGACGACTCGGGCACGTTGAGTAGTGGCGATGGGCAAGATGTGGTCTTTTTGCGGCGGATTATCCCTGGCCGAGCTGATCGCTCCTACGGGGTGCATGTGGCCCGTATGGCTGGTTTGCCCAGTGCAGCCGTTAAGCGCGCCGAAGAGATCCTGCTTGAGTTAGAGCGCAGTGGCGCGGCAGGCCCCAAACGGCTCTTTGAACCGGAAGCTAAAAAAGGCAAGGCCACCGCCATGACCGTCTCGCTCTTCGCCGAAACCCATCCCGTGGTCGAGGCACTACGCAAAATGAACGTCAATGCGCTGACGCCGCTAGACGCGCTCAATCGGTTGTATGAGTTGCAAAAGATGATCGACCAGAAATAAGGATGACAAAAAGGCCGTAGGGGCGAGGCAATACCTCGCCCCTACGGCCTTTTTGTCATCCTTATTTTCTTAAAT
>JAPLGZ010000530.1 GCA_026389895.1 Chloroflexota bacterium | reverse complement strand
GATGCTTGCCCGCCCAGGTGCCCTGCTGGCCTTTAGCGTCCGGCTGGAGAGTGTCGCACAATAGCGCGGCGACGAATTCCGATTCGGTCTGCGCTTTTTCGTCGTAGCGCAAAGCCAGCTCATGCTCCAGCTCGCCCGACGGAGTGAAATAATCGGAATGCGCAAAAAGGCGCGCTGTCAGCGTAAGCAAACGATCTATCTCCGAATCTTCAGTCAGCAATTGCAGCACGTCGTCGATATACGCTGGGGGCGAAGCAGAACAGCTGGGCGGACGCCCAATTGGCGGCGGGAACCAAGCGCATTCATCTGGACGCCGTTTATAGCGCCATCACGAAGGCCAGTTGGGTTGTCTTGAGTGCGCCCGATTGGGTCGAAGTTTTTCAGGTGCAGGCAATCGGTGAAGAGACGCAAAGCGATTATAACTTGACGTTGAAGACGACCCGCCTGGAAATTAGCGGGGAGCAGACGGAGAAATTCTCACCGCGCACCACAAACGTCTATGCCCAAAGTGAAGCGATCGCGCTGGCCGCCCAGCCGATCACCGCCCCACTGCAAGGGGCCACCATTGTGCTTGACCAGTTGCTCCCTGGCCTGGCAGCAGAACAGACGTTAATCGTCACGGGCAAACGCATGCGCGTGCTGGTATTGCAAAATTTCGCGTTGACAGCAATTGACGGCGCCCAGCGCACCTACCAGACCGGAGACAGTTTGCTCATGGCGCAGGCGCCGGTGACATTGCCCACCGGCCAAGTGCAGTGGACGTTTACCGACAAGAACAATTTTACTGGCCTGATCACCGTAAATTCGGGTGCAGTGCGCGCGGCGTTATTTACCGTAACGCCCGCCTTGGCCGACGATGGCATGGTCAGCGAAGTCGCACAGATCAAGACCATCATCCCAAACAGCGATCCCACGGCGTTTCATCTGACGCAAGCCCTGGCCAATTTATATGACCGCAGCACCGTCTTTTTCTATGCCAACGTGGCGCGCGCCACCCACGGCGAAACGCGCCACGAGGTGCTGGGCAGTGGCAATGCGGCGCAAATTTTCCAAAATTTCACGCTCAAACAGGCGCCGCTCACCTATGTAGCCGCGCCCACGGCCAGCGGCGCGCAGACAACCTTACAAGTGCGGGTTAATGATCTACGTTGGCAAGAGAGACCTTCACTCTACAACCTCAGCCCGCGCGATCACGCCTACATCACCCGGCGTGACGATGATGGCAAGACGCGCATTCAATTTGGCGATGGGGTGCAGGGGGCGCGGCTGCCCACCGGTGATGAAAATATCACGACGACCTATCGCACAGGCATTGGGGTGGCCGGCATGGTCAAAGCGGGACAACTGTCACTGCTGATGACGCGCCCGTTAGGGGTGCAAAAAGTGACCAATCCGCTCGCCCCGACCGGCGCGGCCGAGCCGGAGACAGGCGACACGGCGCGTCAAAATGCGCCGTTCACCGTGTTGACGCTAGACCGGATTGTATCGGTGCAGGATTTCGAAAATTTTGCCCGCGCGTTTGCTGGGATCGGCAAAACGCAGGCGATCACACTGTGGGATGGCGAAAGACAGCTTGTCTATCTGACCATCGCCGCCAGCGCCAGTAACGGCGTTGATTTCACCATCGCTCCGACATCAGCGCTCTTTCAAAACTTGCGTCAGGCCATGGATGCAGCCCGCGATCCGATTCAACCCGTAACAGTTGCGAGTTATAAGCCACTTTTCTTCCAGTTAGCGGCCCGGCTGCTGATCGATCCTGCCTACATGCCAGAAAAAGTCCTGGCCGCAGCCACCAGCGCGTTGAGCCAGGCCTACGCCTTTGGTGCTCGTCATTTTGGCCAACCCGTGCATGAGGGTGAGGTGTTGGCGATCATCCAAAACGTGCCAGGTGTCAACGCCCTGTTTTTAGAGAAATTATATTTCAAAGGCGAGCCGCCCCAATTACAGACGCCCTTACCGGCGCGCGGTGCCATTCGTGATGTTGACGGCACGCTCAAACCGGCCCAACTGTTATTGATCGATCCAAACGGGATCGATTTAAGCGTGTTACAGCCATGAGACGATTTAGAGACGCCAAGGCGCAAAACGCAGGAAGTTTCGGATGTTTTTCTTTGCGCCTTGGCGTGCGAATATTTAAATTTGGCCAACGCTTACGTTCATAACAGAGGGCAAGCGTTGCCCCAGGAGTAACCCGTGACGACCTATACCGCACAACATCTATACGAATTACTGCCCGCCATCTATCGTCTCCGCGATGCCGAACAAGGCGGAGCGCTCAAACAATTGGTGAGTGTACTCGCGCGCGAGATCGGCCTGGTCGAAGACGACATCGCCCAACTCTACACCAATTGGTTCATCGAAACTTGCGATGAGTGGGTTGTCCCCTATATTGGCGACCTGCTCGGTGTGCGTGGTTTGCACCCGATCAGCACCACCGAGTTTACGCAGCGCGCCTTTGTCGCCAACACGCTAAGCTACCGGCGGCGCAAAGGGACGGCCACGGTGCTTGAGCAGTTGGCGCGTGATACCACGCTCTGGGATGCGCGCGCCGTCGAATTTTTTGATTTATTGAGCACAACCCAATACATCAACCATCTGCGCCCACAAAATGTGCGCACGCCAGATCTGCGCCAGATGAATCAGTTGGAATTGCTGAACACCCCGTTTGACACCATCGCGCACACCGCAGAAGTGCGCCACATAGCCAACCAACGGGGCCGCTATAATATTCCCAATGTTGGCCTCTTTCTCTGGCGCTTGCAGGCCTATCCACTGCTGCGCAGCACGCCACACGCCCTGATCACGCCAGCCGATGCGCGCTATACCTTTAGCTCATTAGGCCATGATGCGCCGCTTTTTAACCAGCCTCAGACCGAGGCGACGATTACGCATCTGGCCGAAGAGATCAATGTGCCGGGCGAATTACGCCGTCGCGCCCTCTATGATGATCTGGCCGCGTATCGCCAGGCCTTACTCACCGGCAAGCGTGCGCCTTTTACCCAGTATTTTGGCGCAAAACAACCGGTGCTCGAGATCTATTTTGACGGCCAACGGCTGTTGCCAGAGACTTTTGTGATCTGCAATCTCAGTGGCTGGGACGCGCCGGGCTGGGAACCACCCACCAGCGAAACGTTCAATGTACCGACCAATCCAATGACGACTTTTGAGACCAAAGTCGCCATTGATCCAGCGTTGGGCCGGTTGTCCATTTTAAAAAACGTCACGAACCCGCCAGCGGATCTAGCAGTCAGCTATGCCTATGGCTTTAGCGGCGACTTAGGTGGTGGCCCCTATGATCGCCGGTTGTTGCGCCAACCAGGCGAACCAGTGGGTTCGGCCTATGAAAATTCCGTCGCTCAACCCCAACCCAACGCAACCGTGGCATTGCTGCGGGTGCCTGGTGATTTTACAACGCTGAACGCGGCGCTGGCCGCCTGGGATTCGACGGCCTCTTTGACGGTGATCCAAATCGAGGACGATCACACCTATGCCGAAGACCTGAGCATTGGGATGGGGGCCAGCGATCTCGTGATCCAGGCGCGCAATGGGCAGCGGCCCACCTGGATCGGCAACCTGACGATCCAAGGCAACCAACAGGGGCGGTTGGCGCTCAATGGTCTATTGATCGCTGGCAATCTTACGGTGGCGGCAGACGAGAGCTTGCGCCAGTTGGATCTGCTCCATTGTACGCTGGTGCCTGGGCTCCACTTACAAGCCGATGGCACACCCAGCGCACCCACCACGCCGAGCCTGTTGGTCAACGCGACCAATATAGCCCTGCACGTTAACCTGGTGCGCAGCATCACGGGTCCACTGCGCCTGCCCACCACCAGCAACGGGTTGACGATCCAAGAGAGCCTGATCGAAGCGCCCGTGCGCGACCGGCCGGCCATCATCACACCGGCCCTTGTGTCGGGCAACCTTAGCACCTTTCCGACCTTGACCAGCGCCCCAGCCATGGTCAAGGTCACGATTGGCGAAGATGGGCCTTATCCAG
Source organism: Chloroflexota bacterium (assembly GCA_026389895.1). GTDB lineage: Bacteria > Chloroflexota > Anaerolineae > Caldilineales > Caldilineaceae > JAPLGZ01. The sequence continues at coordinate 1,523 of JAPLGZ010000530.1, read as the reverse complement.
CCATTCTTGCCCATCCCAGCCAGCCAACGACACTGGCCCAGGCACGGGATGCCTTGCAAAACGCGCTGCAAAAAGCGCACCCAAGCCCAGCCTTTACCCAAGCGCGCGTGGTCAATGCGGCCAACCGTCTAATTGTCCTGCCAGGCGTGGCCGAACCGATCAGCCTTGAAAACACACTTGGTGACCAAACCGCCGATCTGTTGCGTTTGAGTAGCAGCACAAGCCAGCCGGCGATTGCGCTGGTGAGCGGTGAGTTGATGCCTTTTCCCACCTTAACCGCGGCAACACCTGCCGTCACCGTGCAGATTGGCGATCTGACCCGGCTGGCCACGTTCACCGCCGTACCCACCTCGCTGGCCCAGGCGCGCGATCGTTTACAAGAAGCGATTCGCGCGGCCGATCCTGATCCCGCCTTTGCCAATGCGCTGGTCAGTTTGGTTGACAATCAACTTGTTGTGCTGCCAGGCGTTGCGCAAACGCGCCTACGCATTGATGGTGCGCCCAGCGACTCGACAACGGCGACCGAGTTGGCGCTGGAAAGTGATGAATGGGCCATTGCCGGTGATGAGACCGGGCTACAACCCGGCCCGCCCACCACATTGATCCGGGCGACCGTGCTCGGCCCTGTGCATGTCAAGGAGTTGACGTTGGCCTCGGAAGTAATCTTTGTCAATCCCGTTATAACCGAACGCCGCCAGGCCGGTTGTGTGCGCTTTAGCTATGTGCCAGAAAATTCGCGCACGCCACGCCGCTATCGTTGCCAGCCCGATTTAGCGGTTAGCCGCGCCCTGGATGCCGCGCGGGCGCAGGGTGCCTTAACCGCCATACAAGCGGACGCCATTCACCAACAAGTTCTGGGCAAAATCAGGCCATCGTTTACGTCCACCCGTTATGGCAGCGCGGCCTATGGACAGTTAAGCCTGACCTGTCCGGTGGAGATTACCAACGGCGCCGAAGACAGTTCAGAAATGGGCGCCTTTAGCTTCTTAAAACAACCGCAGCGAGCCGCCAATCTGCGCGCCAGCTTAGAGGAATATCTGCGCTTTGGTCTGGAAGCCGGCATTTTTTATGTAACGTGAATGTAGGTGGGGAAATAAGCTAGCTAAATTCACCTAGTGCCCAGGCGTTGAAACGCCTGTCTGGTACAGAAAGTCCGCTGAAGCGGACTAGACGCTAGAGTCCGCTTATGAGAATTAACAAAATAAATCGGTAACAGTGCGCCCAACCGGCTTTGCGCCCAAGGGGCACCCGCCCTTGGGCAAGGTTTCTCGTAGCAGGCGGCGGTTTTAACCGCTGCGGCACGCCCACCAATCGCCGAATTAAATAATAAATAACCATTAACCAATGATGCGAGCTACCTATCGGCCTACCTACTTCTCGATTTTAACGAAGGAGCACCTATGAAAGGCGATTTCACCCGTTCGACATTTAAACCAGCCAAGCACTACAGCAGTGTTCGCATGCAGCAGGGGCGTGTGCAACTAGATGCCGACTGGAATGAACAGATCGACCTGACCGCGCAT
>JAPLGZ010000139.1 GCA_026389895.1 Chloroflexota bacterium | reverse complement strand
ACCTCGCCACCGCTCGGACCGAATTTACCCTGGCCAGTGACAAAGACTCCATTCGGCCACTGATTGGCTTAGGCGGCGTATATTTTGACTATGCGCAGTGTCTTCCACCTGAAGTACGTTTTGAGTCCGACGCGTTGGCGTCGGCGCTGGGCAACTATCAGCAAGCATTGCAGTTGGCTAAGGCCCAAAACGAACTTACCTTGCTAAATCGAGCCCAGCTTGGTCTGGGGCAAGTCTATCAAATTCAAGGGGACGCCTTTGCTGACAATCAGCAAATCGATGAGGCCGCCCAGGCATACGCCCAAGCCTTAGACTGGCTCACTGCCACCGTTACGGCGCTCAAGCCGCTAGAGCAGTACCGTTTACTCACACACACCTATCTAACCCGTGGCATTGTCTATGAACATCAGGCCGAAATTACGGCCGATGGCACAGTGCAGCAGGACTTATATGCGAAAGCTTTGGCTGACTACGGCGCCTGCGCCCAACAATCAGGGGCTTTATCCACCGATATCGTCTTGCAGTCGACGGCGAAACTCTGTCAGGATTATGCTAAACAGGTGAAATCGCCACAGTAATGTTCGTTCAAAAGGAGTGCTGGTCCAATGAACACGCCTATGCTCAAAATTCGCGTTTTAGGGGTTATCTTGGGTTGCCTGGTGCTCCTCTTGAGCCAGGCAATCTGGCTGGTGCAGGCGATGCCACTGGCGCAAACGCCTGTATCGTGCACGAGCAAGTCCGGCACAGAGTTCTATATGCGAAAGGGGCCTGGCCCACAATACACCAATGTCGGCAGAATCGACGGTGATGTGGTGGTCAACGCCATTGCCCGTGACACAAGCGGCAAATGGGTGCACATCAAGATGGTTGATGTGGATACGGATGGGTGGAGCGCGGCGGCGGTGCTCCAATGTGATAGCAGCATTAGCAAGTTGCCGGTTGATACCACGGTAAAGAACCCAGACAACCAAAACGGCAAAAAAGTGACCATCCGCAAATCGCGGTCACCGGATGGCGGGGTAAATCACCCAGATTTTGTCGCTGAGCTTTATACCGTGCCTTTTGATGTAAAAACGTTTGGTCAGTTGCAGAATATCCCGGTTTTTCGGGATGCACTCTCCTTTCGCGTCAAAGTTTATGACCGGATGCAGGGCACAAATGATGGCGATGGCATTCAATATGTTGAGTTCAACTTCAGAGCTTATACCTTGGATGAGGATGGAAATCCAGTACAAGCCGACACCCCGCCTACCCACGACTATCCACCCGATGACACGCCAAGTTTTTGCGCCTTTGCAGGCGATGATCCCAGCTGTAACCCAGCACTAGTGCCCGATGACTCCTGGCCGGATGGGATTTATGAGATGACAGTCCAGATGCAGGGCACAGCAGATGATGCGGAGGGTGGTAAAAAATTCAGCAACTGGAATCAATATTTCTTTGCCATTCAACGTTCGGCCACCAATGCGCGGTCGCAGACTGACCTGGTTGTCCGGCTTGCGCAAACAGGCCCGGAAAATACCGATACGCTCGTTGCGGATGAACTAGTCTTCCAGGTGGAGGCTTACGATCCCAAGGTGGGTAATGAGGATGGTGATGGCATTACCAGTGTCGATCTGGAAATTTTCGGACCAAATGGCAGGCGCGTCTACCGCAATACCGAAAAGATGCCCCACTATTGTGCCTTCCAAGGTGGCGAACCCGACTGTACTATCTGGCGTTTTTCTGATCACAATTTCCGGTGGCCAAACAACGGACCGCGCCTACAACAGGGACAGACCTACACCTTGCATGCAGTTGTGCATGCCAAGAATGGCCGCAAAAAGCAGGCTCAATGGTCTATTGAGTTTCAGTGAAAGCTCGCGTGAACCGCTTGAGCGAGCAGTCCCGTGTACTCATAGCGCACCATAGCTGGCATGACAGTTAAACAAAATTTTCAGATGTAATAAAGTGGTCTATGCCCGAAATACCTGACAATCGTTCTGAAGAACCTCAGCCACCGAATCGGTTACGACGGCTTCGCCAACGTTTAAAGAATCGCCCCGGTGGCGATACGATCAGTGCGCAGATCGGCGAAAATGTCCGTAACGTGGTGGTTGGCAAAAATGTCATTCAAATTGGCGCGCTACAAATCCCACTCGCTTTGGCGCTGCTAATGGCGGTCGGCTTGGTTGTCATTGCGATCAGCGTAGGCGTCTTGGCCTTTGGTCGCTATTTTGCCAAACCGGTGCGCATGACAGGCCAGTTTAATATTGCCGTGGCAGATTTTGGCGAATTGGATGCCGATGGCCATGTCCGCGCCACCGATAATGGCCATGTACTCAGCACGTGGGTCTATACAACGTTGAAAGACGAGTATGCCAAGAATCCCGATCTGGGTAAGTTGGGCGAAGTGCAGATCTGGCAGGATAACCCTGATATTCCAGGCAAGAATGTTAAGTTTGGTGTGATCAAAGGTGATACCCCGGAGGCGCGCGAACAGGCCGCCACGGCTTTGGCGGCCAAGGTTGGCGCGCACATGGTCATCTATGGCAATGTGAACCCGGCGGCCCCGGCTGGCCTGGCGCTTGAATTTTATATTACCCCAGATTTGAGACCGGAGACCAGCGCCATTATCGGGCGCTATTTGCTCGGCAGGCCGATTCCCGTACCTTTGGCCGGGCCAACCGGTGGTCTTTTAAGCAACATTGCCATTGGCGATAACCTAAAGACCCGCACCAGTGCGCTCTTTTATTTGACCGCCGGTCTTACCTTTGATCTGCTGGGTCGCTCCCAAGACGCTTTGCAGATCTTCAAACAGGCGGAAACGAGCTTGACCACCTGGCAGGCGGAAGATGGCAAGGAAATTCTTTACTTTTTTATTGGGCGCGAGGCGCTCTTTTTGGATGATGATAAAGCGGCCGAAATAGCGGCGCGCCAGGCATTGGCCATCAAGCCCGATTATGCCCGCGCTCAGCTTCTGTTGGGTGGGGTCTTTTATCGGCGTTCCCAACGCCTACCGCCCGCAAATCGACTTTTGCAGCCGAGTGCATTGGAGATTGCGATTACCAATTACGAGCAAGGTGTGGCCCAGGCCGAACAGAGCCAAGATCTCCTCGTCCAAAGTATCGCTCGGCTGGCCCTGGCGCTCGCCTTGCGTACAGCCGGCCAGACAGAGTATCTGAACAAAAACTTTGCCCCAGCCAATGCCGCGTTCGACAAAGCCACGGCCATGATTCAAGCGGTGCTTCCGGTGCTGGAAGGTAGCCAGCAATATCGGTTGCTTGGTCAGGCCTATCTGGCCTTGGGCGCCGCCTACTTCCAACAGGCCGATATCTACCGCGAATTAAACGACAAAACGGCACAAAAGACACACTTTGAACAAGCACAAGCAGCCTTTGCCAGTTGTATGGCGCAAGGGGCCAAAGCGCCATTAGACCAGATTTTGCACGAAGATGTCATAGCGAAGAACTGTCAGCCTCGGCAGGCGGATGTCGAAAAAGCGTTGCAGCAGTTAGAAGGAGGCGGAACGTGAAACGAATACCGTGGACCAGCGTAGGCAGTATGTTATTGCTGGGATTTGTGTTGACCGCGTGTGGCTCAACCAACGCACCGACGCCAGACATTGTGGCCACCGCAGTGGCGGCAACATTGACAGCCATCGCGCCAACCCAAGCGGCCACCGTTGCCCCTGCGCCCGCGACAAACAGACCGGCAACCCAGAGCCCAACGGACACCCCTATCCCAGCGCCACCGACGGCGACTGCAGTTCCCCCCACACCAACGCCAATTGTGATCGATGATTTACCAGTCGATGGCGAAAATGGTAATCTGAGTTTACGTGGCGACCGTACTACGAAGGAAGGGCGCTATGTTTTGTTACCACAAATTCCCCGTGACCAAGTAACCACGCCGATGGTTTTTCGCGGCCAGATTGCCTTGCGTGTCGAAGTGTTTGATCCCCAGCGCGGGGAAAAAGACGGCGCGGGCATTCAAGCCGTCACCTTCTCGATTATCGATAACGAAACCAATGATGTTGTCTATCAAAACCAGGAAACGAGCGCCCCTTTCTGTCTCTTTGGCAGCAACGAACCGCTCTGCTCGCTACTCATTTTTGCCCAGACTAACTTCCGCTGGCCCAATGGCCAGCCAATTTATAACGGCCGCTATACAGCCCAAATCGTGATCCAACCGCAATCGGGTGACAACGCCACCTGGAATTTCAATTTCTCGATTGCGGAGGCCAAGCAACGTCCCGCGGCTACCAGTGAACTGGTGGGCGAGATTGTCCAAACAGGCGCCGGCAATACCGACAACGCGCTCACGGACAGTTTAGTCTTCCAAGTAGAAGCTTATAATCCAGATGTGGGCGCTAATGATGGCGATGGCATTGACCATGTGGACATGGACATCTTTGGCCCGAATGGGAAGCGAGTCTATCATCGCGTGGAGAGTACAGTTCATTATTGTGCTTTCGGTGGCGGTGAACCGGATTGCACCCTCTTTAGCTTTGACGATAACTATTACCGCTGGCCCAACAATGGACCGGCGATCAGTAATGGGCAATATCGGCTCGTTGCCACCATTCACGCCACGGATGGGCGGAGTAAAACGGTCGAGACTAACGTTGAGATTCGAGGCGTGCCATAGTTTGAGTGGGAAGCAGGGTGTTTTTGTCGGAGTATCTGGAAGGGATAGATTGCGGGCGTTCTCCATCCTGTTAGAGCCGTGTGGGGGGAGTGCAACGCACTGGGCAGCAAGCGGTTTCTGATTGAGCCCTAGTTTGCCCAGTACAATGCATGCACGGGGAACGCTATCCCTAAGAAGGGAAATACACACGGGAAGGGCACCTTACGTCATTGCATTTAAAAACTGAACTGATGCACGCGCAACGGCGTCTGGATCAGCCGGATCGGGTGGTAGCTCGACAAGCACATAACCGT
>JAPLGZ010000229.1 GCA_026389895.1 Chloroflexota bacterium | reverse complement strand
GCGTCAAAAAGGTTCTCAAAAGCCGGGCATGGCAATGTCTGGACTTGATTACCGAAATGTTGATAGACCGCTTCTGCTGAATAAGCGCCAGGTTCGCCCTGGAAAGCCACCGTCGTCATAAGTTCCTCCTAAATAATTATCTGAATTATTAATAGTGAATAATTAATAACTAATTTTTGTTAGTTCGGATCATTTGTGGCTAGCACACAAGGTAATCAACAGAGCTCATTAACAATTAACAATTAATTATTCACTATTAACGATTAATTTACGGCTTCTTATCGCCGCGCCAGACCGCCAACTGATCTTCAATCCACACGTTTAGGCTTTCCATATCAGCCGCCGAAAGTACAATCGTCTTGTCTGGGCGCAGGCTTTTCGCCTCCCGCAGATAGACATGTTGGATCTCATTTTGCGCCTTTTCCGTATTCCAGTGCAGCATAACCCTAATACACAATGGCAATGCGCCAGGCACGTTCATCTCATGCCCACACATCAACGGCACATCCAGCCACCCCAATTGCCGCGCCGCCAAGGCCGGAAAGACCGATGAGACATCTGGCGTCGTCGTAAAAATTGCGCTGGCGACATCCTTTGAATCGATCTCGTTCAGCCGAATCATTAAGGCCAATAGTTCGCGCGTCGCCTCTAACACCACTTCACGATTATCCGTCTCCACAGTAATCGCGCCCCGCACCCCTCGACAAAACATAGTTCCTCGCTCCTTACGATGGGATCCCGCCCGTAAAGTAGGCAGCTTGGCGGCGAGATCTAAGGTCAAAAAAAAGAGAGCGGGGGCTTTTGCCATTCCCCGCTCTCTTTGAGTTCAGTGTGCGTCTGGCGTCAGCCAGCCATCATCTGTCCCCTTGCGCAGAATGGCGACGAGTTGCTAAAGCTAAAATAATAGTACCCAAAAGAAAACCCACGCGCTATAGGGCGTGGGTCGTCATAAAACACAAAATTATCAACAGCCATATGACGGCCGCTGTGTGCAAGTTGATTCGATTGGTTGCAATTTGTGTGTTCTAGTTGGGCCAACATAAGTAAGCTTAATTGCTAGCAAATCGCGCCAATGGCGCAGGATCACTTCAGAATGGCGATAAGATAACATGGGTTGGCGTGGGTTGTCAAACTCAAATGGCCGTGTATAACAAGGGAGCCCCATTCTGGGACAAATTTGCGCTGGTTCCTACCAAGATCATCGTAGCTCTCCTGCTTTGTCACCGCACATGCCAAAATCTTTGCCTATTGACAGAGTGCCCCATTTCAAGTAAACTGAATATTCATACATTAGTCTAAGTTTTTTTGGTTCGTCTCTGTTAACCCCTATCGGAGGTCGGGAACCATGTGCCACATCCCCTTTACATATTTACAAACCTTCAGCGACCAAGCAGCTGAGGGTCTTTTTATTGGCAGACAAAACAGTTCTAACGCCTGATAAGGAGAGCCTCTATGCTCCAGAAAGATCAGTGGCCGTTTATACCTGAACGTCTGAGTGAAATCATCGATAACGATACATTAGCTGTGATCGAAGCCGGCTGTTGTGAACGGATCGGTCGAGCGATGACCATCGTTGATGCAACCCCACGCAACAACGAGATTGTTCGGGTAGATGCCATCACGCCGCGCCAACGCTTTGAGTCATTCTGTGCTTTCTTACGCAACGAGGATTATTTTCAAGGGGGAAACAGGGCTTGTGAACAGTGCGATGCCAAAATAGCCAAAGAAATTTCGGCAAAAGCAGCACACCCCTTATTTAGTACCTACTATTGTCACATGGGACTACTGGACGCGCAATATAGTGTCGAAATCCATGAACATCCGGTAGCCGTTCTTTTTTGTGGCCAATACCGGCCGCCGCATGGGATAGGGCAGATTCAACAGCGCGTGACTAAACTGGGCACAGGCAACTTTGCCCATATCATACCTTTACAAGAAAAATTTAAGCCCGAATTAGCCATGTTGGCCGACGACCTTCCACCTTTGCCAGCTGACTTTCAAGTGCGCCTACGGCGAGAAGCCGAACACATCCAACGGATCGCGGAAGCGGAATACCAACGGATCAAAAATGGCTGGGAACAGGAATTTTTAGATCAACTGCGCGCAGCGCGCAGTTTGCAAGAGATTGGCGATTTACAACAAATTCAACAACAGACCGAAGCATTACTAGAACAAGTACGCGTCTTTTGTCGCTGTCGCTATGTGGTGCTCTATGCCAATCTACAAGAAGGCGATACGGTATTGGCGCCTGTGGCCTATGCCGGTATACCAGCGCAGATGGGACAACAATTGCCCCATTTTAATTGGAAGAAAGCGGGTTTGCCTCTCCCGAATACAAAAACAAAACAGTGGGATCTAACCGCCGAACGCGCCGCGCTGCTGAAGGGAATCCGCGGTGATAATCGCGATTATTTTGCAAATGCGGGTTGCATTGTACCGGCGATGCTGGGCAATGCCTACCGTGGCATCTTGGTCTTTGGGCCTTTTGCCGAGTCGATTCAGGTGAAACAGGAACAATCCTTTCTCCGCCAGATCAGTAGAATTATCGGCTGGTCAACCCATACCGACTTACAGATCTTGCAGCTCCACAAAAAACGGCAACAATGGGAAAGTACGGCCAAACTATTAACCCATCAGGTGCGGACGGCCATCACGCCAATCACAACGCAGGTCGGGATCGTCAAGGCGTTGATGCGCAAACCACAAACCGATGCCCTTACGACCCTGATTGCCAATTCACTCAAGGGGGCGCACGAGCTATGTCTCCGGCTTGGCACAACGGTCGGCGACACCGTCAAGTCGCATGTGCTCTTGCTAGAGCCCGAAGATCTCAAATTTGAGCGCTATCCCTTATCGGTGTTGGTGACCAATTGCGCAGAAGGGTTTGTGCCTGAAGCTGTTCAACGCCAGCGCCAAATTGTAATCGAAGAGAGTATTGAACGTTTACCCCAGGCCGAGATTGATATTGCCCGCTTGACCATCGCGTTTAGCAACTTGATCGACAATGCCATTAAATATTCTTACCCGAATACAAAAATTTACATCCGGGCCGATATTTATGGCGAAGGCGCCTTAAACCTAGAGAATGCGTTGATTGAGATTCAAAATGATGGCGATCAAATTGCTTCAGACAAACGAGAACGGATCTTTGAGCAAGGTGAGCGCGGCCTCACTGGCGCCAAGTTGCGCCGCATTCCTGGCACCGGCCTGGGCTTATGGGAGACAAGAGCGGTGATCGAGGCCCATGGGGGGAAAATTGAAGTAAGTAGTGTACCTACGACCTACCTACACCGGTTTGGTCAGGCTTATCGCGTCACATTTTCACTCAAGATTCCATTACGCCAAACAAAATAGAGGGGAAACTGTATGGTAAGCATGACAAAAAAGATTCTGCTACTCGACGACGATTACGAAAGTATGTTCCCGCTAAAAGCGTTTCTGGAGACTGTCCATGGATTTCAAGTTGAGTTGACGGCAGAAAAAAGCTTACTGGAACGCTTACAGGCCGAACGCTTCGATCTGATCTGCGTTGATGTCATGATCCATCCGCTCAGTCTGAACGCGAGCAACCAAGAGGTCAAAAACATTCATTTTGAGGAGATAAACTGGCGCAGAACAGGGCTCGTCTTTCTCAAACACCTGCGCAATGGGGAATTCAACCCGGATCTGAACCAAGGCACTTCGCCCCAAGTGCCTGTCATTGTGCTGTCGGCCGTCGCCGATACGTCAGAGCAAGATGCGCTCGACGCCGCGATGCAAACGACGCACTATATGGAAAAACCCTTTGATTTAGAAGAGTTAACCGAGCGGATCTATCAACTGCTCAGGGAGTCTGCCTTATGAATCGCAGTGGGTTTCCAAGCGACATGCGGCGCGACGCCCAAAAATATGGCCATCTATTAAATGCCCTTAAGCATACGACCCAAGCGATCCGCGCGTTAGAGGAAAACGGCAGTCAGGGAATTGAGGACGTACTTGAGACGCTCCTCCCAGGCCTTGCCAAGGCCTTGAATGCAGAAAAAACTTTTGTCGCCAAACAACAGAGCAACGCCGACGGTACGCGCACCTGGGTCAAACTAATTGCCGTCCATCCCACAAAGGATCTGGTTGGTCACGAGTTAGCCACCTCAGAATTATTACAATCACTGATCCAAAGTGGCAAACCGCGCGTCATCGATCTACCTGGCAGTGAACCCCATCAGGTCATCTTAGGGCTTGAATTATTTCAGGCCACATCGGCGATCTTGGTGCGCATGCAAACCATTGATCAGGTTTATATTGTCGGTGTCTGTAATAAACGCGACCCCGATGCTGGCCCTTTCGTGGCCGGCGATCGCATGGCACTGGATGGCATCTTAGCCATGCTCGCTGTGGGAATACGAACGGCGGAGCGCCGCCAACGTGAACATAAAGCCATCCAAACGATTAGCGAAGCGGCTACCCATGGCAACCCGGCTGAAGTATGGCGCGTGATTGCCCAACAAGCGGCCGAACTAACCAAAGCAAGCTATGCCACGCTGGTCACGGTAGACAAAAAACGCGCCCGTTTAGAAGCAGTCGGCACCTGGTATATGGAGCCGGCCCAATGGCAACCGCAAGGTTGGTTTCTGCCATTAGATGACAGCAGCATGAACGGCCATGTCGCTTTAACCCAGCAGAAACATTATGCATCCGCCATTCGTCAAGAACCGCATTATAAAGCCGTGGCAACCATTTTGGACCTCGATATAAAAGCCGCCTTCTGCGTGCCGCTTGTGGTGGGTGATGAAACGATTGGGACATTATACATTGCCAGTGCGAGTAGTGATGGCATCAGTCGAGAAGATCAAGAATTCATTGAACAACTGACACCCCATGCGGCCATTGCTCTGCACAATGCGCAACTGCTGATGGACATGCAAAAGCACCTGAAGCTCGATGAAGCGGTGATTCGGATCCAGCAGGCCATCTCCGATATTTTTACCGAACAACCGCTCGTGCACCAGATTCGTGAGGTATTAGAACCGTTCGTTGATGTGAATGGTTTCTTTTTCGCCACCTACAATGAAAAGACACAATGGATCAGGTTGCCCGCCGCCTATGATCATGGGCAACGGGTTGAACCAGCTCAAGCGGTCAGCAAGCGCTACAGCGCCTGTCGGCTTGGCGAGCGCCGTGGCTTAATTGAGTATGTTTTGCGCAGCGAAGAACCGCTGCTTGTCGAAGATTTCACGACCTGGGCGCACCGCAACGAAATTGAAGCCTATATTCGCGATGATTGTCGATGTTGTTTGGTGGTGCCAATGCGCAAGGATGACAAAATTATTGGCGTCATCGGGCTACGCGGGTATGAAGCAACCGGAGTTTATGATCAGGACGATCTAGAATTACTGAAAAAAATTGCGCCCCATATTGCCATTGTGGTGGCGAATGCTCAGATCTATGAACAGCGCTTGAAAGAATTAGAAGCCGTTAGCAGTTTTCAGCGTCGCATCAGTGAACTCGATATCAGCGAAAGTGATGCACAAGATACCGATATCGATCTTGAAGGTCGCGAAATTGACAAAATTTATTTAGAAGCTCATCGCGCCCTACAAGGTATTGATATGGAAACCGATAACATGTTTATTACGCTCTACGATGAGGAGACGGACAAGCTCGAATTCCCACTCGTTTATGTACGGGGAGAGCGAATGCGCAATGAAGAGAATGTAGCTGAATCTGCCTATCGAACGCGCCAGCTCGGAGAACGTTCTGATCTGGTTGATTGGATCATTCGCAAAAGACAACTGATACGTTTTTCAAGCCGGAGTGAACTAGAAATCTTTACCGAACAACACCAGTTGAAAATCCCTCATCTCTCGCGTTCTTGGTTGGGATCGCCGATGATGTGTAATGGTAAATTGATTGGCGTCATTAGTCTACGCGATCTTGATCGGGAAAACGCATTCAGTGAAACCCACGAAAAATTATTACAGACGATTGCCCAGCAAGCGGCCATTGCCATCCAAAATGCCCGCTTATATGAATCATTACGCAACCGAGTCAGCCAGTTAGGGGCACTTTTTAAAGCGGGCAATGCGGTGATCAATAAGGCGGGCCAAGCCATTTCAGAAGCCGGCTTGGAAAGTACGGCTGTTCTCCAGGCTATTTTGGAACAGGCAACCCAGGCAACCGGCGCCTTTTTTGGCACGCTGCAAGTGGTGGAGGGGAGCCATTTGAAGTTTGTGGCGGCCTGGCCCGTTGAACAAAAAGAACAGCTAGAACAACCGCAGCGCATGATGCCAATGGATGGGCGCGGTATTACGGCGCGGGCGGTCCAACAGAATCATGCGCAGTTGATTGTGGATGTCAGACAAGATCCAGACTTTGTAGACGCAACCGGGGGTCGAACACGCTCCGAATTAGCCGTGGTGATTCGTCGCAGTGGCGAAGGCAAAAGACAACCACTCGGTGTGCTGAATGTCGAACATGAAACAATTGGTGGCCTCAGTGACGAAGACAAACAATTGTTGATTGCCTTGTCGAATCTGGCCTTGATCGCTATGCAGAGTGCAGAACAGGCAGAACAGTTCAGCCGGACGAATGCCATTGCCGTCATGGGCGCCTGGGGCGCCAACATTGTTCATGACATGGATCGCGAGACGGCTAATATTCGGTTGGCCATTGAAACTTTGCGGGCCCAAACCGATCTACCCCGCGAAAAGCTTTTAGAACGGCTGCATGAAATTGATACCTATGCCAAAAACCTCATCATGCCCGTCTTGCCAGAGCAACCTTTGCTGCCTGGCCAATCCATGGAATTAAAAAATCCGCCGATCCTGGATGGCGTCATTCGCTCAGAAGCCGAAAAACTGCGGCGCGATCATGCGATGGTCAATTTTATCCTACAGACCCGCTGTGCGGACATTCGCACAGGCATGCATGAGCAGTGGTTGCGCCAGGTTATTCGCAATCTAGTTAAAAATTCCATTAGGGCCAATCCTGGTCTGCCACGTAGACTGGAAGTCGTTATTGGCACGGAAGTGCAAGCTACCATGACAGAGATCTGGGTGCAAGATAATGGACGAGGGGTTAGACCGGAGATCGAAAAATTACTATTTAATCGCCCGATACCCCACACGGCGGAGCGCAGTGAAGAACGGTCAGGGCGTGGGTTGGTTTGGGTGCGCCATATTGTTGAGCTACATGGTGGCAAGGTCTGGCTAAAACAGAACAGACTAGAAGAAGGGGCTTGCTTTGCTTTTTCCATACCACGGGCATAGCAGATGAAAGAGAGGTAAAGCAGTGGCAGAACAACCCTGTGCACGTATTTTGATCATCGATAATGATGAACGAGTAGGACTCTATCTGCGTGAGATCCTAGAGGCGCGTAAGTACACCGTTCATGTGGTCCAGGCTAGCGGAAAAAATTTAATCGAGGCAACCGGCGAGGAGGCAGCCAGCTTTCGTCCGCATGTTGCGATCATCGATTTGCGTTTGCTAGATGATTATTCGGATGACCGGACAGGCTTAGATCTGTTGGGCCAGCTACGGGCGGCGCGCTGCATTCTTCATTCAAATTATCTGACCCCTGAGGTTTTGCGCACCGCGCAACGTAAATATCCAGGCGTTGATTGGGCGGATAAACACGAACCCCAAATGCTCCTGAGTGCGGTTGACGAAGCCGCCCGGCAGATGAGCACCAGCTTGAAAGACGTGACGATTCAGTGGCCGCCCAGTTGGGATTTGAACCAAATCTTGCCGCCGCTGATGCCCCCAAACGACACAATATCCCCGCAGAGCCTAGCGGAAGATATGATTGTGCAACTTTTCCCGGCTATCCATAAGCTGAAGCAGGAGGCGGTCGATGGGGCGATCGCAGACTCACATGCGGTCGTGCGCGGGCGCACATTTGTGGCAAAAGTCTATCCGGATCACCTGGAACCCCAAATCTTAAAAATTGCGAGGGTGCAAGGAGCGCAAGATGAACGGGCAAGATACAAACAATTTATCGAGCAGCAGTTGATTGGGTTATTTTGTACACGCCTGGTCAACAGCGTCGAATTTTGGGATTTGAGCGGGGCTGTGTACAGTTTTATGGGGTCTTCGCGCCAGATGCTGCCCACCTTTGCAACTTTCTACACAGCGCAGATGGATAGCGAAACCATTTTAAAGCCACTACGCCATTTTTTCACGATTGTTTGGCGCAAACACTACGACGAACCGCAAGCGTTGCACCAGGCGTCACTCTTCCAAGCCTACGATGAGATCTTCTCGCTACGGACGAAGCTTGATAAACTCGACCCACAGATAAGCAGCCATTGGGCCGCCCAATTAGGCATCGAGTCACCCGACCCGCGCCAATGGGTGCAACAATATGGCCACCATAGCGCGCTCCACGGGGTGCGCCAAGCCGTTACCCATGGTGATCTGCATGGCGAAAATTTATTTGTCGATGGCGATCACGCTTGGGTGATCGACTTTGAGCGGACAGGGCCTGGGCCTATTCTGCGCGACTTTGTTGAACTTGAAGTGGACATTATCACGCGACTCTCTCCGGTGGCCGAGATCGATCTCGCGACCTTCTATAAACTTGCCCTGGTATTGACTGAGCCATCTGAGCCAGGCGCCGCTTTCTCCATCCGCCACCTGGTCGCAGGGAATCTAGAGGCCATCAAAACCGTCGAAGTTGTTGCTGGCCTACGCGCGCTGGCCCATACCGTGACGCGTTATGTCGATCATCGGGAATATATTTGGGGGCTACTGTTCGACGCGCTCTATATCGCGGCCATCGATTCGATCACGGAGGAACAACGCGCAAGAGCGCTACTCCTCAGTTCGATTTTATGCAAAAAGTTGTGGATCTGGGGCTCAGTCTGGCCCCCAAAGGAATGGAAAATCAATGGCCATGCCGTGTGAGTGGAATTTGTAGAAACGACGCCGTAACTAAACGCGATAAGATTGACAAGCCAGAAAACTGGTGATAATGTTCACCAGAAACGACCTATTTGGATTTGGGAGCAATAGCGAATCATCATGGCGAACAATATTCCCCGCTACCCACCTACCTACCGTCAAAACGAACTTCATTTGATCATCGACGCGGCGCGCCAGGGACAATCCTTGTGTTTGATGGGCGTTGCCGGCATTGGCAAATCCAACATCACAAATTTCCTACGCTACGAGCCTGAACAGTGCACACACCAATATTTGGGCGATGAGCCGCGCAAGTTTCTTTTCCCTGTGGTGGCCGGCAATGCCTGGGACCAGAAGCCACAAGGTCTGTGGGAAGCGATGCTGGCCGAATTAGCCGCCATCACCCAGGATCTGCCTGCGCCTCCGCCCACCGATCCAAAGATTCTGCAACTATCCGAAGAGCAACGCAGCTTCAGTCTATTGCGCGAACGGCTCCAGTGGTTGGTCAAAGATTATCAGATCATGTTTATCCTAGATGATTTTGATAAGGTGTTGCAGAACGGGCCACTATCCATGCTCGAACAGTTGAGCACCCTCCGCAACGCTGGCAACCGCGATAAGCTGAGCTATCTGATCTTCACGAAAAAGTTGCCGGCGGTTTTAGGGCGCGCCCATCCACTCCAGAACAATTCAAAATTTTACGATTTGTTCAAGGATCATGTCTACGCCTTAGAGCCCTATAACCGCGAAGATGCGCAACAGATGCTCACCTTTTTGAACGAAAATGCGGGTAGGCCACTTGGTACACAAGATTTAATTCTGATTCGCGAAAAGTTGAGTGGGGGCCACGCTAGTCTGGCGAGAATCATCTTCGATAGCTGGCTACGCGCCAGGCCTGACCAGGAAGATCTGGTCGCTTTTTTTGCGAAAAAGCCCGAAGTGCGCAATGAGTGCCAGCGCATTTTTCAGGGGCTACACCGAGAAGAGCAACAAGTGGCGCAACGGCTTGTTCGCCACCAACAGAGAGCCGAAGATCAGGGTATTATCGATCAGTTAGTGCGCAGAGGGTTACTCATTAACCAAACGACGGACGAATGGGTCAGTCCGCTGCTTGTTGAATTTCTTCGTTCGTATACGGCAGAAGGAGGCCAATCACATGGATGATTTCATCGTTATCGGCACTGGCTTTGTCGTTTTTCTGATCGTGTTGGCGCTGATCATCTTCCGTTTTCAATGGCGCGTTGTGCCCGAAGAAGAGCGGCTTGTCATCTATCGGCTCGGCTGGTTTAGTCGCATCGCCGGGCCGGGCCCCGGGGTGATTAGCCGACGGGTTGAGCCCGTTGTCCGCACCATTCGCGCGCGCGACGAACCGGTCAGCTACGTGACCCAAGGCCTTTTTATCTATGATATCCCCTTTGGTTTTACCTTAAATTTCTGGCGAAGCTTTGATCTGCAAAACAGCGTGACTAGAGATCGCGCGACCTTGGCAAAACTGGCGCAATTTGATGACAATGAACGCGAACAGATGATCAGGACCAAAATCCGCGATGCCCTCGTCCATGGTGTAACGGCAGTCCAAAAAAGACGGCCGCTTGCGCCAACGGCGGAGGTGATAGATCGACTGTTGCCGATTATTCCAGGGTTTCCCGAGTGTGATACCATCTTGGCTGGCGTTCGCCAGGAATTGGCGCAGACGCTGCCATCGATTGGCGTCACGCTCAACATGGCCCACCCCATTACGATTACCCGTTTACACCTGAATCAAGAGATGATCGATGGTTTTGCACGCAACCGCACCACCGATCTGCTCCGCCAAAGGTTCCCCAATCTGCCAGAAGATGCCATGATCCAGGTAGTTACCTCGATCGAAGGCGCCAATCCGCTCAATGTTGGTAGAATCTCTGTTGGCGACAGCCCTGCCAACACAGTCAAGCCAGAAATTCGGGTTGGGTCGGAAGGGATCGACAGCAGAATTAAAATTACACCAATGCCAGAAGAGACCAAAGCACCCCAAACCACTACGCAACCGGCTAGCAACGGCGTCCCGCCCCCCGGCGAACCAGACGAGCACCTTAGCCAAGACGATTTAAGGGTGCTCAAACAGGTGCCCCGTTACACACCCGGGCAAAAACGTAGCGCCTGATCGAGCCAGTAACACCGAAGTCAAAGCGAGCGAGAAATCATGAGATTCTCGCTCGCTTTTGATCTACCCAGCGAAGCAAAACCGACGATCAACTAGCGTCTACGCTGGATGCCGGCAACGATTGGAAGAACATGTATAGCGTCTTTAATTCGCTATCGGTCAAGCTGCCACCTAACACTTGCCACGGCATGGCCTCATTCGGAATTGCACTGCCATCGGGCCGGATGCCAGTGCGCAAGGCGGCGATGAACTGCGCTTCGCTATAGTTTTTCATGACACCACCTGGCGTCAAATTGGCCGCTTCAGGGGAACCAGGATCCGCACCCGGCAACGGCCCGCCCGTGTAATTAGCGCCATGACAGCCGCTACAGGTGACAGCGAGATAGCTGCCATATTCAACCGTCTCTCCCGGAGGCGGCGCGGTTGGCGGCGCGGCTGTCAAGTCAAGCTCTTCGACAGCCAACAATGGCAGTTGTCCGGCAACGAGCAGGGTGCGGAAGAGTGGGCCAAGTTGCCGTGGTGGATGGACTCTATCCACGGCAGGAATGGTCTTTAGATAGGCGATTAAACGGCCGAGGTCTTGATTACTCATACTAAAATATTCGTGCGATGGCATGATCCACAAACCGCGCCCCGCTTGATTGACACCGTAGCGAATGGCCCGCACCCAGTCCACGTCGCTAAACGTTTGCCCGCGGCCACCCTGACCAGAGGTCAAGTTGGCCGACGGAATCCTCCCGACCGGAGCCCCAGCAATGAAGGCGCTGTCACCCGCCAGATCGGCCATGTGACAGCTGGTACAGCCACGAATTTTTGCCAACCGTTCCCCTTCACGGATCTCGGTTTCAGCGGTGGGTATTGTCACCGGCGCCACTGACACTGTATACAGCTTGTTGATCCGTTGCTCGCTCAGCACATAGATGACGATCCCAGCAACGAGGATCAAAACGATCAGACTGCTCAGTACAATGGCAATCACTTTCAGGATTTTGCGCAACATCATTTCCTCCAGCTAGAAAATTAACGGACGACCAGCGGTGTATTTTGAAAAGCGGTAATCTGCCAAGAACATTCGCCTGGCGCAGTCAGTTTGACCAACATGAGCGTGTTGATGGCTTGAGCCTCGGTCAACGTTTTCTCCTGCCAGAAACGTAAATGCCAACGCACATGTGCCAGGGCAACATCGGCCCGCACAAAACGCACATCGGTGATCGTTGTGGTGTTCTGGCTATCTTTGTAAACTGTGGCGAAGATCTGCTGGTGGCCTTCGGCAATCGCCTTGCGCCCACTGATGTGCAACCCCATGATGGTGACAAAATCCGCATCTTCAGTGAACTGAGCGGCATAGGCATGACCATCGCCGGCGTTCCAACACTCCTCCATCTGCTTCACCAATTGACGAATGCTGGCTTCATCTTCGGTTTTCTGTCTACTGACAGGGTTAATTGTGTCCATTATTTTGTCTGCTATCCTCTGCATAATTTGCATGATGGTGGTTACGCCGGGTTGTAATCAGCCATCATTGCGACCCAATGCAACTATTTTCTTGCGAAAGTTACATGCACAGATTATGGGATAGTAAAACACGAAAAGCTTGTACAAAACGGACATTATTTACGGTTCAAACCAATTTCTAGGCGCGCGTAGGGGCATGCGGTCGGCGGCGTGACCAAGGTACTTTTATCCCTAAGGATGATTCGCCGTCGATTGCGTGCCCGGTCTCGTTAGTGGCAATGCACGCACAGCCGGACACG
>JAPLGZ010000643.1 GCA_026389895.1 Chloroflexota bacterium | reverse complement strand
GTATATTACGGGAGAGGTGTTGAGTGTGAATGGGGGACAGTATACGTGACGAGTGATAAGTGATGAGTGATAAGTGAGATCAGTTGATGTGCTCCCCTCTCCTGGATTCGGTACTTTGAGTCAGGAGATCTGGCTGGGCTTCGACGTGAACTCGACTGAGCTCGCCGAAGTAAGACGCATGGGGTGAGGCCAGGCCACCCTTTCAATTCAAGGAGAAAACAATGAGCGAATCATATATCGTATCTGCTGTGCGCACGCCGATTGGCAAGTTTGGGGGCGGGTTAAAAGAGCTGTCGCCAGTCGATCTGGGCGCGCATGTGATGAAGGCGGCGCTTGAACGGGCGGGCATTGCAGGCAAAGATTTGGATCTATACATCTTCGGCAACATTTTGAAACATGGTCACGGTCAACTAGTCCCGCGCCACGCCGCTTTGAAAGCGGGAATCCCCAACGATGTCGACGGTTACGCCGTCGATATGCTCTGCTCTTCGGGCATGATGAGCACCATCAACGGTGATACGGCCATCCGCGCCGGCGACGCGGATTTGGTCATGGTCGGTGGGATTGAGTCGATGTCGCAGGCTGGTTTTCTGCTGAGCCACAAGGCGCGCTGGGGGTACAAATTGTTAATCGGCGAAAACCAGGAACAGGTGACCGATATCTTGCTCAAAGACGGCTTGACAGATCCAATGAACGGTGAGTTGATGGGTGAGGAGACCGAACGGCTGATCCAAGAATATGGTGTCACGCGCACCGAGTTGGATGAAGTGGCCTATCTGTCGAATAGTCGCGCCGCCGCGGCCACTGCGAGTGGGGTGTTCAGCCACGAAATCGCGCCGATTACGGTGCAAGAGCGCAAAAAAAGTATCGTGATTGCCAACGATGAAGGCATCCGACCCGAGACGACGATGGCATCGCTGGCGGCATTGCGCCCCGCCTTTGGCAAAGATGGGCTACTCACCGCCGGCAATTCCAGCCAGATTTCCGACGGCGCCGCGGCGATGGTCCTAGCCAGTAAAAAGGCCGTCGAACAATATAATCTTAAGCCGATTGCACGCATCTTGGGTGGCACGTGGGCGGCGGTCGAATCCTGGCGTTTTGTCGAAGGTCCAATCCCAGCGATTGGCAAGTTGATGAAGAAATTACAGACCAGGGTAGATAGCTTTGACCTGTTCGAAAACAACGAAGCCTTCTCGCTTAACAATGTGCTGTTGCGCAAAACCCTAGAAATTCCCTACGAGAAGATCAACGTCTACGGCGGCGCGATCGCCTTGGGCCACCCGATTGGCGCGTCGGGTGCGCGCATCATCGTCACGTTGTTGAACGCGCTACAACAAGAGAATAAAGCGCGCGGTCTGGCCTCGCTCTGTCATGGTACGGGTGGCGGAACGGCGGTGGCGGTGGAGTTGTTGTAAAACGGGATACGTGATGAGTGAGAAGTGAGTAGAAATACTGTGGGTCTTTCTCACTCATCACGTATCACTCATCATGTTTATCTAAGGCAAACGGGGTGTTGGCAAGGCATCGGTCAGCTTGGATAGATCCATCATCATGCTGGTCTGCAAAATAGCCGCGCCGCGCCGCAACACGCCATCACTTAATACCTGGGCGCGCAGACCACCGCGGCCATGCAGAAACTTGAGCGCGCCGGGCGTAAAACCAATATCCATCCAGCGGCAGGGCGCACAGTGTTTGGTCCCGCGAAAACGAATCCCGTCAATGGTGAATTCTTGGCCGATTAATTGATTCAGCGGCACGCCTTCGGTGATCACATTGCGGCGGGACACGACAGGCGTTACTTCGGGCATTTCAAATTCTGCTTGTAGCGCTTGAAAAACTTCCCAGGCAAAAAAGGTGACATGGCCGTCGAAGTTTTCCCCTTTGCCATAAAAACGGTCGCCCACCAAGCCTAAGCCGGCCTTGACCTCGGCCATCGCCACATCCAATGTCGGATGCAGCCCAGGCGTCTGCGTCCGGTTGCCAAAGTAGTTATGGCCAGGAGAGATGAAGATATGGTGGATGGTGATGGGATAGGTGTAGGGCATGGTGCTTGGTTATGGAAGGCGATTGGAGATTAGCGATTAGGAAGATTGTGTCTAACCCTAATCTCCAATCGCTAATCTCGCTATTTCCCGGCCTTGCGTGGATCTTCTACCAATTCAAGCGTATTGCCATCTGGATCATAGAAGAAACAGACGCGCACTTCCTTAAAGTTGGTCAGCCCGCTTTTGATCTTGATGCCCTTGTCAACGAGCTCTTGATAAGCCGTATCG
>JAPLGZ010000190.1 GCA_026389895.1 Chloroflexota bacterium | reverse complement strand
ATATCGCGCATCATCACTCGGTTTACTCCACGCCCACGTTGCGCCGCCATCGACATAGATCATATCGCCGTTGACATAGCTAGATTCGTCGGAAGCCAGGAAAAGCGCCAGGTTGGCGACATCTTCGGGTGTGCCATAACGACGTTGCGGAATGCGGCGCATCCAATCGGCGGCTAGTTCTGGTTCAGAGAGGGCTGGTTTGGTCATTTCTGTGGCCATGATACCTGGCGCCATCGAATTGGCGCGGATGTTCATTGGGCCTAGCTCCATGGCAATACAGCGCATCATCTCCGCCACTCCCGCTTTGGCGGTGCAATAATGCGAAGACTCGGTAAAGGCGACCACCGCACTCACCGAGGCTAGACTGATAATATTGCCCGGTTGCTGTGTGCGTAGCCAGTGGCGCACTGCGATCTGGCTGACAAGGAAGACACTGTTCAAATTGACATTCATCATCGTATTCCACTGGTCATCGGTCATCAATTCAAACGCCGCATTGCTAAAGATGCCGGCGTTGTTGACCAGAATATCGAGGCGACCTAGCTGCTCTACCGTGCCAGCTACCATCGCTTCAACCTCGGTTCGGTTGGTAATATTCGTCGGAAAGGTAGCCGTGCGCACCCCATGCGCTGCTCCTTTGGCTTCACACTCGCGGGCCGTATCTTGGACGCCGGACAAATTCAGGTCCGACAGGGCCAATGAGCAACCTTCTTCGGCAAAGCGCAAGGCGATGGCGCGGCCAATGCCGCGCGCCGCGCCGGTAATAATGGCGACTTTGTTGGACAGTCGAGCCATGATTGGGTTTCCTCCTGAGGTATGTTTGAATCAAGTGCTGGTAAATTTTACGATCTTCGGCAGATAAGGCATATTCTAACCCAGACGAGGCTGGGTTGCAACGAGGATAAATAGGATGAATCACACAGATCATATGAATTTATTGCGCGGCGGGATCCCCATGCCGGGCGGGGTTTGGGCGGATCTCGGTTCGGGCGCTGGGGCTTTTACACTGGCACTGGCTGAATTGCTGGGGCCAACTGGCGAGATTTATTCGGTGGATAAAGATGCGGGCGCACTGCGTGAACAAGCGCGGACCATGCGCGCCCAATTTCCGCAGACAACCGTT
Source organism: Chloroflexota bacterium (assembly GCA_026389895.1). Lineage (GTDB taxonomy): Bacteria > Chloroflexota > Anaerolineae > Caldilineales > Caldilineaceae > JAPLGZ01. Next base: position 16,681 of record JAPLGZ010000190.1, on the reverse strand, counting down.
CATTACCAGACCACAGATTTTACGCGCCCGCTCAAGTTGCCTGCGCTCGATGGCATTGTGATGGCGAATTCCTTGCATTTTCAGCGCCATCAGGCGACCGTTCTACAAACAGTGTTTGGGTATCTGCGGCCTGGTGGGCGGCTGTTGATTGTCGAATATAACATCGACAAAGGTAATTTTGCCGTGCCGTATCCCGTGCCCTATCCAGCTTGGGAAAAGTTGGCACAGGAAGTTGGTTTTACGAACACGCACTTGTTAATGACGCGCCCCAGTCGCTTTTTGCATGAGATCTATTCGGCGGCGAGTTGGTAGCGCCGAATGAATTCGGCGTCTGATATGAAACGCACTAACCACGGACGCGTCCCCAACCTAACCTGTTTCAACAGGGTTTTGCGTGTCAGGCGTCGAATCGGGTGCCCGTTGGGCGCGATGCCCATTGGTAGCGCAAAGCCGGGAATGTTGCATGAATTCGGCACCTGACATGGAAAGAAGGCCAGCGCCGAATGAATTCGGCACCTGATATGAAAAGTGCGTTGAAACGCACTAATTGGAGTTGCACACCCAACCTAACCTGTTTCAACAGGATTTCCCACATCAGGCGTCGAATTCATTCGATGCTTCTGCTTTTTCGCCTATCTCATAAGCCGATCACTTAAACCGCGCTTCAAACACTTTGGCAGGAATATCATAATTCCACGCACCCTTCTCCACCAACAACGCCGCGATATGCCCAAGCTCATTCGACGATTTGGCTGATGAACCACAGCCGCCAGCCGCCACAAATAGTTGATCGTCTAACCGGTCGATATAGGGATGTTCATGCGCTGTCAGGGTATAGACACAAGGTTTGGTCTGATAAGACTCGACCTTTAAGCCTGGTAGCAACGTGAGCAACACATCGCGCAAAGCATTGGCCTCGTCTGAATCGCCAGCAGAATGAAACCAGGCGCGAAATTCTTCCGGTGCGTGCATAAAATGCGGCGCTTTAACCGTGCCGCCGATCTTAATATACATTTTGCCATCTGGGTAACGGATCGGTGGGGCGGCGTAGATTGAGGCCAGTAGCGGATGGTCCGCCAGCCGCCAGATCAACGTGGTCAGGCCTTGCAGGCGTTTGACTTCCGCCTCGCTCAATTCGCCTAGCAATACGGTGACTGCTTTGGGGCGCAAATCAAGTTTGCGGCTTACTAAATGATTCGTATAGCCGCCGGCGGCGACGAGCACCTTGCGCGCTTGATAGTGCGCACCGGCATCCGTGCTCAGCTCGACAAACTCTTTGCGTTGGCTGATCCCGGTCACGGTCTCGCGCACGATGGTGGCACCTTGTTGGGCCGCCACCGTTAATTGGGCCTGTACCAGGGAGCGGGGATTGATATAACCTGCGCCACCGCGTTCCCACAGCCCGACGGTCCCTGGGCTGAAGTGCAAAAAAGGAAATTGGCGCGCTAATTCGGCTTGCGACAAACGGCTATAGATGGCGCCCAATTCCTTGCCCACCTGTTCGGCTTGATTCACATTGTCAACCGGCGCGGTTACATCGGGGCTGACGCGCAAGCCACCGGCGCGCTGATGAAAAGTGATGCCGCTGGCTTGTTCGATTTCGGCATAAACGTCGATTGAGCGCGCCGCGACCTGTGCCCAGGCTAGGTCGGGGTCAATAATCCGTGTAATGCGCCCCTGGTCATAGTGGCTGGCAAAGACGCCTTGATGCGCCTGCCAATCGGCCGGTTCACCAGGACCAATCGCCAGAACTTTTTGATTCATAGCGCTCAAGTAGCGCGTGGCCGCCGAGCCGATCATGCCGTTGCCGATCACCGCGATGTCAAACATAGCTTCATCCTTGTGGTCTAGATAGTGGGTCGAGTTGCCGCGCGATCTGCGCGGCATGCACGAGATCATGGCTGATCATATGCAGCGTATGGGTGAGAATCGTGATTTGCCCTTGTTCTGGGTGCTGCCCCGTGCGCTCCCAATCGGCCGGGGCGAGCGCGGCCAGCTCTGCCAAATGCGTACGGCGCAAGTTCACAAACGTCTGGAGCGTATCCTGAAGATTGGCCTTGGCATAGCCTCGTTCAATCGCCAATTGCTCCTGAGCATAGGGTTCGATCCGCGGGTCAATTTGGTCGCGCATAGCACGATTGCGGGCCAGGGCATATTCCTCGGCATCGCGCAGATGGCAGAGCACTTCGATCACCGACCAGTTTTCGTCGCCGCCGCGTGCGTTGCGCAACTCGTCTTCTAGATAGTGACGCAACAGACCAATGAGGATATCGGGCAATTTTTCGTAACCATCTAGCAAATCTTGGGGAATATTATACATGGCTGCTTCTCCTTATTTTGTCCCTTAGGCTTGTAATGTCCAGGTTACGGGTAATTGCTCCACGCCACGAACCGCCACCGCCTTGCGCCAGGTCTGTTCTGGGTTGACCAACGCCAAATCTGGCAATTGCTGTAACAGGCCGGTAAAGGCGGCCTTTGCCTCGGCTTTGGCCAGGGCCCCACCAATGCAATAGTGAATGCCCACACCCAACGACATGTGACGATTCGGCGAACGCGCCAGATCCAGCTGGTCGGGTTCAGCAAACTGGGCCGGATCACGGTTGGCCGCGCCCATCACAATTGCAATTTGATCACCCTGGTGTAAGGTCTTGCCGCCAAATGTCAGTTCTTCCAATGCATAGCGAAAGGTCATCTGGACAGAACTATCATAGCGCATTAATTCGTCGATGGCCGTGTCTAGTAAGAATGGCTGGGTGCGCAAATTTTCCAGTTGCTGTGGGTGGCGCAACAGGGCCAACAGGCCATTGCCAATCAAATGGACCACTGGTTCATTGCCGCCAAAGAGCAATTGGGTAATTGTGCCGATCAACTCTTCTTCGCTTGGCCTTTTACCGGCGTCTTCTAGCGTGATCAGCGCGCTGATCAGATCGTCCTGCGGCCGTCGCTGCCGCTCGGCGATGATCTCATGGAGATAAGCTGCCAATTCCAACACGGCCCGACTGCCTTGCGCCATGACGGCCTCATTTTGTTCAAACTCAATGACCGCGGCCAGCGCCCGCGACCAAGGCATGAACAGTGCCTGGTCTTCCGCTGGTATGCCGAGCATCTCAGCAATAATCGTGACCGGCAAGGGCAGCGCAAAGTCGGCGAGCAGTTCCATATGCCCCTGCTCTGCGACATTGGTCAAGATGCGCTGGACAATCTCTTCCATGCGCGGTGTCAGCTGTTCGATCATGCGCGGGGTGAAGACGCGCTGGACCAAACTCCGCAACCGTGTGTGGGCCGGTGGGTCGCGCAGAACCATCCACTGTTTGGACATGGCGACAATCGGTTTCTGCACCGCCGACAGCGTTGGTGGTTCACGTTCGGGCAACAGACGCCAAAGCTCGCGACCCAGCCGTGGCTCTTTGAGTGCGGCGACTACATCAGCATAACGGGTGATATACCAGCAGCCATCGGTATTGGGATCGCCCGGCGCGCCCCAATGCACTGGATCATGCAGCTGCAACCAGCGGTAGGTCGGGTATGGATCGGCTAAGATGGTCGGATCAAGCGGATTGAAAGCGGTGATGTTCATCGTTCGATTGATGTGAATTTTAACGTACAAATTGGGCTTTGATGGAGGCTAGCGTCAAAAGCGTACTGGCAATTCCACCACACCCCGTACCGCGACGGTCTTTTGCCAGGTTAATTCATCCGTCGCCAGCGCTAAATTCGGCAAGCGCTGCAACAAACTATTCAGCGCAATCTGACCTTCCAACCGGGCCAGTGGCGCGCCTAAACAGTAATGAACGCCCGCACCAAAATGCGCCACCTGACCAACCGTCCGTGTAATCTCCAATCGATCCGGTTCAACGCAGCAAGCGGGATCGCGATTGGCCGCCCCCAATACCAGCGCCACATGATCGCCGGTGCGCAACTGTTTACCCTGAAATTCGACATTCGTCAGGGCATAACGAAAGGTCATCTGGACGGGGCTGTCATAGCGCAACAACTCATCCACGGCATTTTGAATCAGGTCGGGGTTGGCGCGTAACTGCGCCATTTGGTCTGGGTGATGCAGTAATGTGATCACCGCCATGCCAATCTCATGCATGACCGGGTCGTTGCCCACAAAGAGCAAATGGGTTAAACTGCCGAGCAGTTCGTCTTCGGTCAACTTGGCGGCGGCCTCTGGTTGGAGCATGAGACTGATCAGATCATGCTGGGGTTGGCGGCGACGTGCGCTGATGATATCGCGCAAATAGTCCTGTAATTCGGCCACGGCCTGGCGACTGAGCTGGCGCACGTCATCAGCCTGATTGAGATCGATCACCGCGGCCAGGGCGCGTGACCACGGCATCAGTTGATCATAATCTTCGCCAGGCAGACCGAGCATGTGCGCCGTCATCATCACCGTCAGAGGCAGAGAGAAATGGGTGAGTAGATCAAGCGGCGGCCCTGCCGTCAGCAGGTTGTCGATCAGGCGCTGGGCAATAGCCTCGATCTGTGGGCGTAATTCGGCGACCCGCCGCGGGGTATAAATGTTTTGCACCAGACTGCGCAAGCGCGTATGGATGGGCGGATCCCGCAAAATCATCCACGCTTCAGCCATGTTCGCCAGTGGTTTGTCCATTTCGGCGACAATGGGTTGCGCGGCTGGCGGTAACACCTTAGCCACTTCACGACCAAACCGCTGGTCTTTGAGGATTGTAGTCACATCGTCAAAACGGGTTACGTACCAGCGGCCAGGTAAATTAGCGTCGTCGGCATTGCCCCAGTGTACGGGATCATCTTGGCGGAGTTGAGCGTAAGATGGATAGGGGTTACAGAGAACATCTGGGGTCAGTGGGTTGAATCGCGTTGTCAGCATAGTAAATTAGCGAGTCTATTCTTCAGCAACACAGTTACTCAGCAACACGGCGTAGCGCTTCAAGCATCTTTTCGGGGCCGACCACAGCCGCCAGCGCCCGCAACGCATCTGGCTCTGCCGCCCACAGCCAATCCACTTTGAGCCAAAAGCCGGGCAAGGCCCGCGAGCGATAGATTCCATCAATTTCGACACTGATTTCGCGATACCGGCCCTGTGCATCTAGTTGATAAAATTGAGCACGGTTACGGCTAGGGCGATTGTCCAGAATCCAATATTCGGGTACGCCACCTGCTTCGTATTCATCAAACTTATCAACTCGGTCGCGGTGGACGCTTTCATCCGAGATAATTTCGATGATCAGATCCGGTGGGCCATTTAAGCGTTCAGGTGTCAGCTGCGAAAGATGTTCTTTCGTCACAAAAAATAAGTCTGGCGCGCGCGCACTGCCATCAGGCCGAAGTCTTATCTGAAACGGTGCAATTTGTAACTGACCAAGCTCAAAAACTTCTATGAATAATCCGATAACACGATTGAGAAAACTGACCAATGCCTGATGCAAACGTTTCGGTGGCATAAATTCAATGACCTCTCCATCAACCCATTCGGTCTGTTTGTCTTCACCCGCCCAGACAAGCCAGTCTTCATAGCTCATGCGCAACGGCTGGCTAGGCGCAATTTTCTCTAGAGGTGATTTTTCTGTGTTTGATCTTTCTGGGGTTGACTGGGTGGGATCTAATGTTGCAATGCTCATCGCTTTGCCTCCTTCCAAGCAAATTTATCCATAACCCTATTATAACCCAGGTCACTGAAGATGATCGATTTTCCTCTCTAGGCCTCACGTAGCCGCGGATCAACCACGTGATAGAGCACATCTACAATTAAATTCATCACCACATAGAAAAAGGCCACAAAGAGGACCGTCCCTTGCACCGACGCATAATCGCGCCGCAAAATCGCATCCAGCAACATGCGGCCTAGCCCCGGCCAGGCAAAGACCAATTCCGTGATCACCGCACCGCCAAGCAAGGTGCCAAACTGGAGCCCTTGCAAGGTGATCACGGGCAGAATGGCGTTACGCAAGGCGTGGCTAAAGGTGATCGTGCGCCGGTGGAGCCCCTTGGCACGCGCCGAACGGATGTAATCGGCGCGTAACACTTCTAGCATGGCCGAACGGGTCATGCGCGCCACAAAACCAGCCGACGTCAGGCCTATCGCCAGGGCAGGCAGGATCAGATGGTTCAAAAAGCTGAGCAGCGCCGGCCAGTTGCCTGTCATCAGGGTGTCGATCAGCACAAAGTTAGTAACCGGATCATAATCGACGCCCACGCCCAACCGGCCACCCACCGGCGTCCATTTTAACTTTACTGAAAAGACAAAGATAAAGAGAATGGCGATCCAGAACCAGGGAATCGACAAACCTAAAATTGCAAAGGTGCGCGCCCCGTAATCCAGCCATTTATGGCGGGTGGTGCTCGAAATAACGCCCGCGCCAATGCCCACTATCGTGCTGATCAGCATGGCCATCAATGCCAACTCAATCGTCGGCGGCATCTTTTCATAGAGCAGGCGTGTCAACGGTACACCAGATGCCATCGATACGCCCAGATCGCCGCGCACCAGGTTGCCCAGAAAACGACCATATTGTCGCCAGAGTGGTTGGTCCAGACCCCACTCGACGCGCGTACGATCCAGTTGTGCCTGATCCAAGACCAATGTGGCAACTTGACTCAACGGATCGCCAGGCACCAGATGTACCACCAAAAAAGTGAGGCTGGCAACCGCCCACAATACAATCGGCAACCAAATTAAACGGGTGAGAATGTAGCGCATAAGTATTTACGATTCATGATTTACGATTGACGAACCGATTTCGTAGGTCAGCCCTTGCAGGGTGACCTTGATTCGGTCGCCCAAATCTGTGGGATAAAGCACCATTGTCACCCGACACGGGCTGACCTACGTGAGTCTTTTGGCCCTTCGTCATGGCTAGCGATTGCGCAGTGTTGGGTCCAGATGATCGCGCAAGCCGTCGCCGATATAATTTACACTGAGCACGGTGAGCGTAATCGCTAAGCCTGGAAAAAATGGAATGTAGATGGCGTCAAAGATCAACCGTTGGCCCTGGCTCACCATCAAACCCCAATCGGGCCGTGGTGGCTCTACGCCGAGCCCTAGAAAGCTGAGCGCCGATGAATAGCTGATTGCAATCGCTAAAGTCGCCGTCGCCTGCACGATGATCGGCGGGATCATATTGGGAAAGATGTGTTTGGCGATGATCTGCCAATCCGACGTGCCGACCGCATGCGCTGCCGTTACATACTGTTCGCGCACCAGGGTAATCACAATCGAACGCACCAGGCGCGCAAAGGTGGGGATTAAGGAAAAAGCAATGGCTAGAATCGTGTTGATCAAGCCCGTGCCCAACGAAGCCACAATCAGGATCGCCAGCAAGATCGTGGGAAAACTGAGCATGATATCCATCGCCCGCATCAGCAGATCGTCGAGCAGCCCCCCGCGATAACCGGCCGCCGTCCCAATCCCCATGCCAATTAGCAACGCCAAGAGCACCGATGAGATCCCGGTGGTCAGAATCGGCCGGCCGCCATACAGCACGCGCGTAAAATTGTCGCGCCCCGATTCATCGGTGCCGAACCAGTGAATGGCGGATGGTGTCAACAAACGCGATGGGATATCCTGCTTGATCGGATCATACGGGCTGAGCCACGGCGCGAAGATCGTCCCCAGCACCACCAAGGCAAAAAAGATGCCACCGAGCAGGGCCAATTCGTATTTTTGCCGCAATGCTGTTAGCCGACGACCGAGGGTAGGCCGCTTGGATAGACTAGTTGCCGTCACCAAATGATTTGAGTCTTTTAACTTCGCAACGCTCACAGCATACTCCACATCAGATGGATTAGTCATTCACGCGATTGGCGGCGTAGGATGGGTCAACTGACCCATCCTACAGCGACCACGGATGATCGATTAGAGATTACTTCGTCTGGCATTAATCTCCAATCTTATAAATTACCTGCTCTCGCCTTTTGCCTAGCTCATCCACACCTTCTGCAAGAAAATGCGTTCGGTCGAAGCACCACCGATTGGCAGGTCATTGATGTTGGCGGCCATGATCACTGGCTTCGTATAATAAGCCAACATCACATAGGGCATCTCCTCGAGAATCAGCTCTTGGATCTGCTTATAGATTTCGGCGCGTTTGGTCTTGTCTAACTCGCTGACGCCGGCGGCCAACAACTCATCCATCTTCTTGGAATATTCGGGCATCGCCTTGGCAATCCCCGTTTCACCTTGCGCCGAAGCGTTGTGCGATTCGAGCAGCGTCACCTTGTTGTCTGGGTCGGGCACCCAGAGCGAACGCTGATTCATGTTCAACTGCGATTTGCCGTCGTTCACTTTGCCCCAGTATGAGCCTGAATCCTGCGCGTCCAGCGTCACGGCAAAGCCAACGGCTTCCAGGTCGCTCTTGACGAGTTCCGCCATTTGTGGCCAGAAACGATTGTTTTCGTAGGTCAAAGAAAACTTGATCGGCGTCGGTAGGCCCGACTTGGCAACATGATCTTTGGCCTTGGCAATATCTTGTTTGCTAATGTCACGGCCAGCCGGATCAAAGCCAAATTCGGTGGGGCCAACAAAGCTGGCTGGCAGTTCGCCCAGACCGTAGAGCACGGCCTTGATCACGTTGTCGCGGTTGATCGCATAGTTGATGGCCAGACGCACATCGTGATTGTTGGTCGGTTCGTTAAGCGTGCAGCAGCCCAAGAAGAGATTGATCAATGGCGGCCCGGCCATCACCTTCATCTCTTGGCTCTCCTTCAAGCGTTGTACGGCAGAAGCGGGCGGATAGGGCGCAAAGTTGACTTCCCCTGCTTCAATCGCCGCCAACATGGCGCCTTCATCGGGATAGCCGCGCACGACAATTTTGTCGATATAAGGACGCCCTTCCCAGAAATCATCAAAGGCAACCAACGTCACCTCGGCGCCGGGGGTGAATTTGTCGATCTTGAAGGGGCCGCAACTGATCAGGTTGGTGTTGATCTCTTTCTTGTACTCATCCAACGCTTTCGGGCTGATGATAATGGCCGAGGGATGGAAGAGGCGATACAGATAGGCCGCGTCTGGGCGCTCCAATTCGATCACCACGGTCTCTTTGTCCGGCGCCGTAATCGACTTGCGGTTAAAGGTGTAGTTGACGTGCATGTAGAGCCCATCGACAAAGCTGGCGTCATCTTTGTTGACCTGGCGCGTCAGGCTGCGCACAATGGCGTCGGCGTCTAGATCGGCGCCATCGTGAAACTTGACGCCTTTGCGAATCTTGAACGTGTAGGTTTTGCCATCTTCGGAAATGGTCCACGATTCGGCCAAACTGGCTTCGGCAGGATCGGTCCACTGACCGCTGCTGTTGGGGCGTGTTAGGTAGGCCCCCACATTGTCGATCACGTTAGAGATGCCGAAACCGTTCCACAAACCCGGTTCCAGCGATTCGCCAATCGACTCGGCGGCGAAGACCAGGGTGCCACCGGTCTTGGGGGCGCCAGCGGCTACCGTGGCGCCGGCGGCTGGTGTCGCACCCGCTGCGGCCGGCGCTTGGCCCGCCGGCGCGGCGGGAGCGCACGCTGCCAGCGCCGCCATTGTGGCCAGCCCGGCGGTATTGCGCATGAAATTACGGCGCGATAGCGTGGCCTCGCGCACATAGTTCAAATATTTTTCGAGTGTCTTTGCGTCTGTCATACGAATCCTTTCACCTTGAATCACAACTGAGAGTAAGAACGATAACAACCGATAGTTCATATTTGTAACGTGACAGCGTTGTCGCGCTCTTTTGGGGTTGCGCTTGGAAAGGTCTTCGTTGACCCATGTTGTCTGGCTGCCAAAGCCGAGGGAATGTCAGGCAAAGGCCGCAAAATTTATACGGCTGCACTTGCTCTTCTTGGCGTCCTTTGCGTGTGTAATCCTATGCGGCTATAAAATGCCTTGCCGGTGCGGTGTCAGTCTCCCATGTGGCATAAAAACGCCGTAGATAGGGGCCAAGCGCTTTGGCGGCGGCCCCTGATTGGGCAAGCAGCGCCGGATCATAACGTTTCAGATCTGCGCGAATGGCGCTCATTACTTCCGCTTCGTCGATGCGTGTGGATTGCCCATCACGCACCACCCATTCGCCGTTGACCAGCACATGTTTAACCTGTTGGCGAGACGCTCGGCGTAAGAGCAGATCCAGTGGTGGTGTTTCTGGTGAAGACCAGACCCCTTGCACCCCCGGCCAATCCAGTAAGACGAGATCGGCCAGCGCACCCGGCGTCAATCTACCCAATGGCACGTCGCTACCCAGCGTGATGGCGCAGCCATCACGTGTGCCCATTTGTAAGACCAAGTCGGCGCTGATGGTCGGTGAATCCGCCCCAGGCCGATTGGCCAAGGTCCAGGCCAGGCGCAATTCGCGTAAATAATCTTGATCATCGTCCAGCGCTTGGCCGTCTAGACCCACCCCGACGTGGATGCCGTGCTCCAGCAGCGCTGGCAGTGGCGCCACCCCACTGCGTAGCCGTAAATTGCTGCTCGGATTGTGCGCCACGCCGACGCCATGTTCGGCCAGCAATGGCAGATCTGTCGCGTCAATCCAGACCATATGCGCCAGCGTCAACCATGGCCCCAATACCCCAATCTCGGCCAGATGCGCGATGAAGCTTTTGCCCCAGCGCTTGAAGGCGTATATCCGCTGATAACCGGTCTCTAGCATGTGCATCTGGATGCGCGTGTTGTGGCGCTTGGCCCAATCAACGGCGGCCAAGGTCACTTCGTCGCTGCACCATTGACCGCCAGCGGGGCTCACCTGAATATGCACTGTGTGGTCGGTGGCGTCATGATGCTGTTGGAACAACTGCTCACATAGCGTGAAGTAATCCTGTTGCGTCAACGGTGTAGGCCGCAAAAAACGTTGGGCTGCCTCCTGCAGGGTGGACGGCAGACCGGCTAGAAAACGTTCGCGCTCGGCATAGATCAGCGGATTCTGATCGGTAATCGGCGGGTGAAAGGCCACGCGAATGCCCGCCTCGCGATAGCCGCGGATGGTTGCCTCTGCCTCAACGCCCATGTTCAGCCAATCGCGGGGATTATGGCTGTGCGCCGTCGTACCCACGCCGGCCCGCAACAGCAGCTGCCCCTCATAACGCGCCAGCAGATAGCGGTCAATGCCGGGTTGTGAATATAAGCCCGGCAACCAGATTTCCAACAGATCATCTGGCACACCTAATGGCAAGGTGCCCAATCCGCGCCCGTGATCATGGCTATTGGTCATGGCCGGCAACATGAAAAAGTCATGGCCGCCCACTTGCGTAGCCTCAGGATAGCGCGCCCGCAGATCAGCATAGGAGCCGGCGGCCGTGATGCGGTTGCCTTCCACGCAGAGGGCATAATCAGTCTGTACGGGTTGACCCGTTTCTGTCAGGGCAAAGCTGGCCCAAATTAATGTGGTCATGGTCTCAGTTGTTGAATGACTTGCGGTAGCGTCACTGTAAAATCGCCGTGGATGGCGCACTCGAAACTATACCAGCCCTGATAATCAAGCTGCTGCAAGGTGGCAAGCCCGCTGGCAAAATCAATGTGCCCCTGGCCCGGCAGACGTCGATTGTTATCGGCCAGATGGATATGGCGCACCCACTGGCTGGCCCGTCGCATCGTGGCATTGATATCGGCTTCGGTGATGTTCATGTTATGAAAGTCGAGCACCAAGCCAATCTGCGGATTGTTCAGGCGTTCACAAGTTTGCCAGACGGTTGTGACATCGCGCCAGAAGCGGCTCTCAAATTGCGTGATCGGCTCAAGCCAGAGCGGCAGGGCCAATTTCGTAACGATGGCGCTGATCTGGTCGAGCGCCGCATCGACATACGCTTGTTCAACCGCGGGTGGCGCAGGATAGGGTGGAAAAAGTGGCAATGGATCCTGCGCTCGATATTCTGGCGTTAAAAGCGCTGCCGCCCCTACCTCTTTGATCGCTACCAGTGCTTCCGGCACCCAACCTGGAAAATCCGGTTGATAGAGCGCCAAGCCCCCCAGGATCACCGCCACCGTCTGCAAACCCGCATTGCCACTGGCTGCGCGCATTGTCTGCTGCCACTGCTCCAGCGGCGTATCAGGAAAAATAATCGTTTCAACGCCGGTACAGCCAGCCGCCGCAATCATTGCGCACTGCTCGGTGAGCGTTTTGTCGGGTATGACGGTGGTTAGACAGGCAAATTTCATAAAAGGTTTATCTGCGTAATGCGTAATGAGTGATGAGTGATGAGTGAAGCGTGAAAAAGGTCATTTGATCTCACTGCTCACTCATCACGCTTCACCCTAAATTGCTGTCAATCCGCCATCGACCATGTAATAACCGCCCGTGCAGTAGCGCGCCTCGTCCGAGGCCAGGAAAATCGCCAAGCCGACCACATCTTCGGCTTTGCCCAGTCGGCCTAGCGGTGTTGCAGCGATCAGATCGTTGCGCGTCTTGGCATCGGCGAAGAGTTCTGCCGTGAGTGGTGTTTCGGTGGCGCCCGGCACCACCGCGTTGACGCGAATCTGGTCACGGGCATAATCGGCGGCCATGACGCGGGTTAGGCCATACACGGCGCCTTTGCTCGAGCTATACGCTGTATACCCTGGCGCGCAACCCAACATGCCGGTTGGGGAAGCCACGTTGATAATTGAGCCGCCACCACGTTGTAACATGCTCGGGATCACATATTTTGCGCATAGCCATACACCACGGATGTTGATGTTATAGGTGCGGTCCCAAATTTCTTCGCTGACTTCATGCGCCCGCGCATCTTTGCCATGTAATTGCACCGCCGCGTTACTGTACAAGATATCGACACCACCAAAGGCTTTGTTCGCGGCGACGGCTAATGCTTCAACCTCGGCCGCCTTTGCCACATCTACTTTGACAAAGATCGCTTCCCCGCCAGCCTGGCGGATCGTCCTGACCACTGCTTCGCCGTTGGTTGTGTTGATCTCGGCCACGACGACGCGGGCACCTTCGCGGGCATAACCTTCGGCAACCGCCTGCCCCATCCCCGCACCACCACCGGTGACAATCGCAACTTTATCTTTCAAACGCATGCTTGCCTCTTTTGGATGAACGGAAGAATGATGACGATTGGAAAATTACTATCAAGGAGCCCCACCCCAGCCCTCCCAAACGTTCGGCTGAGCTCACGTCGAAGCCAGGGAGGGAGCCGTTGGGTGGATAGAATGAACTATTGCGACCTTCCCTCATCAGTCCCTCCCCTTATCAGGGGGAGGCTAGGTGGGGGTTATGCCACCATCCGATACAATTCCGTGTTTAGCGCCAAGCAGCCCCACCCCAGCCCTCCCAAACAGGGAGGGAGCCGTTGGGTGGATAGAACAGGCAGTTTCGTTATCCCTGATTAGTCGTCTCCGTTATCAAGGGCGCGTGGGGTTGCTCAGCCGCTGCACTTCATCTGACCACGTGCCTTCAATCTTGACGCCATATTCACGTTCGCCGCCTGTCGTCTCTGGCCCGGTGAGGTAGACCATCGACTTTAGTGCTGGGTAATTCTCGGGAATGTAGTCGGCCCGCAAGAAGTGATAGGCCAACCCAGCCCGCTCATTGTCGGTGTTGTTGGCCGTGGTGCCGTGACCAATCCCATAGTTGAAGAAAATTGCCCCGCCAGCGGGCAGTTCGATGGGCACCGCACGCTGATCGTCGGCGCGGAATGTAATGTGGTGATCGCTGCCTGGGTCGCGTTCGTGTTCAAATGTTTCTAAATGGCTACGTGGGATCACGTGTAGCGTGCCATTGGCCAGGGTGGCGTCGTGTAGGGCCACCCACATGCCGGTGCCTTTGGTCGGGTCGCTGATCTTAAAATAGGCGTTGTCGGTGTGCCAACTGGTGCCCGCGCCGGTACGACCTGGTTTGAGAAAAATCTGATCCAAATGGCGCACAAAGGGCGTGCCAATCAATTGGCCAATGGCGCTAATGACTTTAGGGTTGAAAGGCAAGGCGCGGAAAAGTGTGCTTTTGTCATTTAAGGGAATAATCTGATAATTAATTTTTGTCGTCGAATGGGTTTTTCCGTCGCCATCGGTTGCTACGTTGCGGCCTAGCCCCTCACTTTTAAAGCGTTCCAGTTCAACGCGCATCGCGGCCACTTCATCTTGGCTAAAAAAATCGGGGATAAAGGTATAACCTTCAGTCTGAAATTGTTCAATCTTTGTTTGGGGTAGCTGATATGATTCCATACAGATTCTCTCCTTTTGGCACAAATCGTTCTCTCACACAAAGACCGGTCAATTCTTCTGGCTTTTCTTTGCGGCTTTGCGTGAGAACGTCCCACCTAATCCTGCTCAATATAAGCAATGATCTCGCCCACGGGTGCTTCATCGCCCGCTTCATATTGGATGCCGGTCAACATCCCGCGCACCGGAGCGTTGATATCCGTGTCCACCTTTTCCGTCTCGACAGTCAATAGCGCGTCGCCCTCATTGACCAGATCGCCCTCTTTTTTATGCCACTCGACAATCAAGCCTTCCGTCATCGTCAGGCCAAATTTGGGCATATAGATCGGTTCACGCATGTGGTTCTGACCTCAGATTAACTATGCAAGGGGATTGAGGATTAGAGATTAAGTACGAGCAATCTCCAATCCCCTCAATAAATCACTTTCCCAGCACCTTCTTCACCGCCGTCACAACATCTTCCGCCGAGGGCATGACCTGTTTCTCTAGCACCGGACTAAACGGAATAGGCACGTGTTTGCTGCTGACGCGCAGCACGGGCGCTTTGAGATCATGGAAACCCTTCTCGGCCACGGTCGCCGCCCATTCGCTGGCGGCGCCACAGACGGGATAACTCTCATCGACCGCGACAAAGTGACCGGTCTTGGCGACACTTTCCAACACCAGGGTTTCGTCCCACGGTTTTAAGGTGCGCAAGTCGATGATCTCGACATCGATACCTTCTTTTTCTAGAATTTTGGCCGCCTCTAGCGACTTGTGCACCATCAGACCTGCCGTGCAGATGGTGACATCTTTGCCTGTTCGTTTAATATCGCCTTTGCCCAGCGGAATCTCATACTCTTCGTCGGGCACCTCACCGCGTTGCCCCCCCAAGGTGAGATGATTGAAGAAGATCACGGGGTTATCGTCGCGAATCGCGGCTTTGAGCAGGCCTTTCACATCATAGGGGGTGCTGGGCATGATCACTTTGATCAGCGGCAGATACATAAAAAGCGGATGCACCGGTTGGCTATGGTGTGGACCTGCGCCAACGCCACCCCCATTTTGCACCATGTAGACAATGGGCAATTTTGCCTGGCCGCCGAACATGTAACGCATCGTCGCCGCCTGGTTGGCAATCTGGTCGAAGGCCAGGTATAAGAACGTGCCAAACATCAGATCGACCACCGGGCGTAAACCAGTCGCCGCTGCGCCAACCCCAGCACCAGCCACACCCAACTCTGAGATCGGTGTATCGATCACACGCTTGTCGCCAAATTCAGTGTGCAGGCCGCGTGTGCCGGCAAAGACGCCAATCCGTACATCTTCGCCGATCAACAATACTTTGTCGTCGCGCCGCATCTCTTCGCCCAGGGCAGCCTGGATCGCGGCGATATAAGTTTTTCGTGGCACAGTTCATGCTCCATTTAGAGTGCGAGTGTAATGCCCAATTCTTCCAACCATCTTTGATATTCAATCAATGGCAAGTCGGCTGGGCGTAAAGGTAATTCAACTTTTGTCCAAAAAGGTGGCACCAGCCAGGGGCGCTGACTTTCGACAATCCGTTTATCTTGTTCACGCAGCGTATCCTGCATCGTCTCAAATACCGGGTCGAAAACTGGCTGATCAAAATCGTAGTTGCGCGCCGAACCCCAAAAGGTGAGCGTCTCATTATATTTTTTCGGGCAGACCGCCTGCCAGATTTGGGTGCGTTTCTGTGAGCCTTCGGCCTGAATCATAAAGTGGATCATGTTTGGGATGCCGACGGTGGTGCAGAGTTTTACCGCTTGCAGTTGAGGCCCATGGCCATTAGACCGCCCATTTTCGCGAATTGTCGCGTTTTCTGGCTGAACCATCCGTACATCAACCAGCATACAATCACCTTCACGCCGCACTGTATGTTCTGGTGGCGCCGTGTGCGACCGATCGCCTACCAGGCCACCGTGCACCCACGGACCGTGTGTATCATCCAGCGCAGCCATAATCGCACGCGGCGCGGCGGCTTGCCAGACGGGATAGGTGCGCAACGGGCCGGTCATAAAGGCGGTGTCGTCCAACGCCGGGATCTGTGGGATGCCAAAACGGGGTTTTTCATCCAGACAAACCCAAATTAGACCATAACGCTCGGCCGCCAGATAACGCGGTACTTGTGCATCAGCTGGGATCTGCCGCTCGTGAGTCAGTTGTGGGATGTGGACACACTGGCCAGATGCTGCATACGACCAGCCATGATAAGGACACATCAGACATTCGCCCGCGCCAGGAATTTTGGAAATCTCGCCCAACGATAACCGCGCCTGAAAGTGGCGGCATAAATCCTGCATGGCGACAATTTCACCGTTTAACCGGGCCAGAACAACTGGTTCTTCGAGCAATTCGACGCCAATCGGTTCATGCGCCGGTAAATCTGCCGCCGGCAACACCGGATGCCAAAAACGACGCATTGCGGTGTAATAGTCTTCAATTTTTTGTTGGGCCGGGACGCTATAGGGGTGGCCCATCACCTTGCTATCCATTGTTTAATTTCCATGCCACGCAATAAAAATCACCAACCTAAATGCCTTACACCCACATATCTTGGTATAAGATCTCCAA